>NZ_CP187358.1:2400000-2705175 GCF_049810315.1 Pseudarthrobacter sp. J47
AGCAGGCCGGCCACCGGCAGCACGGCGACGGTGTCGCCGTCGATGACACGGATGACTTTGGTCTCCACGCTCGCCGGTTTGCCAGAGGACACCTGTCCCGGGTCCTGGGCTGCCGCAGTGCTGGTGGACGGCGTACCCGGGACGCCGGGGGCCTTCGGCAGGTCCTCGCAGCCGGTCAGCGTGACGATACAGAGCACGGCGGCGATGAGGCCGCCGAAGACAGATCCGGAAGGGGTGCGCTTCATGGTGGGGTTCCTTGCTGGAGTGGTCGTCGGGCGCTCTGGCCGGGGTGGCAGGCGTGCTTCTCCACGGGCACGCCCGAGCCAGCTGTGCTGGCTGTTCCGGAAAGAGAAAGACAGGACCCCCGGCCCTGAGCGATGGGCTCGGTGCCAGGGGTCCAGTGAGAGAGATCAGTTGCCTGCCGCGACGGATCCGGAGTCGATGGGTTCGACGATGAAGACGCCGTCGGGCTCGCCCGTGAGCTCAGCAGCGAGCCGGCTCAGTGACTGGGCGTGGTCGAGCCTGGTACCGGCCCAGACGCGCCGGCCAGCGTCGAAGTGCTCGGCGGCTTTCCTGGTCTCCTGTTCGGCACCGAGCGAGGCGATGTGTGCGAGCTTGCGGCGCACGTACGGGCTGAGCTCGCGGATCAATGCGCTGCGTCCCTTGTGCGTCATGCCGAGCAGCATGCCGTTGCTGATGGGTCCGGTGTACATGGCGGTTTCCTTGCTGGTCAGGGTTGTTCCGGTCCGCGGGCGACGAGCACGAGGCGCGAGCCGCGGACGAGGTGGGCCTCACCGCCGACGGTGAGGATGTGGACAGTGCTGCCCACCGAGGGCCGCACCTGCTCGACGACGGCTGTGCCGCCATCCAGATCAGGGTTCAGGTCGCGCAGCGCGACCCGGTCGCCCCGGCGCAGCATCCGGGCGCTCTTGCCGCCGAGGATGCGGTGGCGCTCGGTCGAGCGCAACAGAACCTCCTGGACCGCAGGACCGCCGTCTTTGACGATGTCGAGGAAGGCGGGGGTGATGGTGTCGGTCATGGCAGTGCCCTTCTGGCTGGTGCAGCTGGTGCAGCTGATGGATCGCGCGGGCCTGTACGACCCTGGGTCTGTGGCGCTCACGGGGATCGAACCCGCGACCTCTCGTGCGTCGCCCTGCAACGGGCCTGTTGCCTGGGTCTGCCCGACCAGGGATTGATGCGGAATCGAACCGCGGGCAGTCAGAACGCCGAGTGCTCTTCCGCTGAGCTAGAGCGCCGTGGGCCGGTTCCGGGAAGGAGCCGGCGAGGGGTTGTGACGAAAGGGACGAGGAGCCGTTCGCCACTCACTTCCAGGTCGGTGCCCGCAGGGAGTCCGGAGCCGTGCAGCCGTCGCACGGCCTGGCCGCTGGCGCGAGGTGGTGCTCGACGAGATGGGACAGGAACCGGACTCCGACCTCGACGTCCGTCGTGAACGACTCGTCATCGGCCGTGCCGACGATCTGCGCGGAGGCGACCGTCGAGTCGATGTCCAGGTCGATGACCAGCTGCAGGGCGAGGCCCGGCGCGGGGCCGATCAGCTCGACGAGCACCTGGTAGTCCGGCTCGCACGAGTGCGAGACCCAGCCGACGTGGCGCTCGAGCTCGTCGGCGTCGTCGGCGGCGTTCAGCTCCTGGCAGACCGCTGTGACGGCGGACAGGAAGCCGGTGAGGGTGTGGTCGTGGTTGCGGTGATGACGGTGCTGCACGGAGGTCGACATGGCCCCTCCTCGGTTGATGGGCGGTGATCAGGGGATCTCGGAGTAGCCGCACTCCAGGCAGGTGTGGGTGCAGGCGCAACCGCGCCGGCCGGCCCGTTCGCGGGCCGTGGCGGTGGCGTCGGACTCCATCGGCGCGCCATCGTTGGGGCAGCTGAGACCAGACATGGCGGACCTCCAGTGAAGTGTGGCAGGACGGGGACGTTGTCCTTCGTCGTCAGATCCGGGTCGGCTGTGCCGATCCCCTCCACACAGGCCACGAACGAAACCTGAACGAAAAGACAGCGCCCCGCCACGCCGCTGCTGCCGGGAGGGCAGGGCAGGGCGCGCGGGGCGCTGGTGGGGCCGGAGCCACGGAGGGATCAAACCGCTCTGTACGGAAGCTCTCAGCGCCGGATCCCGACGGCGGCCTTGCACCGCTTGGTGAGGACCAGGAACTGGAAGAAGGCGACGGCAGCCGACTCACCGAGGAAGTAGTGCACTTCTTCGATCGTCATCCCACTGGGGTCGAAGTCGACGATCTGGGGATATGCCTCGGCGAGGATCCGCGCCGCCGCGGGAAGCCCGGCAGCCGGCTGGACCTCGGCGGCGGGCTCGAGCTGCTGGACCAGGCTCATTCCGGGTCCTCCAGGTCCATTCGCCCGGTGACGGTGCGGAAGCGCTCCACGGGGCGGGCACCACCGTGATCGGCGACGAAGACCTGGCTGGCGTGAAGGCGCAGCTTCTGGATGACGGCGGTGACGACGTCGTCGACCATGGCCTCGACATCCGGTCCGGGGTGGTCGGTGATCACCGAGCCGACGACGGCGGTGAGCCCTGCGTGCAGGGCCTGGTCGTGATCGGTGGCCTCGACGGTCGCGTCGGCGGCGATCTGCATGGCGGAACTCCTTCTCTTGGCTAATGACGTTGGGGGCAGGGCAGGACGGCGGCCAGCAAAAGCAGATCCCCGTCCGAGCAGCGCGAGGCTCCTCGGACGGGGACTGTCGGCGTGTGCGACCCGCCTATTCGGTTGTTATTCAGTTGTGGGTTGTGCTGGGTGCGGGGCGCGCTTCTCAGGAGAAGGGCAGCTCCTCGCTGTGGACGGCGCTGGCGACGGCCGGCTGCGGTGCGGCAGCGGCTGCGACGGGAGCCGGAGCCGGCTGGGTCTGCAGGGCCTGGTTCTGCGCCTCGGCGGCAGCGACGCGCTCGTTCACGCGGGCCTGGGTCACCGAGCGGGGCTCGAGGAACGTGATGTCCTCGACGACTGCCTTGAGCTCGAAGACCTCGACGCCGTTCTTGGTGTAGCGGTCCTGGCGCAGCTTGAGGTTCACGGCCACGAGGTCACCCTTGTGGATGCTCGCGAACGGGCCGATGCCGTTGGTGGTCGCGCGCACGAAAGCCTCGACCGGCACAGCGTCAGCTCCGCGGTTGCCCTGGCTGTCGGTGTAGTTGTGATCGGCCATCAGGGTGAACGCGACCTTCTTGGAGCCGTCCTGGTTGTTGAAGACGACCGGGTCCTTGGTCAGGCGGCCGATGACGGTGGCGGAGTTGCGGGGGTTCGACATGAGTGTTTCTCCTCGTTGTGCACGAAACGCGCGGGCAGTGTCCCTGCTCCGCGCGCGATGGTGAGATGAAGTGTTCGGTTGTCTCTCAGACCCCCATCCGGATCAGCTGTGCTGATCAGACGATGATCTTTCGAATGAAGACTCGGATCAGCTGTGCTGATCGAGCGCTCCTCAGTGCTCCTTCCGGATCAACTGCGTTGATCCCAGATGCCCTTGCATCACGGGTCCCGCATCAGCTGCGCTGATCGAACCCGGTACGCCCGGCCCCAGGCCAGCCCGGTGCTGCCCCCAGATCCCAGAGTTCAGCCTCGATCTGATCGGCCGCGGCCACGTCTCCGCTCTCGCAGGCCCGCCGGTAGTCCTCCTCCAGGTACGCGATCTGCCCGTCCCGGTTCGGGAACCGTCGCCGGAACAGCAACCAGCCCAGCCACGCGAGGCAGATCATGAAGGCAAGAGTGGCGATGAGGACTCCGGCGCTCTCGATGATGTTGTCCATGGCGCTTCTCCTGTCTGCTTCAGATTCGCAACCGCCGGCGGACCAGGTCCACGAGCGTCGGGTCGGGTGTATGCCCCTGGGCCTGCTGCAGCTGCAGCCAGGCGAGGATGTTCTGCGTGTCCTGGGCCTCGAGCTGGCGGCGCGCGACCTCCAGCTGTTCCTCGCCGAGGGCGAGCATCCGTCCCTGGAGCTGTTCGATCTTCTCGAGGTGGCCGGTGCTCAGCTTCAGGATGCTCAGCGCATGGGTGTCCGCGGCCATCAGAGCGTCACCTCGACTTCGTGGGCGGTGGAGGCGAACGGGCCGACGGTCACGGAGCGCATGATGCGCACGAGCCCCGCCTCCTGCAGGCGCTCGGCCAGGCCAGCGTGTTCCGACCAGTCCTTGATGAACACTCGCCCCTGGCCGGCTACGAGGCCATATGCCTCGAGGTTCACCGAGATGCGCTCGGGGGCCTCCTCGGTCAGGAGTACGAGGCTGCGCTGGGCGTCGGCGTGCTGAAGGGTGCCCGTGAGCTCGATGACGCCGAAGTCGACGGCGACGCTGTGCTTGATGAGGGGCGGTGCGATGGTCTGGTCCATTGTTCTTCTCGCTTTCGATGCCTGCACGGGCAGGTGAATGGTTGTTGACCCCGGGCCGCCGTGGCTTCGTTGCCGGGCTGCGGCAGGAACGGCGTGTCCGGCGCTTCTCGCGACGGCCCGGGGCTGTTCGTGGTGCGGCGGTGGGCCGCATGAAGTCTTGACCCAGCCCCGCAGGAGGCCAGGGGCCGGAAGGGGTCTCTTTAGATTCCCCGGCGGGCCCAGTCGTAGACCTCGGCGGGACCGCGACGGGACCTCGCGGAGGCCTGGCCCTGCCCCTGGATGAGACGAAGGGTCGGGCGGGCGGTAGGTACAGGAATGGGAACGAGTGAGCTGTCTGCCTCCTCGGCCTGCGGCTGCTGTGCCGCCGCCTTGTCTGTATGTTTGCGCCGGAGCGCAGCCTCGGCCTCGGCGTAGAGCCAGATAAGCCCGAGCACAAAGGCGGCGAGGAGCACAATGAGGGCCCAGCTCTGCAGTGGTGTCAGGGGCATGAGCGGGACGCTCCTTCACTGGTCGATGGTTCAGTCGATGAGTCCCCCGGCGCAGCTGCGCTGCGTCGCTGCATCCCTGCCCGGGTCAGGAGGCCCGGCGGGTAACGGTGTGCCCACAGGCGAGGTGGGCGATGTCGTAGAGCGGGGCCGGGCCCCAGGCGGTCTTCCAGTCCGCGGGCAGCGACAGCTGCTCTGTCGTGCGCAGGACGACGTCCTGCGGCATGCCAGGGATGCCGCCCTCGACGTCGGGGACCGGATCGTCCCCGGGGGTGCAGCCGCCGCACCACTCTTGTTCGGGCAGGAGCGCAGCGGCGGCCTGCAGTTGGATCTGCTGTGCGATGGCGTCCGACGGAGGTGCGTCGTCGATGACGTCATGGAGGGGGCGGGCGATCGTCATGATGGAGTCCTTCGGTCTGTGTGCGGTCTGTGTGCGGTCAGTGGGATGAGCGGGATGGCAGCCACCTGCGCCAGGGCCGCCGGCTCAGCCCACGGCGAGCTGCGTGGCCCGCGACCAGCTCCCCATCCGGAACCGGATGGTGGCCGCCGGCGGAACATGGGTCCGGCAGATGCCGTCGGTGCCGCCGGTGCGCCAGGCCTCGTAGGCGAGCACGGCGATGGAGCCGGTCTTGATCCAGCACTCGCGCAGGGCGTCGAGGATCATCTCCTCGGTCCACTTCGTGGTCGCGCCCTGGAAGTGCAGCGGCTGCTCGGTGGTGTTCAGCCCCGCTCTCTCCAGGGCTGCATTCCAGGAGCCGAACCGGCGCTCCAGCAGCGGCGCGGATGGTTCGTCGTCGTGTCTGCGGCGGATGTAGTCGTTGCGCGGGAGGCTGTCCCGGTCCGCGGCGCAGCGCAGGAGCGCGTCGACCATCTGCTGTTCGGTGTAGGCCTGGACAGGCCCTTGGAAGGCTCGGGCCGGCTCTGCGGGGTCGAATGCCGTGCAGGCGTAGCCGTTTCCGGCCAGCGCGTGGGAAATTGTGTGCTCCGAGATCCAGTGATCGTCCGTGTGCGGATCGGGGTTCTCGCACTGGACGCCGCCGCTCTCGTGGTGCTGGCACGGCAGGTGCTCCTGCACCTGCGGGTCCGCGATCTGGCAGCGCGGCATCAGGTCCGTCGGCACAGTCGTCCGGGTCATTGGCAGTCCCTCTCTCGCTCGGCGTCGTCCGGGCGCGGCAAGCCGTCCCGACCCGGCCCACTCAGGGACCGGTGACGCGCTCGGGACGCGTCGAGCACCCGTCCGGATCAACTCCGTTGATCCCTCCCAGCCCAGCTGCCCCCTGGCGATACCAGGCATCGCCAGGGCCTGGCGCAGACCTTCTGTCAGCCGTCTTTGGTGTCGCTCTTCGCGCATCAACCGATAGACCATTCGATTGGCCTATCGGATAAGATGTACTGGAAGACCAGTCGGATGCGGGCTCTGTGCCATCCGGCGCAGACATCGACCCGACAGGAGAGGCCATGGCGATGAAGACCCCGATGACGAGGAAGGCGGCATTGTCCGCCGCCGCACTGGCGGTGCTGGGCAGCCTGCTCGCCGGATGCTCCGCCGGCTCAGAGACGGCGCAGCCGTCGCCGAGCCCGAGCACCAGCGCGGCGAAGGTGACCAGCCAGGACCTCGGCAAGGCGCTGGACCGGCTCGTGTTCCAGGGCACCGGGGCCAAGAGCACCGACGGCGGCGCGTGCCTGGTCCGCGCCGTCCAGGACAAGAACCTCTCGGACGCCGCGCAGGCCTACATCGTGGGCAAGGGCAGCGACGACATCGCCGCGGTGGCAAATGGCCTGCGCGAGGTCAGCGCGATGGACGCCGCGATCATGCTCTCCCCCGAGCTGCGCGACAAGTTCGACGCTTGCGTCGACGCGGTGATCCCGCCGACCCCGGCCCCGGGTGCCACGACCAGCAAGGACGGCAAGGATCAGGTCTACGTGCCGCCGAAGCAGGGACAGGAGCTCCCCCAGGCCCGGCAGCCGGATCTCACGCCGAAGTTCACGGTGCCGCAGGGCACGAGCATCAACTCCTCCTCACAGCTGACCGCGGGGCTCGTTTCGACGTTCTCCTCCTATGCGCTGAACGAGGATCAGAAGAAGACCTACGCAGCCTCGGGCGCTTGCCTGGCGGGCGTCGTCTTCCAGGCGGGGTTCTCACAGGAGACGCTGCGCTTCCTCGCCGGCGGCGCACCAATAGGGGCCGGATCGATCTCGGACTTCCTGCCGAAGGACGAGGACAAGAAGATCTGGAAGTCGAAGGACTTCACCTCGGCACTCGTGGACTGCACTGCCAGCGCAAAGGTCTGAGGCTCATCCATCGCGGGTTTTCGTCATGCCGTTGACTGGCTTCTACCGATCACAGCACTTCGATGGCGACGTCGGCACTAGAGCCGTTTTGGCTGCGCATTGCCGAGGTGCGCGCGCACCACGGCAATGTCCCTCGTCGGGTCGCGCCGGATACGCTTCGACTTGACGATGAACGCGGACTTCTCGATCACAACGAGCTTCAATCCATGTTCGGGGATAAGAAGTCGCTTGCGTTCGTCGTAGAGGCGACGTTGCTCGCCGCGACCCACACCAGAGACGGTCTGCCGCCGATCGAAGAACGGTGACGGTTTCGAATGCTGCTCCTCCTGGAACTCGACGACGAGCTTGAGATCGGACCAAAAGCCGTCCACGGGCAGCTTGGTTCCGAGGGGTCGCAAAGGGGACGGGTCGCCGCGGAGCCAATCGAACGTCGCTTGGCGACAGCTGCTCATGCCGAGGACGCCATCGCACAGGTCAAGCACGTAGTGCTCATCGGACGCAGTGCGGTCGACCATGCCGTGATTCTTGCAGAGTTCAGCCGAGAGGCCCATGCTTCATAGGTTCAAGAACGACGTTTGGTCCGTAGGATCTCGGAACCAGGCTGATTCGGTCAGTGCCGGCGGCGGCCTGATACGGCCCGGTGCCAGTATTCCGCTTCTGCACTTGTCAGAATCTCGTAGATCTCCTCGACCACCCCAAATAAGGGCGTTCCTCGGCGCTCAAAGTTCCCAGAGACACCAGTGCAGCCGACAACAGCACATCGTCCTCAATCGAAGGCTCAACCCATTCCCGCACGCCATCATCGGCGAGGTCCTCCCAGACATATGGCGAGGTTGCTATGGCCTCCCTGACCGCGGCGAGTCGCATCCTTACGTCTCCGCTGCGGGACCGCGTGTAGAGACGGATCTGGTATTCATCCGAGGCCGGGGGCACAAGGGGTGCCCCGCCGGCTAACGGATGATGAGCAGCAATGACCTGGTAGCGGGCCCGGGCGGGGTGTCGGTCATGGAGGTCCTGGCGTATTTCCCTGATGCGGTGCCCGGGGCGCAATGTTGCAATTCCAGGGGTGCGGTTGTCCCGCCTATTCGCGTTGTGTGGTGCCATGACCTGTCCCGACAATCGGCCGACGGAGCTCCCCTCCTCCATGGTAGGCCTGGCTCGGATGGAGGTTGAAGGACCATGGAATAAGGCGGCTGGGCATACCGGAACGAGCTTGATCGTCCCTGCGGTTTTCCACATACGCCAGGACTCCCCTACCTGCAGTCGGCAACCGATGCTGCACTGGAGGCATGCTCAGCTACGAAGACATCATTCTGCTCGGCGAGGAACGGGTCCTGGTCATCCAGGAACACGAAGAGAGCCGTTGCTGGTGTGGCCAGACCTGGCAATGACCAACCTTAGCGGGCGCTGTCTTGGTTGTATGGTTGGTGCTTCCTGATGCCGGACTGCTTGCTTCAGGCCGGACCAGGACCTTGCTGGGAAGGGGCCAGGTGAATTCAGCAGGGTATCCGGGCGGAGGAGCATACTGAAACGGTTACCCCTCACGGTCCGGAACGCGAATGATGATCATCCGGGATCCTTCCGGGATTTTGGCCTTCGCCGCGGCCAGGGTGGTGCCATAGTCGGGGCCCGTCGCGCTGACGCGCATCATTTCGCCCTGGGCATCTTCAATGGTCAATTCAACCTCCATAGCTCTGAGCATAGAGCCCTGCCCGGCCGTCCTCTGTCCGTTGGAGAAGAGAAAGTTCTCAAGTAACAGCATGCGCAGTGAGTAGCCTGCCTAAGACCGGAGTGAGACTGGGATTGCCGGTAAAGGATAGACTGCCTGAGTGCCCGGTCATGATCAAGAAAGCCCGTTCGATCGGGCGCAGCCGCTCAATCCATCACGTCTTCAGCAGCCCAAGGACAAGTCAGTCCAGTCTGAGCCCATTGAAGTGCGCCCTGAGGCCGCCGGAGCCTGCGAGCAGGATATGAGCCAGGACCCGACCCGCTGGCAGCGGATCAAGGAGCATCCGGCTTTCAAGACAGGTCTCGCCGTTGGCGCTCTTGCGGCTGCTGGCGCGGTCACCTTGTTGACACTGAGGTCGCCCGAAGCATTCAAGCAGGTCAGCACCGCGCTCTTGGAGAAAGTCCCTGAGTTTACGGAGACGGCTTTCGAAGGCATCGGTGATGAAGCCATCAGAAAGTCTCCGACCGAGCATAGTGTCAGTGGCCACCAGCGGTTGCAGCGCTACGGTCCCGGCGGCACCGAGACAAAGTTCGTCCAGGTATCGCCTTACTCGCGTGGAGGTAGTACCTAACAGGCGCATGGGATACTGACCGTGTCGAAAATTGCGGTTGTGCTTGTCGTCAGCGGTTTATCTCATATCAGAAACGGCTTCGGCGGGACGTATTGGGACGGTAGGGCCTTTGGGTATCTTTGATTTCCTCGCGAAGAAGGAAAAAAGCTGGGACGAGATCGATGTCTACGAGGGTGAAACGCCCCCGTGTCCCAACTGTGGGACGCCCCTGGTGAAAAAGTTTGTTTACTCCGAGATGTACTGCCTTGAGTGCCGCTACGGTCTTGATGACGATGACGATGACGATGGCGACAGCGAGGCGCTGAGTGTTTACGATGCAGCTCAGATCTGGGCCTCACACGGTAAGGATGAGGATTACATGTTCGGGTATTCCTGGGAGGAACTCGAAGCCGCGCTTTAATGTGGCAGGTGGCTGCTCGAGTTTGCTGCCGGCGCGGGTGCTGTTGAGGTCCTGCGCTTCCCTTACCTCGCTATGCCACAGCGACCGGCAGCTCGTCCCAGTGGGTCGTGCAGCGCTTCGAGAGCATGGCGCGCTTCATCTCCCACGCCGGCGGGGTCTTCATGCCACCCAGGCCCACACCCACTGCCTGCGCGCCGAGCTTTCTCGTGATTTCGTCAAGTACCTTACCTACTCCCCGATCTTCGAATTCGGATTGGAACACAGGTAGGAACTGAACGCCGTCACCCGCGCGCAGTCCCGTGAGTACAACTCCTGCACGGGCGTAGCGGATACCGGCGGTCGGAAACAGATCAGGCAGGATCACACTGGCAGCTTTCGTAAGCGCGATCGGGTCATCGGTCGGCATGGCCAGCGGAACAGCCCGGTGGGCTGAATGCGGGACGGTTCCTTCATCGGCCCAGCCGGTCGAAGCCCACACCGAGAGCACGCCGGCGACGGACCCCTGGGCCCGAAGACGTGCTGAGACCCGCTGGGCGTAGATCGACAGAACCTGATGCATCTCGTCAGGGTCCGTAAGCTTGCGCGAAAAGCTCCTGGAATAGATCAGCTGGTCCTTGGCAGCCGGCGGCTGGGTCTCCAGCTCGATGCATTTTTGCCCGCGCAGCTCCAGGATGGTTCTTTCCATGACGACGGAGAATCGTTTACGGAGCCATTTGGCATCAGCGTCGCGCAGTTCTCTGGCCGTGTGGATGCCGAGCGCAGCCAGGCGCTTGCCGTTACGCCCGGCGACGCCCCAGAGGTCAGTCACATGGAGGGAGTCAAGGATCCGGTCAAGCTGCTCGTCCGAAAACCGCCGGAGATCGAGAACTCCATTGAAAGCGGGGTTTTTCTTGATGCCGAGAGCCGCTACCTTGGCGAGGGTCTTCGTGGGACCGATCGCGACGCGGACAGGAATGCCGGTCAGCTGGAGGACAGTCCGTCGGATCTCCTGTCCCCGTGATTCGAGTTCTTCAGGAGCGCCCCGCAGCTTCAGCCAGCTTTCGTCGATCGAATACACTTCCTGCCACGCACTGAAGCGGCCCAGAATGGTGGCAACCCGTGCACTCAGCGAGCCATAGAGCTCATAGTTCGATGACCTGGCTTCGACGCCCTTGGCCTGGCACCAGCCGTGGATCTTGAACCACGGCTTGCCCATGATGTCAGGATCGAGCTCCTTCACCAGCGGGCACGCGGCAACCACACAGCCGTCATTGTTCGAGAGGACAAGGGTCGGCCGGTCATGCAGCGTGGGGTCGAAGACGCGCTCCGCGTTGGCGTAAAAGGAGACGCAGTCTACGAGCGCGATTTGATCGGGTGCTGGGGTGAGAGTCGTCATTGCCACGGCTGGAGACTATAGGCGGGGTCTGACACCACGTTTGGTTTTCGCAGGAGACAGAATCCATGTGACCACGCCCCAGACTGACATCTCGGTGTGTTCGTGGAGAACGATGTCCGCATAGTCAAGGTTCTCTGCCACGAGAACGGTACGTCCCTGGATGACGTCCAGCCGCTTGACGGTGTATTCGCCGTCAACGACGGCGATCACGATCTTGCCCGGAACGGGATCGATCCCCCGGTCCACGAGCAGCAGGTCGCCGTCATTGATTCCGGCTCCGGTCATGGAATGGCCGGCTGCACGCCAGACGAATGTGCAGGTTGGGTCCCGGACCAGGTGCTGGACAAGATCAAGGTCCCCGGACCAATATCCCTCTGCAGGGCTGGGGAAGCCGCAGGCGACGGCTTCCGGCGCAAACGGGAGTATCAGCGGCTCGTCGAGCGCCAACGGTTCTGGCTGCGAGGCCTGCATGTCCACTTCCTTTTCGAACATATGTTCGATGGAATCGTACGCCCGGGCGGGAACGGCACGCAACGTGGAGCAAATGCCGGGCGGACCGGACTGGCCTGGGCTCTGGGACTGCAGGCAGGAATAAAGGCCCCGGTGCGCTTCATGCGCGTCGGGGCCTTCTCGTTTTCGCACGAACGGGAGGTGCGAACCAACGTTCAGCGGCCCCGGCCTTGGGGTCGAGGAACCGAGGCCGCCTGGGACACGCGATCAGGCGCTGACCGGGTGACGCAGATGACTCTACCTCTCTGCCCGATCTCTCCGCAAAGGTCTGTCACAAGTCACTGACCAATTATTCGTGACAGGCATTCGAATGACGTTAGAATGGACTCGTACATCAGTCGAATATGACAGGAGTGGCCAGAGATGACCGTCGTCGACGAGCCGAAGGCTGCGCCTCCCGCTCCGCGGGCTGCGAGCAGGTCCGGTGGACCGAGCACCGACCCGAACGGCAGCGACCGCAGGGAGCGGGTCTTTACCCGCCTGTCCTCGGACGAGAAGCAGCGGGCGGAGTACTGGGCACGGCGGCGCGGCTATCCCTCCGCCAACGAGTACTACGCCGAGGCGATCGCCGAGAAGATCCGGCGCGAGAATCTCGACTTCGACATCCCTGATCTGCTCACCGCGCGCATCAACCAGGTCGTCGACGAGCTCAAGGCGCTTTCGACGAACAACGCCAACCTCGAGCGGGTCGTGACCATGGGCTTCGATTCCCTGCTCGGGCTGACCAGGGGCGACAACTATCTGCTGGACGAGGAGAACGGGGAGCTGACGTGAGCCAGGGTCTGAACGAGATCATGCCGTCCACCGACGAGCTGATGGACGTCGATACGTCCTTCCTCGATGCGTACCGGACCGGCGGGAGCGAGGGCCTGAAGCGGGCCCAGGAACGGGCACAGCCGGCGGAGCCGGAGCAGGACACGCCGGAGAAGGATGAGGCCCCGCAGCAGAGCGCCGAGAACCTTGACCGGGACACCGGTGCCGGACAGCGGGGAGGCTCGGGAGCAGGCAGCGCCACTCCCCCGGCCCAGAGCGACGCGGTCGCCGTGGACACAGCAGCAATGCCGCAGGTGCACGACGACGTTGACGCCGAAGCGCACCCCGCGGCCCTCCCGGTGTCGCCGCCGGAAGATGCCAACCTCATCCCGCCCGTCCCGCTCCAGCACACCGACCATCAGGAGGCCGTGCAGTCTGCGGCGGCCAGGGGCGGCTCCGGCGGAGGTGACGAAGGCAGCGAGTCGTTGCCACAGAGCGGCTTCCGGCTCGAGGGCGTGAAGAGCCAGCCTGCCGTCCGGGCCCTGCCCGAGGCCATCGTCGGTGCGCTGCGGGAGCAGCTGCGCTCAGCGGCCGTCCGTGAGCTCGGTGTCGGCGACACGGCAGCCCGCGAGTTCGCCGAGCGGTTGAGCCAGGCAAGCCTGGTCACGGCCTTTCTGCTGGCCCAGCTCGACCTTGGACTGGCGACCGATGCCGCCACCCGGCGCGCGGCGCAGCTGTTCCGCTCCCGTGATCCGCTGCTGGGCAGTATCGCGGCGCGCATGGAAGCCCTGGAACGGAGGGGCCGTGAGCAGACCGAGGGCCTGGCCGCGCTGCACGGGCAGCTGGGTGAGGTAAAGGAGACCAGCGCGGCGATCGAGCAGGCACTCGCGTACTCGATCGCGGACCGCACGAGCAACTTCCTGCGCGGATCGCACAACATCCACGAAGCACCGATTACGCACAAGGACGCGGTCTTCGTCCGCGACCGGGTGCGGGAGGCGACGAAGAAGCAGGCGAAGCTCGAGCGCGAGCGGGAAGGGCGGCCGATCCGATGAGCGCCGTGACGCACTGGGATACAGCGAACGGTCCTGGGGTGCGTCTCCGCGAACCGTAAAAAGGGCTTGTGACGGGACAATTTGTCGAATCGGTGAACTTTGCCCGACGATCAGGGCATGGAAACTGCTCCCGGGTCCGATCCGAACTTCAGCCGCGTCGGAGCAATCGCGCTCGACACAAACATCTTCGCCGAAGCGCCCGGCATGGAAACACTGAGGTCTCTTTGTTCCCGCGCTGATAAGCACGGGCGCATTGAAATCTGGGTAACGGACACCGTTATCTGGGAATGGGGCCAGCACCTACACGCCCACCACGTATCACTCCGGGCTGCGACAAAGAAGCTTCACAGTGCCGGGTTTTCGGTGGAGGTCCCGGATGAAAAGACAGCCAAAGACATCGCGCTGGACCTGAGCGGGGTCATCACATCCTTGGGGTCCAGCATCCGTATCCTCAGTACCGCAGATTTTGCCCATGAAGCTCTTCGTGACCAGATCCTGCTGGAAGGACCGGCCAAACGAAAGAGTGAGGTAAAAACCGGCGCAGCCGACAGTGCTCACCTCCGGGCGTACATCCATGAGGGGCGAAGTCGGGACCTGGAGTATGTAGTTGTCTCGGCAGATAAGGACACCCGCACCGCCTATCAGCAGTGGCTCGGGACCGAAGGTCCCCACATCTTCAGCGATCTCAGGAGGGCCACCGAAAAGATATTTGGTTCAGTTCCAAGTGATGCCGACGGGCTCAGCTTGGCTCTGCGGCTTGCCTACGAGGGCAATGTTCTGTTGCGGGACGTCACGATCAGCGAAGGGAATATGGGTGACTGGGAGGATCTGGTGCCCGACGATATTTCCTCCCTTTCGTTCGACGTCGATGCCGCCTCGGCCAAACTCGTCGGCCTCAACCACACCAAGCAGGACGCCACTGCATTGACGTTCACGGCCTTCTATCTTGCGGAGGTGAGGATCGCAGGCCTTCTGGAATCTCCGTGGAGCCGTGGAAGCACCAGGACGCAGGAAGCAACTGTTCCAAGGGCCCTTCTGCGAGCGGATATTTCCCTGCCCGCTGGCTCCACGTCAGCTGAGGATGCGCTGGTGACAAATTGCTATGTCGATGCAGGTGGAAGTGGCTGGAGGGAGCAAAGTGACGCGCTGGACAACGTCATGGATGCTCTTACTCTGGTCCCGGGGGTCACCGTCGAACTTGATGGTCTGGCGTCTTGGCCGGAACAGAGAAGGAGTCAATCCTCCAATCTGCTGGTAGACGTTGCCGGGGTCCCCTTGGATCTCACCATTTACGGCAGTTACTTCGGCAACTGGGAGTTGACGGCTTCGTATGGCGAGCGGAAGGTCATGCTGAAATGCGACGACCTTGGGGTTGGCTTTACCGATCCGGAAGGCGACGGCATCCCCGAGTACTACGACATCACTGCATTCGGCAGCGAAGCGTGGTCAGGGAACGCGGAGTTCGCAATCAATGAAATGCTGTTTGAGGCCCGACGCGCAGAGTTGACAGGCAGTGCCAACGATACTGAAGAAGAATCGCTGCAGTGAATGCGGCTCTCCGGCGCGTCGGAATGGCGAAACCGGCCGTCCCGTGAACCTGGGCCGCTGACCTGCGCCCCTCTGTTGTCGAACCCATCAGCCCGGTGCCATCAGGCAACGGGCTGATTTCATTCTAGAGGCCGCAGGAGGCCCACGGCCGGCGGAGCTAGGACCGGACGGCGAGCCGGCCTTCCTTCATGTCGTCGCGCAGCTGCGACAGCATGTACCAGTGCGCACCCTTGGGCTTGAGTGAGATGTAGTGCTCGTGCTGCTTGCCATCCTGCTCCCAATCCAGGACCATCTCCGGACGGCGCAGCAGGCCCTGGTATTCGTCGACGTCGGCACGGATTTCCACGCGCACACGTTCGTCCGCAGGTGGCACCAGCAGCACCGCGACGTCGCCCTCGTAGCTCAGTGAGACTTCCTGGGCGAGGAGCCGCCGTACGTCGGCCGTGCAGATCTCTCCGCGGGCGACGTCGAAGACATTCTTGCCGTGCGTGGCGCTCTCCCAGGCGTCGATGCACTCGATCAGCATTGAGCACCCTTGGGCGATACGGATGACGTCCGCCTCGTCCGGCGGCCAGCTGCCCTCCTGCATCTCGATGAGCATGCTGCTGAAGTCCTGTGGTGTGCGCAGGAAAGCGTGGTCGAGAGCCATGGGATTCGTGCTCCTGGGTCGGGCGTGAGCGGGTGGCGACTCTATAGACGTTACCTCGATCTGGGGTCGCCGTGAATGATCCAGGCCTTCTCTGAGCGGCGTGCCGGCGCGGGTCCCGCAGCTCTCATTCGACTCGCGGAGCGACTCGTCGGGACTCGCCATTCGACTCGTTCTATCTATAGACTTGTGACTGATTTATGAGTCGACTGGTTTATGAGTCACCGACGAAAGGGAGTCATGATGGTTGTCGGGATCCTCACCGAGAAGCCGAGCGCGGCGCGGCACTTCGCCGTTGCCCTCGGCGGCATGAACGGCACGTACAACGGGGAGCAGTTTGTCATCGCCCACGCCCGGGGGCACCTGTACGAGTTCGTCGATCCGCACCTGATGGTGGCGGATCCGGACGTGGCCGGAAAGTACCGGACCTGGGACCTGGGCAATCTGCCCTGGGACCCGCAGCAGCTGGACTGGAGCCTGGAGGTGATCAAGAACGCGAGCTCTGTCGCCCAGGACGTGAAGCGGACCCTGGGCAAGTGCGACGAGATTGTGATCGCCACCGACGTTGACCCCACCGGCGAGGGCGGCATGATCGCAGTCAACGCCTTCCTGGAGCTGGGGCTCAAGCCGGGCAAGTGGTCGCGCATGTACTTCACCGACGAGGCCCCGGCCTCGCTGCAGAAGGCTTTCACCGCGCGCAAGGTCATTCCGTCACTCCTGGACTTCGACGAATACAAGAAGGCGCGCTACCGCTCGCAGTTCGACCTGCTCTCGATGCAGTTCACCCGCATCGCCACGAACATGGCGCGTCAGTCCGGGCAGGACACGGTGCTGCGCCAGGGCCGGCTGAAGTCGGCGATGGTCAAGCTCGTCGGCGACCAGCTGAAGGCGTACAACGACTACGTCAAGAAGCCGTTCTTCCAGAACCGGTTCCGTGACAAGAACGACGTGATGTACACGAACTCGGAGGAGCCGCGGTTCGACCAGAAGGACCAGGTGCCGAACCAGTACGGCCCCTCCCCCGTCGTGCTCGACGGCAAGGCGGCGAAGCAGACCGCGCCACCGAAGCTGCTGGACCTGGCCGCACTGTCCTCGCTCCTGGTGGGCAAGGGGGTCAAGGCCCAGCTGGTGCTTTCGACCTACCAGTCCATGTACGAGGCCCAGGCCGTCAGCTACCCGCGTACTGCCGACGTGACGATCACGCCCGAGCAGTTCGACGAGCTCGCGCCTCTGGTGGACAAGATTGCCGGGGTCGTGGGTGTGGACGTGAAGCTCCTGACGCACCGCCAGCCGCGCAAGACGCACGTCAAGCCCCAGGGCGCGCACGGTGCGAACCGGCCGGGCCAGAAGGTGCCCGCTTCACTGGACGAAGTCGAGCAGCGCTTCGGCAAGGCCGGCCGCCTGATCTACGAGACGCTGGGCAAGAACTACCTGGCGATGATCGCCGAGGACTACATCTATGAGCAGCAGAAGGGCCACGTCAAGGACTACCCGGACTTCGTGGGCATCGCCAACGTCCCGCTGTCGGCGGGCTGGAAGGCGGTGTTCGATCCGGACGCCGGCGACGACACCGCCGAGGGCGACGAGAACGAATCGGCCAAGGGCCTGGGCACCAACGCTGAGCCCTTCGTCTTCGAGGGTGCGAACAAGCGCCCCGAGCACCCGAGCATGAAGTGGCTGATGAAGCAGCTGGAGAAGCGCGACGTGGGCACCGGTGCCACCCGGACCTCGACGTACTCCGAGGTGACCTCGACGAAGACGAAGTACCCGCTGCTGTTGGAGAAGGGCCGCAAGCTCACCCTCGCCGAGGCCGGGGACATGAGCTGGCGGCTCCTGCCGGGGACCCGGATCGGCGATCTGGCGCTGACCGAGAAGGTTTATGCCGATATGAAGGAGATTGCCGCGGGCACCGGCCCGAGCGCAGAGGAGCGCCTCGCGGTCGTGGCCGACTGGGTGCGCGAGGACATCGCGACCATGCAGAAGAACGCCGCGACGATGCGCTCCGCACTGGGGCTCAAGGAGGAGGCCGTCACCCGGAAGGAGCGGGTGCAGGGCACCTGGGCCAAGACGGGCAAGGATGTGGTGTTCGCGCGTGAGTGGGGCGGCCACCGCTTCACCGACGACGAGGTCGCCCGGCTGCTGGCCGGGGAGACGATCGAGTTTTCGGCGAAGAGCACCACGGGCAAGGCCTACGAGGTCTTCGGCGAGCTTGACGAGGGCACCTTCAAGGGCCGGAAGTTCGTCGGGTTCCAGAAGCTCGGCTTCGGCCGCCGCGACGCCAGCGGCAACGCGCTGCCGCCGGCGTCCTGGTGCCACTACACCTTTACGCCCGAGGAGATCGACCGCCTCATGGCTGGCGAGGGCGTCGAGTCCAGCGACTTCGTCTCAAAGAAGGGTAACCGCTTCCAGTGCAAGGTCTTCTTCCGCGAGGAGAAGAAGGGTGAGGGTAAGAAGATCGTGCCTGACTTCGAGGCCTCCCTGGACTCCCCGCCGAAGAGCTGGTGCGGGGTTGCCTTCACCGACGATCAGCTCGCGGCACTGGCCGCGGGCAAGACGATCAAGGGTACTGGCTTCACCTCGAGCAAGGGAAAGAAGTTCGACGCGACCTTGGCCTGGAAGGACGGGGGCGGCAAGAGGAAGCTCGTCCCCTCCTTCGGCTGAGGTTGCGCAGACTCGTTCCTGAATGATTATTCGGAGGCCAGTCCGATAGACTGCCCGTCCACGTACATCAGCACGCCACGGCACCGCCCGACGGCATCGGATCGCACGTCCGAGTCCGTTGGATGGTGCCATTCTTGCGTCAGTCACGCTCGATTCGATAGGTCTATCTAAGGTAGAGTAGTCATGTATCCCTCGTCTATGAGGGCATTCGAACAGGCACAGACAAATCAGTGGTGGCAGCAGGGAGAGATTCATGGCGAAGATGTCGTACAAGGTGCGGACGAGCCTCAACAGGTCGTTCCTCGACCACGAGATCACGCTCAGCAAGGGCGGCTGGGCGGCCAAGCCCTCCCCCATCAAGCAGCTGTTCTTCTTCGGCGGGGGCGCGCTGGCGCTGCTGTGGGCGGTGACGCAGACCTTCGTGGCGAGCTCGGGTCCGGTGTTCATCACGCTCTTCGTCATCTGGGGCCTGGCACTGATCGTCTACTTCGGCGGCATCACCAAGACCAAGGAGCTGCGGGCGATGAACGTGCCCGCCCTGCTGGCGTACGCCCCCTCCCGTGCACGCAACGTCTTCACCCGCCGCAGCTCGGACCCGAGCGACTTCTACTCGATCGTCGGCATCGACGGCATCGAGGAGGACGGCCGGATCCACTTCTCCGACGGCGGTGAGGGGCAGGTCTACCTGGTCGTCGGCTCAGCGTCGTACCTGCTCTTCGACGAGGACCGCATCGGCATCCTGGACCGGGTCGACGCCTTCTGGCGCAAGATCGACACGAACTGCGAGTGGGCCTTCGTCACCACGAAGGAGCCGCAGCGGATTTACCACCAGGTGGCCTCGCTCGAGCACCGCAACCACGCCCTCGAGGTACGCGACCCTGACCTGATCGAGCTGCAGAACGAGCAGTATGACATCCTCACGCAGCACGTCGGTGGCAAGTTCACCTCGATCCACCAGTACCTGCTGCTCAAGGGCAAGAGCGCTGACGCTCTGCGCCGGGCGCACATGGTGCTGCAGTCCGAGGTCGAGGGGTCCGCGCTGATGATCAAGGAGGCTACGGTCCTCGACCGCGAGGAGACCGAGCCCATGCTGCGGGTCTTCTACCAGGGCATCGAGGACGACCTGCACTCTCTCAAGGCCTCACTGAACTGACCGGGCCGAGCTGGACGACCAAAGGAAGGACGAAGGGTGACATGGCGCTGATGACGAAGGCCCGCGCGCAGCTGGGCATTCCGGGGAAGAAGCCCCGGGGCGGGGACGCGACGGCCGTGCCGGGCGTGGATGAACTGGAGGCCGCTCTCGACGGCGATCCCGCCACGGGCGGGACGGCGGAGCCGTCCGGGGTGACCGCGCCGGCGGTCGCCGCTGAGCCGGCCGAGGTGGCCGAGCCGAAGAAGAACTGGTGGCAGCGCCGCCAGGAGATGAAGAAGCTGGAGGGGCGGTTCGACTCGTATCCGCACCTGCTGGCGCTCAAGCCTCGGGAGAAGTACGTCTTCCGCTCCGACTACTTCGAGGTCGACGGTTCGGTGGCGTGCGTGCTCGCGTTCTTCCACGACGACGCCGCGCACGACAACTTCGCCGCGTTCTGGGGCATCGACCGGATCCCGGACGGGCTCGACGAGCGCGTCACCGCGGTCGTCCTGGAGCAGGTGCGCCGGATGGACGAGAAGTGGGTGGATTCGTTCACCAAGCAGTCGGAGAAGCTCGACCGCCTTGACGCGAACGAGCAGGAGGAGACCGGCACGACCTCCTCCAAGCGCAAGGCCGCCAAGATCTCCTCCGACCTGGAGGTCACCATCGGCGAGATCCAGGACGGCGCGAGCTACCTGTCGGTGCACAACCGCCTGTTTCTCAAGGCTCCGGACCTCGAGACGCTGGACGACTCGGTCGACCGCGTCACGCGCCTGTACATCGACCGCTTCGGCACGCTGCAGGCCGCGGCGTACGCCGGCGAGCAGCGCCAGGAACTCTCGGGCCTGTTCAAGAACAACGAGAAGAAGCGCGGCAAGGGCTTCCACTTCACCTCGACCGAGCTCGCGGGTTCGTACTCGCTGGTGACTAACGGCCTGAACGACCGGGGCGGCGAGTACGTCGGCTACATGGTCGGCGACGTCAACAACTCGGCCGTACTCATGGACGTGAACCGGTACGAGCACCACGTTGTCGTGGCAGACGCGACCCTGAGCGAGTACCTGGACCGCCAGCGTGTGTCGAACATGTGGTGCTCGAAGATCTCGCAGGCCTGCATGCTCGGCAACGGCTCGGTGGTCCACCTCGTGCTGGACGGGGCGGACCTGGACAAGCTGGGCCCGAACTTCGAGCGGCTGACCTCGCGCGTGGACCTGAACCGCGGTGACGTCAATCCCTTCGAGCTGTTCGGCGACGAGGACGACGAACTGACGGTCTTCGCCGCGCAGATGGAGAAGCTCAAGCTGATGTTTGAGCAGCTCTACGAGACCACGGACGGGGCAATCGGCTCGATCATTCGCTCTGCGCTGGAGGACACGGCGACCGACTTTTACGTCGAGCAGGGCATGTGGCGGCACAACGCCAAGGACCAGCGGCACCGTCTGCGCGTGGTCAACATCCCGCACCAGCAGGTGCCGCGGCTGCAGATGTTCGTCTCGTACCTCGACACCGCGCACAAGGCCCTGCTGAACTCAAGCAAGACCGACCCCGACCAGCTGCGCGCGTACAACGTGCTGCGCGGCATCGCGAACACGATGCTCAGCACGAACGGCGACCTGTTCAACAACCACACGGCATCGGCCGTGGACGGGGTCCGGGATGCCCGGCGCGTGGTCTACGACTTCTCGCGGCTGATGCGCCGCGGCAAGGGCGTGGCCATGGCCCAGCTGGTCAACATCGTCGGCTTCGCCGTCGGCAAGCTCGGGCTCGGGGACACCGTGGTGATCCACGGCACCGAGCAGATTGACGACCGCGTCAAAAAGTACCTGCGCGACCAGTTCGACCATATGCACGAGCGCGGCGGCCGCGTGGTCTACAGCTACAACGACGTCGACAAGATGCTCGCGGACTCGGACTTCAACAAGTTCGACGCCGCGGACTACACGCTCTTCGGGCCGATGCGCGACCGCACGGTGGCGGAGTACCAGAAGCAGCTGCACCAGCAGATCCCGCCGGACCTCGCCCAGCTCATCACGACCAAGGGCGAGAACCTTACCTACCTTCGCCGGGACGTGTCGAACGTGGTCTTCCACCTCGACCTCGCGCTGGGGATCAACCCCTTCCGCGAGGCCCAGCGCAGGCAGGTTCGCCTGGAGGCCGCCAAGGCCGACGAGGCGGCCCGGATGGACCAGCTGATGAAGGACAAGCCGGCACCCGGCGCGAAGCTCACCAGCGCCCGCCAGAGCGTCGAGTCCGAGGAGGACCGCTCTGAGGACCAGGCGGGGCGGGCCGACCGCAGGAAGGCCATGAAGAAGGCAGGGACCGCCCCGCGGAAGCTGGGCAAGTCATGACGGCCATCACGGACACGACAGACAGGAAGGGAAAGATGAACGGGACCATCACGCTCGCGGCGCGGGCCCGGGCCGCGGCGACTGCCCGGGGCGGGCTGGTGCGCGTCCTGGCTCTGTCGCTGCTCGTGGCACTGGTTGTGCCGCTGCTGATGACGGTGTTCGCGCCATCGGCGCACGCTGCCGACGACGAGGACCGCGACAATTACTCGCTGTACCAGCTGGCGTCGAATGCCTCGACGTACTTCAGTCAGGAGAACTCCCCCGAAGGCAAGGACAAGCCCGAGGATCGGATGAACGAGGACTGGCGGGCGATCACCGCCGACCCGGCGACGGGCGGCGACATGCTCGGCTACGCCGACTCCGAATTCAGCCTCTTCAACGTAGTCGGCTGGCTCTTCGCCGAGGCGACGGGCTCCACGCAGACCATCGGGTACGACACGCTGAATGCGACAGCCAGCGGCAGCGGCAAGAACGTCTACTCCGGCATGGTGGACTACGCCCACTTCGGCGCGGCCAACGCCGACCTCGGCCTGGACACGATGTCCTCGGGCATCGGCGGACAGATCCTGTCGCTCATCGGCGGCGGCGCGATCTGGCTGCTCTACGCGATGGCGCTGGCCGTGGGCACGCTGTTCTATCTCATCATCCAGCTGCTGAAGGTGCTGAACCCGTTCATGTGGTTCTACCAGGCGGTCGCCGGCGTCGCGGACTCCGGCGGCAATACGAACAGCGCGCACCAGCAGGACCTCGCCGACGGGATGACCGGTGGCCAGGCCGGCGGCGGTGCCCTGGCGGGCCTGCAGCACTGGATCGCAAGCTGGTACGGCCTGCTGCAGTCGATCGCCTGGGAGGCGCTGGTCCCGCTCTTCATCGGGTTCCTGATTATTGGCCTGGTGCTGTTCAAGAAGATGGACCGCGGCTCGGCGATCAAGAAGCTCGTCGTGCGCGTCGTCTTCATTGGCGTGGGCCTTCCGCTGATGGGTTCGATGTACACCGGCGTCCTGGACAAGTTCGATGACTCGCTGCTGGGCCAGCACGCCGGCCCGACCCGTGTGGTGCTCTCCACGTACGTGGACTTCGAGGCCTGGATGATGAACGACCGTCTCGGCGTTCCCGATGAGGCCGTTATCGCCTGGGACAACGGCCAGGCCAGCAACAACGCGATGATGTCGGTGCGCACGACGGCACTGGCGATCAACAAGCAGGCGCACGGTTCGACCTTCCGCGACATCAGCGTGGGCCCCGGTGCGACCAATGCCGAGACGGCCTGGAAGAACAGCCTGGTGGGCATGGAGGGCAGTCCGGCGGGTGACTTCAACGCCGTGGGCGAGACCTTCGGCATGCTCAACAGCTACATCTCGGGCCAGATTACATCGGCGTCGGACTTCGAGTCGGGCATCAAGAGCGCGATCACCAACCTGCCGGTCAGCAGCGACGTGAAGAAGGAGTGGTTCATCGACAAGAAGTCCTACGGTGACAGCGACAACTTCGGCGGGCACGGCGAGTCGGACTACACCCCGACCAACCACCCGGTGCTGGCGGTCGGCGGCAAGGGCCTGACCTCCTCGAACCCGGGCGGGAACACGACGAGCTTCTCGACCCAGGGCACCAAGCACGGTTGCGGGTTCTCGGTCTGGGCGGACAACGCCCCGCTCTCCTGCAACATGTCGGCGCTGTCGGCGTACAACTACCTGAACACCGGTTTCGGCCCCGACTCGATGACGATGTACAGCTCGAACAACGTCACCAGCGGCCTGACCCGCGAGGACCACATGGCGGTCAGCCAGGTCGGCACGGGCCCGGCGAAGTTCATGTACTGGCAGAACGCCGGGGTCGTCCTGGGCAGCATGGTTCTGCTCGGTTTCTGGTACGCCATCGGCATGCTGGTGGGTGCGGTCAAGCGCACCTTCAGCCTCGTGGCCGCGGTGCCGTTCGCCACGCTGGGTGCGATCGCCGCGATCAGCAAGGTGATCGTCTACTCCGTCGCACTGATCCTCGAGGTGCTGGTGACGCTGTTCATCTACCAGTTCGTTTCGGAGCTGCTAATCTCCATCCCGGACATCATCTCCGGACCGGTGTCGGCCTGGATGTCCCAGGACGGCCTGTGGGGCTCAGGCGTGCTCGGCGGGATCATCGTGGTCATCCTGACCCTGATCTCCTCGCTGCTGATCATCGGCATCACCTTCGCGCTCCTGCGGGTGCGCAAGGTCGTGCTGCAGGCGATGGACGAGGTGTTTACCAAGCTGGTGGACAAGTTCCTCGAGACCAACACCGCTCCGAAGCCGGACAAGAGCGGCATGCTCCCGGCGCTGGCTGCGGGAGCCGGGGCCGGAGCGGGCATGGCCATGGGTAACAAGCTCGCCTCCGGCGTCGGCGGCAAGCTCGGCGGCAGCGGGGCCACGAAGCCGGGCGGCACCCCCGGTGGCGGCAAGGGCTCGTCGACCAACGCCGGCGGCCTGAACGGCGAGCAGAAGTCGCTTGCTGCCGGGAAGGGCGCACTGGCCCTGGCCGCCGGTCCGAACGACGGTCCGGAAGCCGGCCCCGACGGCGGCGGCCCCGCCGGTCCCGGTCCGGTTCCCGGCGGTGGTGGTGACAGCGGCGGCCGCGGCCCGTCCGCTGGTGGTCCCGAGAGTCCCGGCGACAAGGGCGGTCCTCTGCAGCTCACGGGCGGCAAGGCGGGGAGCTCCCGCTCCGACAAGGAGACTGCTCAGACCCTGAGCGGCAACGGCGGCCTGTCGAACCTCGGCTACAGCACCGGCCAGGGTTCCTCCTCGCGGGGCGGCCAGGCCACCGGCGGCCAGACGAGCTTCGGGCTCGGCGGCGCGCAGGCTGCTCCTGGGACCGGGCAGCCGGGCCATGGCCAGGGTCAGGGCCAGAAGCGGGACGGGCTCACGGGCGGCACCGATATCGGTGCGCACACCAGCGGTGGCCGCAAGGCGGACGCCGGCCAGTCGGCACCGACGCAGTTCGGCACCGGAAAGCAGGCGGCTCCGGCCTCCTCGGGCCAGGGCCCGCGCTTCACCGCTGGTACCGGCGGGCCCGCGCAGGTGAACCCCGTCGTCGCAGCGGTCCCGGGGATTCCGGGCACCCGGGCGACGCGGGCCGCCGAAGGCCAGCAGCCGCCGGCCAACGCGGGTTCCGGCTCCCGTGCTGCGCAGGCGGGACCGGGTATCCCGCAGGCCAGCGGCAGCCAGCGCCGCAGCCCGCAGGCTCCGGTCCAGGCTCCGACCGGCCACGGCAGTGCCCACCGGGCTCCGATCCAGCCCCGCACCGGCGCTCCGGCGCAGGCGCAGGGCCAGTCCGGTCAGCGTCCGCAGGCCCCGGCTCCTGCTCCTGCTCCTACCCAGCCCCGTGTCGGTGGCCGGGTTACCGGAGGCGCTCAGGGCAGCCAGGGTGTCCAGCCGACTCCACGCAGCGGACGTCGATCGGCACCGGCGGCTCAGGCCCATCCGCGGCGGACGGCGGATCCGGCTCAGAAGCGCACGGACGGTCCCGTGTCGCGGAGGAAGCCGGCTGAGGACCCGAAGAACTGATCGTTGGTGATGAGGGCGGCGCACTCCGACAACGGGTGCGCCGCCCTTTGCCTGCCACGGGGGAAAGGATGGAACGGATGAATCTGCGAGGCAAGGCGCGCGACGAGTTTCCGCTGGGCTGGTGGCACTCGGGGCGCTGGTGGCTCGAGGGAGCGCGTGAGCTGGCGGTGAACTGCCTGGCCGCGTTGGCTGCTGTGTTCTTCGTGCGCGAGGCGCTGCGGCTGGTCCGCGATCGCGACAGCCCCGCTGATCTGGCGCGCCGGCGGGTGCCGACGGAGGGTTGGGTGGCCGGGCTCCTGCTCGGGTGCATGGCTTTGGGTGGTTCAACGGCCCTGGCGGCCGTGGCAGCACAGAGGGGCTCCTCTAAACGGGGACTGGTCCAGGCGGCGGTCCTCATCGCCATCTTGTGGTGGCTGGCCAACGTGGTCGTTTCAATAACCGCGCTTGCGGTGCTGGCCAGGTCGCGGGTCCGGCACCGGGACACCTGGGCCGAGATCGATTTCGTCGAGACACATGGGCCAAAGTACGGACGGCCGCCGGAGACGATCGAGGAGTACCGGGCGCTGCGCCTGAAGGGCGGACGGCTGTAGGGCTCATACGGGACTGCCAGCCAGTCAGAATCGAGTAGGAGGGCCGGGTTTCCCGGCCCTCCTCTCACACCACCGTACGTGCGGGCCTCGCATACGGCGGTTCGCCAGGTCGTTGAAAGCGATCCCAAGCAGTGTGAAAGAGTAAGAGGCCTTCCTCCACCCAGTGTTGATTGGGGAGGGCGCGTTGGAGAATGGGCGAGCCCGCGATCCGCCAGTAGGCGCGGCTGGTCATGCCCCACTGGTAGGCCAGATTAGGCCGGATCCCGAGCTTGCGCAGCTTTGCCACCCGTGTTCGCGGGCGTTTCCATTCCTTCCACCGGATTTGGCGCATCCTTCGTCGGAACCACTCATCAAGGTCGGAGAACTTCCGCGGCGTCTGTGACAGCCGGAAGTAGCCCATCCATCCCCGGATATAGCGGTTCAGTTGCTGGATGCGGTATTCCATGGAGACACTCCATTTGCGGGAGGTCAGTTCCCTGATGCGGTCCTTCATGCGTTTGAACGCCTTAGGAGCGATCCGGACCTTCACCCCGCCTCTGACGAAGTAGAACCCGAAACCCAGCAATGTAGCTACGCTTGCTGGGTTGATTACGGATTTCTCCCGGTTGACCCTCAATTTCAGGCCTGTTTCAAGCACTTTCGTGGCCCGATCCAGCACCCGTTCCGCGGCTCTCCTGGACTTCACAAAGACCCTGATGTCATCGGCGTACCGCACGAAGCGGTGCCCCCGACCCCAGAACTCCTGATCAAAATCGTCCAGCATGATGTTCGACAGCACCGGCGACAAAGGCGACCCCTGCGGGGTTCCCTCCACCGTCGGTTGCCGCACCCCATCAGCCATGATCCCGGCTTCAAGATAGCGCCGGATCAACTTCAAGAGCCGCTTGTCTTTCACTTTCCGCGCCACCCTGGCCATCAGCACGTCGTGGTTCACCCGGTCAAAGAACGCATCCAGATCAACCTCCACCACCCATCGATACCCTTGTGAAATCACCGTTCGGGCGACCTTCACAGCATCATGGGCGCTTTTGCCCGGCCGGAATCCATACGAGACCGGCACGAACCCCGGATCAAAGACCGGGGACAGGACTTGCGCGACTGCCTGCTGGATCAATCGATCCAGCACGGACGGTACTCCCAGTTTCCGTTCCCCGCCGTCAGGTTTGGGAATCATCACCTGACGCACCGGGCCCGGAGCATACGTACCCGCGTCCAGCGCTTCCCGCGTTTCTGTCCAATGTCCTAAGCACCACGCACGAAGTTCGTCCGTGCGCAGCCCGTCAGCACCGGCAGCACCCCGGTTACGCTCAACACGTTTCAACGCGATCATCAGATTCTGCCGGGAAAACACTGCCTCCCACAGATCCGATGTATCCCTGATGTTCTCCCCGATACCCGCCGGGTCCTCACTACGCACAGACAGCAGCTCTCCCGGATTCACCGTTCGTTCCTTCACTCTCTGTCCCACCACTCCCGTGGGTTGGCTGCGATTCCTGTGGAACACACGAGAAGCACCGCTTCAAACCATCAATTCCCAGCGTTCAGCCCTTCCCGGCAACCCTGCGATTCCGCCGGTACTATGGCCTCGGCTGACTTCTGCCCCATCAGCTACGACCCTTAGAGCCGCACTGCTCCACCCGGTAAACCGGATGACGCACTGGGACAGATCTCCCCAGATAAGAACATTTGCTTTCCCCCTGCCGCCGCCGCATTTACACACTGGCCGTTTCGGTGGAACGGGCTTCACCATTTGTGGCTGGCTTACCCCAACCAGCATGCCTTCTATGCGGTTCGTGTCCCTCGGTGCAGGGATTTGCCTCCGGCTTCCTTCCCACCCCATCTCACGATGACGCAGTTGCCATTAGCTAGAAGTTAAACCACCTTCTCCTCCAGAGGACTTTCACCTCCAAGCAAATGCCCATGCTGGGCGTACCACAAGAAGACCCCGTGGACGTGATGTCCACGGGGTCTTCCTCTCGTCGGGCGGCAGTCGCACTGCAGCACGGGCCTCAATCCCTCCGGGGGCCTTTGTCGAAGATCCGCGAGATGCGGTCGATTCCCTCGGCGCTGAAGATGTCCGAGACGGCACCGGCGGTCCCGCTGCGCGGCAGCTCCGAGCGCAGGGTGAGCTTGGCGTACCCCCTGGTCGGCCGGGACTCGATGACGTAGACGATCTCGTGCGAGACGAACGCCGAAGTGGCCGAGTCCGGCTTCTTCTGGTGGGTGAGCACCCGGAAGCCGGCCCGGGTGCCGATGTAGTCGAAGAAGCGTGTGAGTTTCTCCTCCTCGAGCTGCCGCCGCTCCCCCGCGTTGCGGCCGGAGACTTCGATCAGCTGGATGTGCGTGCAGTCCACATCGTCCGTCGGCCGGCGGATGTCGTCGAAATCCCAGGTGGCTCTTGCCGCGCGCAGCTGCTCGTCGCTGGGGTACGCCACCCGCCCCTTGTAGTACCTGATCGGTCCGATGAGCGTCATGCCCGACCTCCTGCATCCTGTCTGGCGCGCGGGTGCATCCCGGGAGAGAAAAGGCAGAGCCCCGCGGACGCGTGGTCCACGGGGCTCCGGTACTGCAGGTCGATCGGGGCAGTCAAGGGGTCAGCCTCCTCAGTCGCAGTACTTGGTCTTGACGGCCTTGCCCTGCTCGCTGTCGACGGGCACGAGCACGACGTCGTTGACGCCGTTGGAGAAGACGAACTCCATGGTCGACTTGTCCTTGCCGAAGCTGATCGAGCCGGTCTCGGTGGTGCTGCGGCCAGCCTCGGTCCAGTCCACGGAGGACTTGGACTCGTTGATCTGGCCGGTGCCGCGGACGGTGTAGGCGTCCTTGAGCTCGCCCTTCGTCGCGGCCGCCTTCGGGTCGTCGAGGACGGAGTTGATGGAGTGGCAGGCGAGGTCCTGGCGGCTGGCGGTGTCGAAGTAGGTGATCTGGTCACCGTCCACGACGACGATGTCGCCGTTCTGTCCTTCCGAGGTGGCGAAGTACCGCCCGTCCCCGCCGGAGCTGCTGCAGCCGCTGAGCACGAGCGGGGCGCAGACCAGGGCCGCAGCGGTCGCGGCCAGCTTCGTCCGCGTCACGTGTGCGGTCCTGGTGATGTCCATGGTCTTCTCGTCCCCCTGGTCGGTCCTGTCGTCCTGGCTCTGTGTCCAGGCAATGAGTGTTCGGAAGGTCCAGCGTCTCGGCTCCACAGTTCAGAACTGTTTCCCCGAGCCCCCGTTCCCAGGCCACGCGCGGGAGCCGAAGCTGGACTGTCCACGCCCGCCTGGACGGACGATCTGCTCAGCCGGGGCTGAGCAGGATTTCCACTCGTATACCTGTTTTCTCTACCAGTATGGCAGACCACGTACCACCTGTACCACCTTGCACATGTCAGTCAGGAGATGACAGGGACAACTCCAGACACAGAGAGCAGCACGCGGATCCCTGCGCGGAGAACGCCTGCAGGACCCCGGCGTCGTGTCCGGTGTGCCACTCGGACCCGTCGGGGCCGGGGGTTACACCGCACGCGGGAAGGAGGTGACCGGGTGTGGAGTAGAGGTGGTGTACGGTGCGGGGGGCAGAAGCAACTGGCATGTCCCCATTGTCGGACACTGCGCCGTTTTGTGCCGAGCCGGCAGAGGACCAGGATCAGTCCGTTCCGGGCGTTGTCGGAGCCCTTTCATAGCTTGGTGCCCAGGGGATCGAAAAACAGGACCAAAGGTGATTCCCGGGAGAGAGGCGGCCGGCCGTAGCCGCCATCTTTGTGGGTCGTCTATTCGAATATATGTTTCCTGCAGTCCCTTGAAGGGTGTCTTTGATGTAGCCGACGCCGGCAATACGGCCGCCCTATCACCCCTAGATTGCCGTTATCTGAAGTGTTGTCGACGGCAAGCGTCAGTGCCGATGGGCAGTTCCAGGACTAGCTGGGCCAGTCGTTCGGGAATTGTAGAGGCGTCGATGTCGGTGGGTCCTACTAGGCTCATACGATGAGTGGTAAACAGGCCAAGTTGCAACGTCGCGCTGAGAAATTAAGCGAAGCTCGTGATTGGACGGGCCTCGACGTCCTCATGCTCCGCGACGATGCTGAATGGCTCAATTCACTCGCTCATGGATCCGGAATTGATCCCAATTGGGAAGCTATTGCCGGCCTAGCCCTCACACCACACATGGCGCGGATAGTTTACGAAGGCACGGCTCTAGTGAGATCCAAACGTCCAACGCAGCTCAAAGCTCTTGAACTGAAGTTTGCTACCGAGATCGCGGCAGCGCGGCACACCGTGAAGTTGCTCGACGACAACAAGAAGCTGTACGACGGAGTGATACAGGATTTCGATCGGATCCACGAACAGCACACTGACGTCTGGGCTCCTGGCGAAGATCTAGCACTCGGCGTACGTGATGGCCGTCTATTTACGACCAGCCGTGTTGCCAGTTTTCAGCACTCCGCGCGTCTCGCTGATCCGGTCCAGTTGGGGGAAACCGGATACTCACATCGTCTTGGCTTCGACATCGGACGGGCGCTTCCAACGATACTTAAGCAGTTCGGCCACGGCATGCAAATCATCCCGACGCCGTTATCTCTCGATGCGTGTGGACAAGCCCCGCGCGCCATAACTCTCGACCGCAAGAAGTACTATGCGGAACGTTTCGAGCCTGAGCTACCGCTGGCCCTTAAGGACGTCCTTACGGTCATCGAAGGCTCCGTAAACTCCGGCCTCTTTTTGTTCAAGCCGTCAGAGGGACCCTTCACTGGCCCAGTGTTCCGCGTCCTGTTTGTGACGCTGGCGCACTCGCTCAACGCACTCGAGGAGATCCGCAGGAAATACGCGGATCTTTCCAAACGTCCCGGAATGGCGTCCATAATTGATGTGATCGATTCGCCGGAAGCGCTCCGCCTTCGAAGTCTTCGGGACCTCCGCAACAGATGCATGCACTATGGCATCCCAGCGAAACTTACCAATTTGGGCAGGGATCTTCCCGTATACGGCCTGGTCGAGGCGACCTCGCCAGGACTCACTTTCGAAACCGTGCAAAGTTACTTGCTTGATACCCTTGCGGCCTTGTCGGATGCCCTTCGAGACTGGAGTCCCTAAGGGCTATGCCCATGCCTCCACAAGCGTGTCCTAGGTGTTTGTACCCTCAATAGTGAAGCGCTTGAGCTCGGTGCTAAGGGCCATCGCAGCCCGGTCCAGGGCAGCTTCTTCGATGCCCATTTGCTTCAAAATCAAAATTGTCACGATTGCTCGCGTCTGGGAATTCACTCGATCCAGGAGAGATGAGTCGCCGTCTCCGCCCCTCCTCGTGACGTGGGAGGAGGTGTGCGCCAAGATATCGCGCACTTTCCTTACATCAGCTATCCACTGGTGCGCGCTAATGGTCATAAGTTCCAAGCGTTCCGACGTCACAGCAGATGCCAGCTCGTTCAGACGGGTACTCAGAGTGGGGCGGTTGTTTTTGAGGGCTTGATAAAGGAACTCTCTGAACGGGGCATCCTCCGGCGATGGGAATGTTTCCTTGAGGGGGCCCTTTTTTGACTCAAGGTACCCCTCAGGAAAACGAGTGAGGGTTGGGCCAATTTGCCCGTGCAGGTGCTCCGCCACGGCGATCACGGAAGAAACGGAACTTTCCAGAATCCCTCGGGAACCGTGGTGATAAAGCGTGACTACTTGGGGCGCTGGGTAGAGTTTCTCTACGGCGTTCCACCAAGCAGGGAACAAGACTGTTGGATCCACGCGAGCAGTGTCTAGGATCATTGATTGCCTAAATACGTGGCCGGTGGGCCTTCGGCCAGTGAATGAATCCCAACGCATCACGGGAAGTGCTTGATCCAAATCTTCTGATGCAAGCCATTCAGCCTGAAGAGGTGCCCCGCCTTGATAGGAAAATGTCAGCAGTGCCTGGAGATCAAAGAGCAACATATCGTGTATCTGTGCAGGTGCCGGTGGATCGCACTCAAAGACGACTCGTGCGTCGTCTCCCGTATGCGCTACGACGGCACCCTCCGGGAACCGGGCGTCCGCTTCCAAACGCCGAGGGTTTTCGATGTAGACCTTTGCGCTGTACTCCACGCCAGACTCGTCTCGTTCAAAACTTTTCAGATGAGCAGGCTCATACTGTGGCAGATCCTCCCGTGAAAGGCTCCGGGGAATCGGGGTATCCATCCCGCTCCACACCCCAAGGCCGTGAAGCGTGTACGCCGAATAACGAAACCGTTCTTCCTCATAGGTCTCCAAATGCGCGCCAAGAATGGCATAGGTGAAACGCCGAGCAGTCTTCATGGTGTCGTGCTCGTTCCCTAGGAATTCGAGGACATGGCCGCCGAGGTCCCACAGCGTGACTTTTTCTCCAGATTCGAGCTCTCCATGAACCACTTGAGCATGGGCCAAATTGAAGATTCTCTGCCCTATCAACGGGGACATCAGCGTCAGTTTCGGACGCCTGTCTTCAAACTCCAGGACACCTTCGAATATGAGCTCGCGCCGTTCCGCCGGCCACCATGAGCCAGCATGTCCCTCCGACTCCTTCCAAGTGGACAAATTCTGCGCATTCATCTTGGTGATTCTGCCAGATGAACACGAGGGTAAAGCTCGCTCTGGCATGCGACTCCCCAACTCTGTCGGTGCCATCTGGCAATCTCTTCTGGGAGCGACAAGTACAGCCGTCTTTGACGTGGAACTGCAGTTCAGATGGCCGAGAGACACCAAGAGCTAATGGGAATGGTTCTAAGGTTGCGTTATGTCCTCCGAAGAGTTCGCCGCTGCATTGCAAGCACAGTATGCGCGGCGGGCCGGCCCGATCGGGCTGACCGTGAAAGAGCTCGACTTCGAACACTTCCCGGCCAAGAACGGGTATCCCGGAATCCCCGTCAAGGCATGGATCCGGTTCCCGAACTGCGCAGAACTGGTGGACGGCGAGGTCTTCGCCTGGACAGCGAAAGCGGTCGAAGTGACATGGAAGGACGGGCCGGTGACGTACCGGACCTGGGTGTGGAGTTCGGCGGTTACCCGCCGGGAAGAAATGATGAACAGGAACCTTGGAGAGCGGACCCGTGGCAGCAACAGCATCAAATAGCAAACCTCTGGACACTCCGGTGGAGGTCCGCTTCACCGCGAAGGGGGTTCCCCTGGCCGTCAGGCATGACGGCAGGATCTGGGCCGTGGCCGCGGAACCTGTGCACTGGTTCACCCGCACCGACTGGTGGAACACCGCCAAGCGGGCACCGGTGGGCTGCGGCGACCTGATCAGCGTCGAACACTGGCAGCTCCAGGTCCGATTGACGTCCACTTCGGCGCTGCGAACCTTCGAGCTGCGCCGCGACCCTTTGTCCGAGCAGTGGCTACTGGCCGGGATCAGCGACGCCGGGGCTGCCGCGGCCTGAGCCCGCTTCATCTCGTCGACTCATCCCCGAGCGTGACGATTCGACTCGTATCAGATTCCATTCGATTGATCCTCTGACTCATTAGTTGATAGAGTGCCGATAGGCATTCAAGCACAGCTATCTGAGGCAGGCAGTCATGGCAGGACAGGTCACCACCGCTGAACGCGGTGTGGCTTCGTCTGCATCTGCCTCCCCGCGCAGGCCAGTGCAGATCTCGGCGGCAGCTGCGGCCGCGATCGCCGTCCGCCCGATCCCGGTGGAGGCCATACAGGCCGGAGCTGCCGTGGCGGCCTCGGTGGCCATCCGGCGGGCGGAGGCAGCTGAGGCTGCCAGGCCCGCGCGCTTGGGTCGCCGTCGGGCCGCCTAGTCCCCTAGAGTCAGCTCCAGGACTGGCGTGAGCCCTTGACCCCGTGCTTGTTGCGGCGGTGGCTGGGCAGCCCGGGCAAAGGGAATTCCTCACCGCACTCAGGACACGGCACTGGCTGCGGGTGCGCGTAGTTCATGTGGTGGCGCAGGTTGTTCCGGTAGCGGAACGTCCGTGGTTCTTCGCAATTGGGGCACTGGTAGCTGCCGTTCGAGGGCATGAGAGAGTACCCGCCCCCGCGGCGCGGCTCCTGGTCGTCCGCTTCGCCGAGATACCAGAAGCCGATCCGGCTCAGGTTCGTGCCCTGGGAGCCGAACATCCCCTTGACCGACCCGCGCTTTCCGTCGTCGGCGTAGACCACGACCTTGCGGAGGAAGGCCCTGATGATCGACTTCTGCTCCGTCTCGGAGAGCTCGAGGAACTCGGCCCCGCTGATGTCGGGGATCGCCCTCGGTCGCCCCTCGGTCTTCTCCGAGATCCGCATCTCGATCTGGCCCTTGAGGGCCTCCTCCTCACCGATGCGGTTCAGCAGTGCCGACATAGCGCTGGCCGGCGCTGTGTTGATCTGGGCCCGCAGGATCAGGATGGAGTCCCCCAGGGCATCAGCCTGTTCGTGGAGCTCGGACAACTCCGAGCTCGCGCTCCCTTCCGCGGCCTGGTTCAGCCTCTCGGCCTGCAGCTCCATCACCTCGGGGCTGTCGAGCGATCCGGCGACGACGTCGCGGATGAAGCGCTCCAGGGCTTCGCGGTTGATTGCAACGCCGGGGCAGTCAGCGCCGCGCATCCGTCCGTTGCACACGTACGATCCCGACTCACCCATCGACCTGTTGCTGGTCATCTTTGTGCCGCAGCCGGCGCAGTAGACGAGGCCGACCAGGGGAAGGCCTCCGGCGCGGGCCCGGGTCCGCTTGAGCGGTTGGGGCTTCATCAGCAGGCGCAGGGTTTCCCACTCGGCCTCCGTGCAGACCGCCTCATGACTCTTGACCGGACGCCCAACCTTGTCGATGACGATCTTGCGCGTGTCGCGGAAGTCCGGACCTGGGCCGCCGCCGCGTCCATCTGCCTTGGCCGTGAGCGAGTTGTATCCGGCCAGGAGCGGATGGCGCAGTAGCGAGGCGACGGCGCGGTATTGGAACGGCCGGCCCTCGCGGTTGGTCAGGCCCTGCTGGTTGAGCTCCCGGACGATCTCGGCGACGGAGAGTCCGTCGAGCCGCCATTCGACGATGCGGCGGACGGTCTTGCTCTCCTCCGGGTGCAGCTTCAGCGTCTTCACGCCGTCGGCGTTGCGCTGCTCGGGCCGCATCCAGCCGTACGGCGCAGGGCCGTTCCAGCCGCCCTTCTGGCGGATGTTCTCGGCGGTGCGCTTCAGCCGCTTGCTCGTGGTCGCCGCCTCGGTCTCCGCCAGGCCGCCGAGGACGGAGATCAGCAGGATGGTGTCGGGCGATCGAGGGGCGAACACGCGGTCATGGGTGTAGATCGTGACGTTGTGGCGGTTGCAGGTGTCGACGATGCGGGCGGTGTCCATCAACCGCCGTGCCAGCCGGTCAAGGTCCCGGACGTAGAGCGCCTTGACGTCGCCTTCGGCGAGGACGCCTTCGAGGCGGTCGCGCTCGGGGCGGTTCCGGTCGCGGTAGGCACTGACGACTTCTTCGAAGATGTCCTGTTTGGCGACTGTGTGGTGGTGCTTCCGGCTTTCCGCCATGATCCAGGCGCGCTGGTCGACGAGCGACGCGTTGCCCTCGGTAGGATCTTTGGATCTGCGGATATAGGCAACGGCTCGCACCCGTAAAGCATACATTTTTAAGGGTGGTGACCCACATGGTCTGCGTATCGGTGTGATGATGGCCTCTGCAAGTGCTGCATTCCGCAAGGCTCGGCTTGGCCGACCACGTGGGGTGGACTCGTCAGTCGGCCAAAATATCGCGAAGCGTAGAACCTGCGCCTCGGAACATGGAAGGCATTCTTGTCCCTAACTATCAGCGAGTTTCATCGTTCCTTTGCAGGTCGGGTACCCGGCGCAGCCGAAGAACCGGCCGTAGCGCCCTTTGCGTTCCTTCATCGTGTGTTTCTTGCATTTCGGGCAGACCACTGGGGTGATGTCGTCGCCTGTCGCGGATCGGATCTTGACGACACGATCTCCGACCAGCTCGAGGAGGAACGCTGATTCCCTACCGGCGCGCGTGACCAGGAGCGCTGAGCGCTTGGCACGGGTCAGTGCGACATAGAACAGGCGTCGTTCTTCTGCGTGTGGGTAGGAGTCAGGGGCGGACATGGCCAGTTGCAGGAGAGCATCATCCTCGACAATGCTGGGGAATCCGTTCCTCTCAAGGCCGAGCACAACGACGTAGTCTGCCTCCTTTCCTTTCGAGGCGTGCACGGTGTTGAACTCGATGGTCAGGTTGGCGTATCTGGCTTCCAGCGCCGAGGTGACATCGTCCTTGGACCGGGAGTACCGGCCGAGCAGCAGCACAGTGGCTGGCTCAGTGAGCTCTGAGTCAAGGGTTGTCAGGTGCTGCCGGACGGCCGATCCGTAGTGGCTGCGCTCCCGTACACTGACGGCGCATACGGTCTCGCCAGCTTCCGGCGCTGAAGATCGGACGTTCTTGGAGATTTGATTGGGGTTTTTCATCACGAACCCACCCGCGACATCGCACAGGGACTGCGGGGACCGGAAGGTGCGGTCCAGCCAGATGGTGGACGCTGTCCCGAACCAATTATCGAAGCGGGTCATCACACTGAGGTCTGAGCCCGCGAACCTGTTGATCGACTGCCAGTCGTCGCCGACCGCGTAAAGGTAGTTTCCAGGAGTCTTCATCAGCGCCCTCACCAGCGCCGCACGGGCAGAGCTGGTGTCCTGCATCTCGTCGACCATGACGAGCCGGTAAGGGCTCATCCAACGGCCCGACTCGACGTGATCGGTTGCGAGATTCAGCATGTCCTCGAAATCGATCTGGCCCGCGGCTCGGAGCTGACGGTCCCATTCGGCGAGGATGACGCCGTACAGGCGTGTGAAGAGCCTGGCCCGCAAGGTTCGGCCGGCCCGCTGCGTCAGCACGTCAGGGGTGAGTCGGTTGCCCTTCGCGTGTGTCATGAAGGACCGCATCAGCGCCACCATCGCCTGATCGCTGATCGGCGGTTCCCCGAGTGCCTCCCTGTAGGGGTCTTCCTCGAGCTGGATTCCGTGTCGGCGGAGCTCCTGTTCGAGGTGCTCGAACCCGGACCCGTCCCGGATGGTTGCCGAGGTTGTCTCGATAAGTCTTGTGCTGTATCGAGTGTGGGTCTGACGTCGCCACGCCATGCTCTCGGCATACCCGTCAAAATGTGGCGGCGGGTTGCCGTCTGAACCGAGCGCCCAGTGCTCATGCCAGACGTCGATGTCCGGATAGTAGAAGTCCGGCTGATACTGACGGTGGTGCGCGTCCGCAACGTCGTGCGCGTAGGGTCGCTCGTATTCATATCGGACGCCGTGGAGGAAGAGCCAGTTGGCGATCATCACCTCTTCCTGGCTCTTGACGACCTCTCCAGCGAGAGTGCCGAAGCCGTTAATACCTGTGTTCCTGTCCGACTTCTCAGGATCGGCTTCATCCCCGAGATCCGGCAGCTGCCTGCCGAACACGAGCCTGAAAAGGTCCCAGTCCCGCCGGAAGGCCGGGTCACGGTCGCGCAGGCCATCCACGATCCCCGCAAGCCGCCCCATCCCATTGTCCCTGGGGAGGTCATCGGGGACGGCGGGTTTGCGCCCGGTCGCCTCACCGACGATGCGCAACCCGAAGGCATGGAAAGTGCTTGATGCTACCGAAGCGCCGTCATCGCCGAGGCGGGAGACGAGCCGCTCCGAAAGCTCACCGGCTGCCTTTTTATTGAATGCGAGGGCGAGAATCTCCGTCGGCTGGGCGATGCCACGCCGTATCGCATACCCGGCGCGGGCTACCATCGTCGACGTCTTCCCGGAGCCCGCGGCCGCGATAACACGCACCCGGTTGTCGAAGCAGACCGTCGCCCTCGTCTGCTCTTCCGTCAACGGCGACTTCTCGACCTTGCGGAAGAAGTCCGCCAGCTCGTTTTTCTCCCACTCCAGGAACGCCTCGTTCCGCTGGGCAGCCCACCTTGACAAGTCAGTGGTGCGGCAGGCGTCGACTGCGGCACGCTGGTCCTCACGTTTGCCCTTGGGAAGCCCGGAGAGCCTCGGGTCGCTGTCGGCAGCCAGCCACACAGCGACGTCCGGACGGGAGCCCTCGAGCGCGGCGATCGTGTCCTGGTCCGCCCACCGTTGTCGGTCCATCACATCCCGGACCCGGGACCACCACAGGCTGGCCGCCTCGCCCTGCTCCTCAGCCTTTGAGAGCAGGGCGGCGAGATGCCGTCGCTCATCGAGCTCGGAGTGGTAAGCAGCGGCGACCTCACGCACCGCGCGACGAGACAGCCCATTGAGCACCGTCTCTGTCCCGTGGACGAGAGTGACGATGAGCTGCCCCGAGCCTTCATCGACTGCGAGTCCGAGGACGTCGATGACATCAGCGTCCACCTCCCGGGGGATTCCGCAGACGCGCAGGCGGCCCTCACGGATCGACAGCACCCATGACCCGGCACCTCTGAACGCGCGTGCCCACCAACCCGGCTTCCACTCCGTCATGCTTCCCCCGACTCACACATGTTCAAAAGGAGGCCATTTGCCCTCTTTCCACGTTATCAGCGAGGAATTGTGTGTCGTCGAGTGCGTTCACCGGGTTCGTGCTGATCCGCAGGTACTGGACTCGGCGGGCTTGCCCGTCAAACCTTCGATGGCATGGTGGAGGTGGACCTCCCCAGCATGGAAGGATATGGCAGAGGTCTTGGGAGAAGGAACGGGTTGTGAGCACCACACACGAAGTAGTGAAAGCCGACCACGGGGCGCAAAAGAAACGTCCGCTCGTCCGCGTTGAGCCGCAAAGCCAACGTGACGACGGGTCGCCCATCGCAGGTGAAGGTCAGGCGTATGTGACCCGGTCGGGGAAGCTGTTCCACACTCAATGGTGCTCGATCATGGATGGTCACTGGCGGGCCGTCAATGGAGGCATCTACGTGACCATGATTGCGGATGTGGGCCTGCGGGGACATTGCCCGCAATGCGACCAGGACCCCGAAGCGAAGAAGCGCTCCAAATTGGAGCGGGCGGAGAAGCGGGCAGAGAGGCTGCGACTCAAAGAAGAAGCGAACGCCGAGCACCGGGCGAAGGAACGTCCGCTCGTCCGCGTTGAGCCGCAAAGCCACCGTGACGACGGGTCACCTGTGGCCGGTGCCGGACAGGTGTACGTCACGCGAACCGGGAAACTGTTCCACACTCAGTGGTGCTCGATCATGGATGGTCAGTGGCGGGCGGGCCAAAGGGGTATATACGTAACCATGATGGCTGATGTGGGCCCGAGGGGACGCTGCACGCAATGCGACAGGGACCCTGAAGCGATGAAGCGCTCCAAATTCGATCAGGCAGAGTTGCGGCGACTCAACCAGGAACTGGATCAACTGGGCAGGACCATAGCGCGAACCCTCGTGGTGAAGGGACCGGAGGGGGTCAACACATTAGGCCCTCAAGTGATCCGGTTCAGGGAAACCGAGGCAGAGCTGACTGCATTGTCCGGTCGCGTCGGGGGCTCGTTTCCGGACTCAAACGATGCTCGGAACTCGTAGTACTCCTTCACCGGCAGACTTCGGCCGGCTACGAGGCTGACGCGGGCGGTTGCGAGATTCGACCAAGTTTGTCGTGGCTTCGCTGTGCTTCAGCCGGTGATTCCGAGTTTGCCGGCTCGCCCGCCCTTGATGCCATGGTCCTTGCCGTAGCGCCACAGGATGGCGTCCATGATGCGCAGGTCGGAAATGGGTGTCTGGACCGTAGAAAGCTTGTGAATTCGCTGCAATCGTCCAGCAAGGTCGGGGTCTTGCATGAAGAGGTTGTGCCAATTCAGCCACTGGCCTTCAGAAGTGTCTTTGCCCACGACTGCCCCGATGACTTTGTCCCAGATGGGGATGAGATGCGGTCGCTTCCTCGCCATGATCTTGCTGGCTGTGGTGGCCCCGACATCCCAGCGCGTTTTGGGTGTGCGTCTCAGCTCCTGCCAGAGCAGCCATGAGGGGCTGCCCTCCCCGAGAGTGGCTTCTGCTTCCGCTACCGTGAGATCGCTCATCCTCACGTCGGTGCGTATATCAGCCAGGAGATTTCGTATATTCGTCGCCAACGGCTGTTCCTGCAGCCCGATGATGGCCTGGGCCGGAACTTTGACGCTGAGCATTGACACGGCGACAGCGTCGCTATCGGTGATCCTGTCCCTGACATCAGGGCCGTCGCCGCGGTTCGCCCATTCATCAAAGTAGCTGCCGGTACTGAGCAGCCCCGTCTTTGTGGATGGTTCGAGGTAGTAGCGCCGGAGCAGTTCGGCTGCGGCTTCGACGTTCTCTTCTTTCAGGATGGCTGGTAGTTCCATGAATCCCCCTATGGCTTCAATGCGCGGACTCTGACCCTGACTGACCCTGCGACGTCGCTGGGTAGTCAGTCTGTATGGCGAACCTCAATCCCGGGGTGGTTCTCCATGACCCAGGCGGCCATCCGACGGTTCCGTGCCGAGATGAACTCCAGCGTGGCCTCCCGGTACGTTACGTACTCGTCTTTTGTGGCCGGCATCCCGGAACGCTTGAAGTTGTCGAAGGGCAGGTAGAACCGAACCTCTTCGTAGTCGGGTGTCACGAGGTCTTGAAAGTGGAAGAACTCCACAAACTCCTTGAACCCGTCGAAGAGCGCAAAGAAGTCCGCGTACGCGTTGATGACATCGGCTAAGGGGCTCTCCGGTTCTCCTGCGTAATGACGCCGGATGCACTCCAGGGTCAGATCCATCCGGTCGGCGATGAGCGCCCTGAACCCCCGGGCCTGGTTCATCGTGGGTCGGTCCTTCTTCCTGACGGGCCAGATCATCGCGCTGCCGATGGTGTACGGCGGATTCAGGTAGCGGGACCGCTCGTCCTCGTTCAGCGAGGCGATGGCGTTCGCCAGAGACGCCGTACGTGCCCGGCCAGTGTAGGAGTGGGTGATGGCGTCACTGCCGTACCAATGCATCGCCTCGGAGGGGTCAGTGAAGATGAGGTAGCCGTCCCCACGCTTCGGCGGCGCGGTCGGTTCGAAGACGACGCCGGAGTTCAGCGTCTTGGTCCACAGCAACTGATGGTCCGCCCGGAGCCTTGGACTGCCACTGTCCGGGTCAGTCCCTGGAGGGGTGTCGGTCTGGTAGTCGAACGAAGTATCGAAGACGCGCGGCTGTTGCTGCTGCGGGTATTCCGGATTGCTCAAGGTTCCCCCAAAGACCAGAGTTGTAAGACGCTCAAATCCGATGGTTGGTTCCGCAAATTTCGCGGCCGTCGGCTTTGCCCCACATTAGGTGCCACTTCCTGATATTGAAACCCCAGGTGCCCCACTGACCGTCGGCAATGCCATGTTCCCGGCGGTTCTGATTGTGTGCCCATGAAGCCGCTCTTTTAGGGAATTCTTCCCATGTCCTGTACGTTGCAGGATCGGTAATACCCCCTGACAGAGAAGAGATGCACTTTCGTGGCAACCGATTACGATGAACTGCGCACTGACGTCAAGGAATCCCAGGAAAACTCCCTGGAGGCCCTGAAGACTGCTAAAGCCCCTGATGCGAAATCCGTGGTTCAGGAGCTCGACGAGGCTGACGCCCTGGACGGCCTGACCCCTGGTGGCGAGTTCATTGCCGAAGAGCTCGTCGTCCAGGTCATCCCGCAGGCTGACGATGAGTTCACCTGCTATTCCTGCTTCCTGGTCCGCCACCGTTCGCAGAAGGCGAGCGAGAAGGACGGCCATGCCTACTGCGTCGAATGTGAAGGCTGAGCGGTTTTGGCCGGCTGTCCCGGAGCATATCTGGGACAGCATCCGCGAAGAATTCACCCTGCCGACAGCGGCAGACCTGGAGACGCATTTCCAATCCCTCGGCGACCCGGAGGCCATGCGCCGGGCAGTTCGGGTATTCATCGGCGTTGAAACCTTCTGCCCGGGCTTCCAGCTCAAAGACGGGCACTTTCACGAACCGGTGCTGCGCCTTTTTGACCAGGCGATGAGCCTGAAGATTCCTCACAACGTGTTCGCCGCCTGGATGGTCAGCCCACTCCCGGCAGAATCCCGTTCCCGGCCAGTGGACATACTGGGCAGAAGGACGCTGCTCCAGAGCTCCTTGGTCGCCTTTGGTGACAGGTACCGGCCGGCCGAAAAGCGTAGCTAAGAGCTTGGCTCTGCCGTATCCCAAGCCAGATAAGTTTGCCGGGACAAGGCTGAGCGCTACGTCTTGAAGAATGGCTCATGTTCAACGTCGTCGTCCCAGAGCGGCCTGGAACGTGGGCACCTGACTCAAGCAGGCTTGAATCGCGAGGCTAACGACTCACGCACCGCCGCTACATCAACGTCGCCGGCTGGCTCTTCTACAAGCACTTTGGCCAGCCGTTTCGGCCAGAGCACATGAACGCCATGGGTCGAGAATGCGCCTCCGATCAACGGCCAGTCGGCTTCAACAAAGCACAGCGCCCCTGTGACCGGAACATCCCCGACGAGGTTTCGCACGACGTCGACCTGTTTGAGCACCCCATCGACCAGCTTCGTGCAATCACGTCGGCCGACGAGGAGCTTCTCCACGCGGGGGCGCAGGATGCCACCCTCGACCTTCAGTTCAGGCCGTCCCTTGTACCTTTTGGCGTCGATGACCCAGATTCCACTGCGAGTGATGGCGATGTGGTCGATGTTGGCTTTCGAGCCGGGAATGCGTCGGTCGTGAAGGACGGCCAGGCCATCGGCTGCCAGGGCATCCAGCCGAGCGCCGAGGCGTTCCTCGCCAATCGCGCCTCGATCCCAGGCCTTGGTGCTTTGGCGTTCGTCAGAGACGGCGACTGCGATGCCGCCGAATGGACCCCACTTCTCGCGGAGCTTTTCCTCGTCTTTCGCTTTGCGACGCTCATACTCGCGTCGGGCTGACGACCCGGCTACTCCAGACTCATTGGCTGGCAACGCCTCACAAGCCGGTTCGAGGTCGTGGGACGTGGATTCGGCAGCCTCTGTGGGACACTCCAAGCAGCGGACGGTCTTTGTATCGCTCTCATAGATCGCTTCCGTCCCGGCCGGAAGAGATGTACCGCACAGCCGACACGCTCCGGCGTAACGGAGCCTCATCTTCTTCATGGGGGCACAGGGTGGAGCATCGACACGGACCCAATCTGCTTGTAGATCACGGCGGTTAGACCGCGGATGTGCTTGGCATGGCTCAATCCTCGCCGACGGCATGTCAATTCCCTGCAAGCCGTCCCAGGAGTTGAGTGAAAATCTCGACCGCCGGCCTTCCGGCGAGCTGTGATGACCTCGGGCGGCCGCCCGTCGGTCACTATGTCGTCTGCTGGCTGTCTGTAGCCGGGAATTCACGGAGTGTGGCCGCTATGGCTCTGACTGCCGCCGGGTCTTCCGTCCAGTGCCGGGCCGTACGTGTACAGGCGTGGAAGTTTTTCACTTTCGATGCTTTGGCGGCCTCAATTAGTTCTGCCCACGCTTCCCGCAGTTCCGCTTGGAGCTCAGGTGACATGGGCGCGCTCGGGACAGGTCCCGCCGCCACGACTGGACTTTTGGGTGTCGCGATTGCGCCTTTTCGCCGAAAAAGACTTGTGAGACCCATTTCGGTTCCCCCTTTCCCCTCTGCCCAGAGTATCAATGTCCCCGCAATGTGTCCGGGACTCCGAACCCGGCCGGCCAACCAGCTCGGCTGAAGCGGCTCCCCTAATTCAGGCTGCCGGAGGTCGTCAAGGATACTGAATGAGTGACTGACCGGCCTGCAATCTACCTGTTCCCGTATCTTCGTCTGCGCGAGGAAGTGAATGTCGGGCCATGGGTGCTGCAACCGCTTGACCCAAAAAAACTTGCTGAGCCCTTTGACGGCTTTGGTCGGACACTGAAGGCACTTCTTTCCCGGTTTCGCGATGATGCCGGCCAGCGATTGACGACTGCAACGCTCGTTCGACGTAAAGAACCAGAGCCTGATCCTGGCGAGGCCCGCGAACATGAACGAGGTGCCCTGCAAGCCGCAGTGTTGTTCGCGGTGACGGACGCCAACACCAGCAACGGAAACGAAATCCCCTGGGAAGCACCCGCATTAAACCTTGCCACTGCTGAAGTGGCGACGTTTTTTGTGGGTGAACTCACCGCGCTCGAAAACGGAACCTTTGTGCGCACCCGCGGCGGCACTCTGAATCGAAGAATCGTTGGCGGCGGCACCGTGAATGATGACTTTGTTGTTGTGCCAGCCCCGGAGGGTCTAGTGACGATTCCGGATCTCACACTCGACAGCCGACTTCTGGACGCCGTATACCGCGTTTCTGTAGAAGCCCTGTCAGATGACTCTGCCAAGACCAAGCGTGAGGTCTGGGCGGCACTCCATTGGCACGGTCGCGCGTGGGAGAACTCGCCGCTTCACAGCATGCCGGATATTCTCGTGCAGCTGAAGACGGCCATCGAGGCCCTCTCAGGTAAGACCGGGACGGCGACCGGCATCAGCGCTCTTGAAGAGATCTACCGTTCAGTCACTGGAACGATCGGTGCCGATGAGTTCCTATGTGTCAATGGCCATTACGTTCTGCCCATGGGCGGCCAGTTGATGTGCCCGCTGGTGGCCAGTAAAACTGCCCGGTTATGGCCAACAGATCTGCCCACTGATTCGTTTCGGCGGGGTCGGCCATCGTTGGGTTGGTCAGTTCAAGCGGGTCACTCCTTTTCCGGCGAGGGCCTGGGTAAGACGGACGGAATCGCCGCTGGTCTGGCAGACGTGGGCGTGGTGCAGCAGTCGGTCAACGGTGGCGGTGGCGAGGGTTTTGGGCATGAGCTCATCGAACCCGGCGGGGTGGAGGTTGGAGCTGATCGCGACGGAGCGTTTTTCGTAGGCTGCGTCCACGACCCGGTAGAGGCCTTCGGCGGCGTCCGTGGCCACGGGCAACAGACCAATATCATCGATGACCACGAGCTCGGCGCGCAGGATCCGGGCAACGGCCCGGGTGACGCTGTCATCGGTTCGGTGGGCGCGGATGAGGACGCCGAGGTCCTCGAGCCTGAACCAAGCGACCCGCATTCCGGCTTCGACGGCCTGCTGGCCGAGGGCTTCGAGGAAGAACGTCTTCCCCGTCCCCGAGGGCCCGCAGACGACCAAGTTTTCCCTGCGGGTGATCCATTCCAGGGTCCGCAGTGCCTGCTGGGTCGGGCCCGGGATGGAGGACGCTGCAGGGTCCCACGCCTCGAAGGTCTTCCCGGTCGGGAACCCGGCTGCTTTGCGGCGGGAAGCGAGCATGGACCGGGCCCGGCCGGCGGCTTCCTCCGTGAAGAGGGCCTTGATGACCTCGGCCGGTTCCCACCGCTGGGCGCGGGCGGTCGCGATCAGGTCCGGGGCCAGCGCCCGGGCGTGGGGCATTTTCAGGGACCGCATCAGGGCCTCCAGGTCCGCCGGTAGCGGCGGAGCCACGGTATTGGTCGTGGTGACGGGGCTCATCGGGCCTCCTCCGGCGTGGTGATGGTTGCGGGGTTGCCGATCGCGGCCCACGCCCCTGTTCCTTGGGTGAGGGAGGTGGCTTCGTTGGCGGCGTGGGTGGTAGTGCGGCGGATGTTGGCGTTCAAGATCGAGGCGAGGTCCGGGTGCGCGAACCGGCCGTGCAGGGCGGCGTCGCCCAGGGCCCGGTCGACCTGATCAGTGCCGGCGATTTTGGCCAGCGTAACGGCTTCGGCCATTTTCACGTTCATCCTTGCGGTCCCGGCCGCGGCGGCCTCGACGAGCCAGGTTCTGGCGCCTTCGCCGATGGCCAGGAACGCGGCCTCGTCCGCGCTGCGGGCCCTCACCTCGTAGTCGCCGGGGAGCTTCGCCCGGGTTCCGGGGAAGTGTTCGTCGTTGATGGCGGGGCTGCCGGGCCGTGCCCGTTCGTGGCGGGCGACTTCGACGGGCCCGGTCGTGCCGTGGTGGACGATGATGACCTGCTCGCCGGGCCCGGTGCCGTGGGTGCGGACGAACACCCGGGCTCCGAGCAGGTGGGCCGGGACGGAGTACTGGGCGTTTTCGAAGGTGACCATTGGGGTGTTCTCCGGAACGCCGCGGGCCAGGCCGAACGCGACCGTGTGGGCGGTGTCCGGGATCCGGTGCAGCCGCGGGGCTTCCTCGGCGAGCATGGCCGCGGGTTTCCGCCGCGTCGTCCGGTGCTCACGGTGATTGACCTCGTCCATGAACGCCGTGCAGGCGGCCTCGAGCTCGGCGAAGGTGCGGTAGTCATCGCGGAGGTTGGTGTCTTTGGGCACGAGGTCGGCCTTGGCGAGTTTCACGGACGCTTCGACTCCGCCTTTGGTGGCCGGGTCCGCCGGTTGGCAGGTCAGCACGGTCACCCCGTAGTGCCGGGCGAAGTCCAGGGTCTGCTGGTTGCGCACCGGGACCCCGGCGACGTGGGCGGTGGTGACGGTCTTCTCGTTGTCCGTGAGGACATAGGTCGGCGCCCCTCCGAGGATCCGGAAGCACCGGTCCAGGGCCGCGAACACGCTCGGCGCGGTCCTGTCCCTGAGCGGGATCACGATGCGGAAGCGTGAGAACGCCAGCCAGGCCACGAAAAGGATGGTCTTCACCCCGCCGATCCGGGGCCCGTCGCCGAAGTCGTACTGCAACCACATCCCCGGTTCTGTGATCCACGGCCGGTGGACGCGGGTGTGGCCCAGCCGCCACGCGGCTTTGACCTGCGCGATCGCCCGGCGGGTAGACCGTTCCGAACCGGTGTAGCCCAGAGCGAGGAGCTTTTCGTGGGCCTTGTCGGCCCGGATCCGGCCCTTGGAGGCTTCGATCCATTCCTCGATCTTGGGCAGGAACGCGTCGGTGACCCGGCCGCGGGCCGCGGGTTCCCCGATCGGCCGGCCCGCGTCACGGGCGGTGACGTGTTTAGCAACGGTGTGGTGCGAGCAGCCCGTGAGCTCCGCGGTGGCGCGCAACGATCCGGTCAGATCGTAGGCAGCAAGAATTTCCATGATTTCTCCGTCAGACTTCATACAGGGCCTCTTCCTGGTTCGCTTTTGGTGCGCTTAGACACCGTCATCAAACCGCAGGGAGAGGCCCCCACCGCTTAAAGACGCGGCAGGAACAAGTAAGGAAGTGGGCAGATCTCATGGCCACCGGCGGGCAGTTCTGCTGGCCGCCAGCGGGCACTTTCGTGGCCGCCTATGGGCAGTTTTTCATGGCCGCTAACACTATGGCGGGAGTCATCCCCGTGTTTTTCGCGTGAATACAATGGGAAGACCAACATGTATAGTTCGTTCGGCCACTGGTATTGGTGCCTGGCAGATACTCGCAACGCCATCGTTCACGACACAGAATCACCTGTCATGGAGCACGAGGCTGCTGGATCACCATTCCAGGGAAACCTCTTTCGTGTCGCCGAACGGGTAACGCGCGAACTCATCAAGATCCGCCTCGCTCAGTTTGGCTATCCGGAAGCAGCCCTTAGCCCGTCGAGTCGAAAGCATCTTCGCATCGCACAGAGCCTCGGCCTTCAAATAGGCACGATCTCTCCAGCCCAGAAGTAGGGGTGGAAGGTGACCGCAGTATCCTCAATAGGGTGCCTCAGTGCTCACCTGCAGTCTGCGTCTCGCGGCCGAATGCCAGAGCCTCGTCCCGCAGACCATTCAAGATTTCGACGTTGCGCAAAACGATGCCAGCCTCGTAGTTGAAGGCAGCTCCCAGCCGCCCCACCCGCTCCATGACCTCCGCGTCGGCCAACTGTTCCAGCCACGCCACAAGCTGCCCCCTGTCCGGGGAACCGTCGATCCTGCTGATCAAGTCAGCCAGATCGATCCGTGCTGACGCCGCTCCGAGACGCAGTTGATAGCGATCCACGGCGGTTGTCCTTGACCCCATGGACATCGCTTCACGCTCGTCTTCGTGACCGACCGTGATCTCGTAGCGGGCCGGAAGCGGGGCCTCGGGCGGTTCCGTACCGGTGATAAGGCGCGGCACCGCCTGCGTGCGGACCCACCCGGAGATCTCATCAAGCTCCTTTATCAGCACTGGCCACCGGTCCGTGCCCGGCCGGTTGATCCCCACGGTCGGGAACAGGGTGACAGGGACCTTAGTGCCCAAGGGAGTCTCTGCGATGATGTCGCCAATACGCATCGGCTCCTCCGGCAACGGAGAGTAATCACGCAGCGAGCGAGGCTTCTGGTCATCCCTGATCATGACCGCCAGCCTGACAGCCGTGATCGCCGGTGTCCTGTGCTTCGCATGGTTCGTGTGAAGCACGAGCCGCGCCAACGGGTGGAGTTCCGCCTGTGCGTGCCGATGGAAGGGCTGCAAGGCTTCAATCCGACGAGCCAGCTCGCCACCGGCGCGTAGCGATGGGGGACCGTTCCGGGCGCGCTTTTTCTTCCACTCGGCAAATTTTTCATGAGTATCCGAGGCCGGCATCTCGACAAGTTTGGCGGCCTTCTCGTCGAGCGGAGCACCGTCCAAGAACTCGACCTCGGCGAAGAGCGCATGCTCGAGCGCTGCCCGCAGGGCCACTAGCGCGTCGGCCACGAGCAGCGGCACCTTGCGCGGGATCGGAGCCACCCGCTCTACAACGGTTCGGCTGAACCTGCCGGCAGGCACTTCGCGCAGGCCGATCACGTCGTCTGGCTGCGTCTGGTAGTCGAAGAGGAGATCCGCGATCTGCCCGATTAGCTCGTCGGCGTGCGAGAGTGTCGCGGCGACGCCAAGATGGCGCTCGGGGAGCCAGACATACGTGTGATCGGTCATGACGACACTCTAGGAGTGATCCCGGGCGGATTATGCAACACACCGCAGGCGTGCCCGAGCCGCGGGGATCAGTTGTCCCTTCTTCGTCACGTTGTCCGCGCAACGCGCCTAGCTCATGCATCCCTCCCCGGAGACAATGGTCCACATGGTCAACCGCTACCAACCGTTGTCGGATCGCCAGATGAAGGTCCTCAAGCCCATGCCCTCGGCGAAGGACCTCACGCTTGCACCCGCACGGGCGCGGCTGCTCCTCGAACTCGCCGCCGCCGGCCTTGGCATAGAACCCCGAGCCCTGGACCGGGCTATATGGTTGCACGAGAGCCCTTCAGAACCTGGACCGTCCCGGATTGGAGCATCCGTTGCCCCAGCACCATAAGCCACTTAGCGTTCTGCAGTCCGAAGTCTTAAAGTGGATCAATGACGGCTGTCCGGGCGGTGTCTTTGAAGGTTACTCGCATCGGATAGCAGCCAGAGCCTTGGCGGACGATCGATACATCACTATTACTGGCAAGGGTCCGACCTGGACGGCCAAGATCACCCAGCTGGGTGTGGAGCTGCTCAAGAGCATCGATGACTCCGATAGCAACAATCACACCCACGAATCTGAAGCCGACAAATTCATACTGAAGCTCACTGCCGCCGATGGCGTCCTGGAGGTCGAAGGCGGCTACCGGCATGCCGCAGTGAACGATGCCCTGATCCGCGGCGTTATGAAGTCAGCGTTGCGCCCGAAAGGCTACAAGCTCGAGATAACGAGCGTCGGGTCGTGGCAGAGCCCAAAGTACGAGGCACGGTGGGCGCGCCATTTCCCTGATGACGTCGACGAGCGTCCGGTCCCGATCCCGGAAACGGTGGGCAAATATCACCCGGTCGCCAAAGTGTTCCGGGACGGCACACGGGGAGTGTCGAAAGAGCACGTCGCCCGTGCAGCCAAACTGCTGCACGCACTGGCCACCGAAAGTACAGCCCGCGGCTACGAGGTCACACTGCCGTCGAGCCACAAACGCACCAACTCCCGCGGAACCACAACTCTCGATGGCGACATCGCCATCACGATCGGCACAACCACCGTCCCACTGGAAATGCGGGAACTCCCCCCGAACGGCGGATCCGCAAGGCCATACATCTCCAAATACAACTCCCGCAACCAGTCCTGGACGCTGGTAAACAACACCGATTTCGTATCAACGGGGCAGCTCCAACTGGAGTTGACACAAAGATACTCAACCAACGGTCGCCGAGAACGGTTTCGTGACGGCAAGCGGCAGCAGCTCGACAGCGCCCTGCCGTCCATACTGCGCGAAATTGAAATTCAGCATCTGGAAAACGAGTGGAAACGCGAGCAAGCACGCCTCAAGGAGGAGGAAACACAGCGCCGGTGGGAAGCCGCCATGAAGCGCGCCCGCATACGGATCCAGGACCATCACAAGGCCGAGCAGCTCAAGATGCAGGCAGACGCCTGGTCAGAAGCCAGCATGCTGCGCAAGTACGTGGACGCCCTTGAGACGAGGCTGGGCTCAGAACCGGACATAGAGCTGGTGAACCGCGGGCTGGCCTGGCTGACATGGGCCCGCGACTACATTGACACCAAAGATCCCCTGCTTCAGCCCATCAAGATTCCCGTCCTTGGAAACTATCGCGATGAAGACCTGGTGCCGTTTCTCGACGGGTGGAGCCCACACGGACCGCACGGAAGGACATAGACGATTTGTCGCTGTACAGATGCGCCGCTGATTCCGTGAGTGAGCTCGGCACAACCAGCGCGGTTCGATGAAGAATCTGCGGTTACCATGAGCCAATGGAACACTCGGAGTCATCTGAAAGGGTCAAGTTCTACGGCCCACGAGATCTCGCCAGCGGATGGCTAAGTGAACAAGCGGCCAAGCTGATTCAAGACTATTCTCACGGCCGCGAGGTCCACTCGCTGAACGATGCGCTCGAGCTGCACAACGCCTTAGCCTTCGAGGAGCACAACGTCGTTCCCCGCTCCCTTACGGAACAGGAGCGACAGGACCTGGCGCAGTCAGCGCGGGAGTCACGAAGGCAAGTCGCTTCGTTCTTCGCCTGCTTCGAGACATCGGACCTCGACCAACTGCTGGCCGACCTCGAGTACGAATATGCGGATGACCTGATACTGCTTCTCGACAGACACGAAGTCGCCAAAAAGGTCGGCGGACAGGCACTCTTCGATGCACTTTTGAAATCGGGCATGCCATTGGCGATCATGCTATCCAACCCCAGGTTCGTAAAGCGACATGACCGACGACTTCGCGACGCGCTCCTCGCCAGCGCTCAACACGGTGAGCTACTAGTCAGAATGCGACTGATCAAAGACTTCGATCCCGCATATCACCTCCCCGCGAGCTTCAGTGGCGTGGACTCACAACAGCTTTTGAGCGCATACATCGAAAGTGCATCACCACACCCTAATCACGTTGAAGCGATTGCCCAGGCGAACGACAATCCCGACTTCGGGATCACTCCGAAGATCCGGCTTCAGGCCAAGAAGCGCTACGAAGTGCTCATCGAAGAGCTTTTCACGGACGAGACGAACACACTGGTGAAAAGCCGTTTTGGCATCAGTATCGATACTGAACAGCACGAGCCCGTGCTCGACCACATCGAGCATGAGGAAGGCGGGATGACCCACATACGCTCCTTCGGTGGGCGATATCTGTCCGCCACTTTCGAGCCGGAGTCGGTGCTCGCAAACTTCGCCGCAGTGGTGGGTTATGCGGATCGTCAAGGGCTGCTCACTATGCCATCGTTCAAAACGCAGATGGGTACCCTCGAAGGGCTCTTCGTCGCAGGAAAGGACTCGTATCCCAGAGGTCAGGCGTTCAAGCACCTGGATGCGCTGACGATGCAAGGAACACATGCTTACGGAGAGTTCCTCCGCCAGAACGGTATCGAGGTCGAGGACGTCGTGGCGGCGTTCTTCCGGGAACAACTCACCAGCCAATATGATGCAGCGGGCTTCTACTACACCCCTTCCAGCACGAACAGTTCATTTCTTGAACGGTGCCGGCACATCTCCGCGGAGATGGAGAGTATCGCCAGGCAGTTCACTCTCTACTGTCACGAGGGCGAACTCGATCCCGAACTCCTGCGCATGACATCTGCACCAAGGCCGTGGAGTGAGATCCCCAGCCTCATCGAACATAAGTACTTGCGTATGAAGTCACCCAGCGATTGTGAGCCCGCGCTACATCTCCTGTTCAATGACCAGTCGAGGCTTACCTATATAAATAAGTCGCTGCGAGCCAAGAGCTTTGTCCAGCTGGTTACAGAGAATGAGTTGCCCTACGACGCGCTTCATTATTACCAGAAGACATCCGTCGATTGGTTAATCGCCGAGGGATTGGTAGCGGTCGATGCCGGCCTTATCGAGTTCTCCCAGCCAGCGCTGATTCTCGTTCTCAGCGATATCTATAACCAGGAAGCAGGCGCATTCGGCCACTACGGAGAGGACGAATCAGCTGCTGCGCTTGCCCTCGTGGACAAGGGATGGTTAGCGTTCAGTTCGACACTTCTGACCTCCGCTGAGGCCAACTACTTCAACTTCTACCTGAACAAGAGCGAGTTCAGTGATGGCCCAGATCTTCGCAACAGGTACCTGCATGGAACCAACGCCGATCCTGGCGATTTGGCTGCACACAGACAGGCCTACGTGCTGCTCCTGAGATTGCTGGTGTCGCTAACACTCAAGATCCGCGACGATTGTCAGTTGTCGGTCACGAAGTTATCGGCCGCACCGCAGTGAAACAAACTGCAACCCAAAGATAGATCATGTGCAGACCAGGACTCCTCGAGGCCCTCCCAGCCCGTGCACAGGTGAACAGGCGCTACAACTCCAAATCCCTTGAGCCGTGTTAATCCCCCGGCTCTCGTCGGACATGTGAGAATGCGGGTAGCACGAATGGCCGTGGCAGCAGACAATAGACAGCTGGCCGCCGAAAAACGAGCCAGCCCGCGCATGCATCACAAATTCCTGGTCCGTCTACGCCAGACGGCAGTTCCGGGCGACGTTGTGGGGGGCTTGGAGATGGCTGACTCCATCACTCTTGAGGCCGAGAGCGTCTGGACGGGTTCCTTCAACTTCACCAGGAACGCCAGCTTCTCGTTCGAGAACGCCGTGGTGATCCACGACCCAGTCATCGCCCATTCGTACTTCGAGGAGTTCAGCCGCGTCGCTTCTTTGAGCGAGCCCCTTGACTGGACTTCAAGGTGGGTTGAACCTGAGTGGCGGCTGGGCACTTAGCCGGAAAGCCACGACATCCTGCAGGGCCTTGCACGGCGCGACCTCCTAAGCCATGGTTCAGGTGCTGGCACCTTCGATCGATACCACACGCACCGAAACGCTTCGCTCCTCGAGCGACGCAGCCTGTCTGACCAAGTTAACCTTTGTGAAAGTGAAAAGGGTTTTCGCAGTCACCGGTTTCCCCTCACCCCGATGCATGGCTAGTACGACCCTCGAGGGCTTCGACCCCAGCCCATCTGCATTACCGCCAAGCGCCTTGATTCTGCTTCTCAGCTTCTCCCTCGCCTGAGAGTCGTTGCATAGAGCGTCCGCGGACACGAGCGCCTGCGCCAGGAGATGACTCGCGGCAGCGGACTTCTCGGTCTTCTTCACATGGATCAGCGTCGCGTCCGGAAGATATACGTCGCACGCTTCGATCCCTCGGCGGTGAAGGTCAGTGGTGATTAGCTTCCGATCAAGGCAAATCCCTCCCAGCGCGGCGGCCAGAGCCTTGTTGTACGCTTCCTCGTCATCGGCAGCGTGCCATTCCGGGAAATCCAGATCGTCTACCGGGCGATCGAAGAGCTCTTTGGTCATCCGGTTGATGTTCTCGACGTAGTCGTGGTGGACCTGATACCAGGAGCCGTCGTAGAGCGCGTAGGTCCGGCCGTCGAGATCGCCCTCGAACGCGACCCACCGCCTGAGAGGGATTGCCTGGCTGATCGGCTGTTCCCCTTCCGCGTCACGGCACAGCTGTATGGACGCGGAGTCCAGACGGGCCAGGCGCTTCCCGGCAGGAAGCTCATTCAGCGCTGCTCGTATCTCTGACCACTCTGGGTGCCCCGGACGAACACCGTTCCGCCCGCGTGGCCACAGTCCGGTAGGGACCCAAGAGTCCGGAGTTCCGTTCTCGTCCACCCTTTCGTGAGGCCACGCCAGTCCGACGTTGCCGCCGATGCCGTCCAAGGCGCTCGAAAGGAGCCCGTCGAGCCGCTCTCTCGTTTCAGGGTTCTTCACCGCCGCCAGCTGCTCGAGGATCTTGAGGGACGGGAGGGGGTCAGCCGCGAGCAGGTCCTCCAGCACATCCAGATCCGCGAGCACCTCCTCAGCGGTGAGGCCCAGCGGGACGTTGAGTGCGTCCGATCCCCGGATCTGTAGGGGTTCGCCATCAGATCGGGAGAGTCTCGGCAAATCCGCGATCGCAACGATCCGGCTGACGGCCTCCCCGACATCACCGACGCCGAAGCCCAACAGGCCATCACCCTGCGGGATGGTCGCGCGCGACGTCCGCGAGCGCTCGTCCATCGTGGTGACTGTGAGGGAGCGCAGCTTACCAGGATCCGCTGCTCGGATCGCGATGCGCTGCCCAAACAGGTTGTCTATCCTGCTGGGCTCGAGCAGCTGGAAGCCCATCCCGTAGCTCAGTGCATAGGCGATGCCGCCTTCTGCCACTTGGTCCCCGCTCGGCCTCACCAACAGCACGCCCGCTGGCGTGACGCCGCTAATCTCGACGGTGTCTCCGGTGAGAGCCGTCACCGTCGAGCACCAATCCGCCCTGTCCTTGGACATGGCACCTGCCACCAAGTAGGCAGGTCGCTTCCCCACCTCGACGCTCCGGTGATCGAAGCCCTCCCGATCGAGGTACTTGCGGCGGATCGCATCCTCGAAGTCCGAGACCCCTGTCAAGCGGTAAATCGTAGTGCGTCTTCCCGACTGCTTTTTCTCGACCATCTTCACTCCCCTGTTGAATATGACGCCTTAGACGATTCGAAGAACCGGGCGCTGATCTGCCGTTCCGAGCAGATCCCGCACCTGCGAGGTGCTGAGCTTCAAGACGTCAGCAAGCGCAGGTATTCCGGCCCCGTTGTCGCCGGCCAACTCGGCGGCCTTCCTCAGTAGCGTTGGAACCTCTCCTGCGTAGGAGCTGGTCGGGTCGGCATCGGGATCGTCGAGCACGGCAAGGCGCTGGTAGGCCCGGCGTGCTGAAGACTCTGTCGTGCGGCCACGTTCGACCATCCGGCGGATTAGCGAGTGCGGCGAGACACCCCAAGTCCTGCCGAGCCGGTCCAGGGCTGCCAGGTCGAGACGCTGCGGGAGCGCTGCATCCATCGAGGACGAGGGGGTCAGGAATGCTGCAGCAAACTCGTCGGCCTCCTTCTCGATCGCCGCGCTGTGCTCAACGCAATCGGTATGTAGCAGCAGGTGCCCAATCTCATGTGCGATCGAAAAGCGGTGCCGGAAGACGTTTTCGCTCCGGCGAGGCGTCGTGATGATGATGGGACGATCCAGGATCACTACTGAGAACGCATCAACCGCATCAATTTCACCGAGGGGTCGCACCGCCACCACGATGCCACGGGATTCAGCCGTGGCGACGAGGTGTTTGACGGGCCCGTCGGGCAGTTCCCAGTGCCGGCGCAACAACACGGCTGCATCCGCCGGCGATGTCCCCGTCGTCACGGCAGGTAGATCAGCCTCGGGAAGTTTCACGTACCGTTCAAGGGCGAACGTCAGTTCCCACACCATCGCCGCCGTGGCCAGTGCTTTCTGCCGATCGCTCACACGGGCGGACCTCAAGCTCCGGAAATGGGCATTCACAGTATCGATACGTGCCAGAGGACGGCCGATGCCAAAGAAGCCAGGGCGAACGTTCAAGGCCCGTGCCAAGCTGTCAAGAACGTCAGGGCGGGGCGAGTTGACTCCAGCTTCGTACTGTCCGATAGCTGCAGCGGATACCCCGACTTCGGCGGCAAGGTCTGTCTTGCTCACTCCGGCACGAACCCGGGCCTGGGTCAGCCGTGCCGGCTCAAATCGTCCATGCGTCTGCCCGGAGCCGGAGAATTCGAACAGACTCGGAGTGTCCTCACGCATCCGACTGCGTAGCCTCCTGCTTCTGCAGCTCGACGGCGGGCACGACCGGCACACCACTATCGAACGACTCGACATCGAACGACGCGTCGGCCGCATTTAGTTCCGGCTGCCAGATGGATTCATGCCCGCGAAGCACAACCTCGTCGGTCACATGGTCGAGTTCAGCGATTGCCCATTCGATCGACTGCAACTGACGGGGTGAAGACTGGACCATGACAAGCACCAGCGGCATCGTATCGCCGACCTCGCGTACGACACGCTCGAGCTCTGTCTCGTCGTCTGCAGCTTCGACAGGCTCAGGACCAGCCAACAATGCCGGGTCGAACAACATCGGATCCAGAGGCGGCGCGATGAACCCGTTCCTCTTCGTCGGGCTTGTCGCGAATGAGGCAACCGCGTCAACAGCTTCAGGAACCCTCCACAGATAGACGAGGCAGTCATTAACCACGGGGAGCTTGTAATTGGCCGGAGGCAGTTTGTACGACTGAAAACCGCGCGCCGTCAGTGCTTCGTGGGCGTCATCGAGCAGGTCCCGCCACTGGGTGCCAAACCCCATCGCGTACCGGGATTCCGAAATCTGGTGCGCCTCGGCGAAACGGCTATGCCGGGATCGCGCAGCCTGAACGAGCAAGTCGCGAATTGTCGGAGCATGGAGTCCGAGTGCATCGGTGGGAGAGTTTGGAACCACGGCAGGCCTCCTGAACAGGCATCGGTGCCGCGGGCGCGGCAAAGACTGAACTTCAGTATTGCACACGATTCGCGCATGGAAGCTTCAGTGGCATACGCGGCGTGTCGGATCCTGTTTCCATGGGATGTTTGGCGCGTAGGTGTCCGGCAGCCCGCCCTGCACCTGGAATCCCCGGGGTAAACGGATCGTAGACCGCAACTGGCGCTGTTCCAATTCCGTGATTACCGAGGCCGCACCACCAACATACTTAAGGGTGCGCTCCCGGAGGAGTGCGAATAACAGCATGAAGAGTGATACTGCAACCGCTGCAATACCAGGCGAAAGGGTGCGATCATCACATGAACATCAAGCTCGGCTTCAGTCGGCGGAGCTAGCCACTCTCCTGGATGTAGTGCAGTGAAGCCGATGCTTGCTTGCACGTCCTCAAGACCAAGTTTCAAGCCTTGACTCGCTCGGGACCACGCCGTCGGAGCAATAGGGAACATGACTACCGGACCGACCGTGGCGATGGGCGGAGGGGCTTCTCGATGGAGCCGGGCAATCCGGTGCTGGACGACCAGGTCCTGCCGCTCGCCGCGACGCCCTCGTGCTTCGTCCAGACGGACAGCGGCCAGTGAGTGAGGGATCCGTTTCGGCGGACGTTCTTCTCGGCTTGCAGGCCGAGCTGACGAGTCATACCGACGTTGGTCATCGTCCCCCGCGATGGATGGGATGCTGGTCCGCTACAGGATCAAAGCCGCCGGTCTCCGACGTCGTCTGAGCCTGCCGGCACTTTGACAGCGTCGACTCGGACTTCAACGACCTGCTCAGCCGCCGCGATTGCCCATATCCCGGGCTGTTGGGTCGACCTTGAAGCTCTCCCAATGCAGGATCCTCTACTGGTGCCGCATTATTTAGGCTGCGATGACCTATGACGAGCTGTGGGATAAAGGCAAGAAAGCCAAGTGTTCGGACAATGACATCGCTCAGCCAGGCATCTTAGGCTTCGGCAACCTCACAGCTCGCGTTACCTACGAGGGATCCGCAGCTGACCTCAAGCAGGTCTTGGGGCCCGAGCCTTGCTCCGCTTCAGCCAGCAAGCGACCCCCAGCTCGGCTGCCTTCTCCTGGTCCGTGCATACTCCGGCGGCGGTGAATGCGGTGGCCGGGACACTGTCTGCGGTCGGTTCCGGGACTTCACGCAGGAGCCACCCCGTGTGACGGCTCGTGTCGAGGCTAAAACCCTCGGTGAACGGCATCCGTTCCATGTGCGTATGCCGCGGCTCGGCCAGCAACCATTTCTTCTTCTGGTTCGCAGTCGTTTGGGCTCCCCCGTCGTGAATGATCCTCCCGGCCATCGCAGCTGCCTGAGTGAGGTCCTGGTGGCCCCAGAAGATCATGGCAAGCTGATCAGGGTCCTCATGAGTGGGTATTCCCCCGGACAGTGCGGGGGAAGCGAAATGCCATTTGCTGCCTTGGATAAAGTCCAACGGTGTTGGTCGGAGGCCACCGTCACTGCCGGTCTGCCGAGCCGCTTCCTCCACGGTTCGCGCCAAGGTTTCGATACCGGAGATGGTGGCGGACAGATCCAGCCACTCGAAAGGCCGCTCCTCCCAATAATCATCGACTGCCCAATACCATCGCTGTTCGCGGCGATCAGAAGGGGACGGACCTTCCGGGTGTTCTGCGGGCCAGACACCGACGCGGCTTCCAACCTTCTTTGTCGCCACCAGATCGGTGGCCTCCAGCTGGTCCACCATCCTGGTTGCCCCTTTGGTGTCCCTGTCTGTGACCACTCCCGTCAGGTCCACCTGGAGGATGCCGGGACGTTGGCGCACCGCACTCAGGATGGCTGCGAAGCGTTCGTAATCGGCCTTGTGCTCGAGGGCTTGCTCCAGCCGACTGTCATGGGTTTCCACGGCGAAGGCAGCGTTGCGGTCGTACCGGATGCGGCCCGTTTCCCCCTCTGCTCCGTCATAGGGCTTTTTTGCCTCATCCAGCGCGAACCGTTCAAGGGCTATTACCCGATCGATAACGTCCAACCGCCCGAAAATTGAGGCCAGGTAAAGGGGAACCCTGTCCGGTGCAGACACATTGACGTGGCTGCTGCCGAACATCGTCTTGCGGACTGCGTAACGCTCTGCTTCTTCGTCCAACGCCTGCGCGGCTATGTCCAGCGCACGCTGGTAGTTTTTGGCCCGGACAGCCTCTTGAAAGAGACCCCACCTGAACCTGGGCAAATCACCCAAAATCCGCGCCCGGAAGAAGCGGAGCATCTCATCACGTCTTGCCGGTACATACACCGTAGTGCGCCTTCCGCCGAGGTCTAGTTGCATCATGTGGTCTGATTCGATTAATTATCGTTGCGCTTCTCAGATCTCAACTTCACGATGCCACATCAAACAAGTTGACCAGGCTCATGTCTCCCTGCATGATCAACAGGGTGAATCCTGACGAGAAGCGCATTGCCTTGCTCATTGATGCCGACAACGCGCCAGCGTCGAAGATTGATCTCGTCCTTGCTGAAGTTGCACGTCACGGCGTGGCCAACGTGCGGCGGGCCTATGGGGACTGGAAGAGCCCCTACCTGCAGCAATGGCAAGCTGCTCTCCATCCGTACGCGATACGGCCCATGCAGCAATTCGCGTACAGCACTGGAAAAAACGCGGCTGACATGGCGATGGTTATTGATGCTATGGACCTGCTTACGGCAGGCTCGGTGGATGGGCTCGCCCTTTTTTCGAGCGACGCCGACTTCACCCCGTTGGTGATGCGCATCTTGGCGGACGGCCTAAAAGTGTATGGATTTGGTGAGAGAAAAACGCCGGAGCCGTTTGTTAACGCTTGCTCGCTGTTTACTTATGTCGAGGGACTGGGGCAACCCCACACGATCCCTGATAAGTCTTTAGACGGGCTTGGTGGAATGACGGAGTTGCGCGGGGACGCCAGACTCGTGCTTCTGGTACGCAACGCCGTCGAAGCTGCTAGCGGAGATGATGGCTGGGCACACCTCTCCGCAGTTGGAAATCAAATAGGTAACCAAGCATCGCTGGACCCCCGCAACTATGGCTATCAGAAGCTGAGTGACCTCATTGAGGGAATAGGCCTGTTCGAACTCAAGCGGGGGAATCAGCAAGTTCTCGTTCGGGATAAGCGAACCTTGAGATAGAGCACTTCCGGGTGGGGACCCATCCAACATCGGCTCGCTTCGATGGCTTGCGACCTGAATGCACATCCCTGTCCTGCTCGCACAATGGGTGCTTGGCAGCGACCACTAATCCCAAGCGTCAATTATCTTCTGTTCCTCAGGAGTCGGACGAGGAGCTGCGGGCACTTGCTTGGGCCACCACCGTTTGACCACACGGACGGGTGCATCGTGCTGGCCTTCCCACCTCCGCGGCGTCCAGAACCGAAATAGGGATTCGTCCGAATTGGGTAAGTTGATCAGCTGAGACCGGATGCTGACCGGCAGAGCGGGAAGGTACAGTCCCTCCGCAATGTGGTCTCCCGCGGGAGCAATCGCGAAGCTGTGCGCATTCGCGAGGACCGAACTGTTTAGGTCGATCGTTTCGCTCGCCGTTAGCATCGAGCCCGGCTCCAAGGGAGGTTCCAGATCGCGTCGGTACAAAGCAAGCACTGAATGGGGACCAAAAGGGAAGGCCAAAATCGGAGCGCCCCACACTCCACCCCATATGGCTGGCTTGGCCATGTACTCGTGTAGCTCGACGACAGGCTCATCACAAGTAATTAACGCCCTTCGAGTCCCATAAAGGGTCACATGGCGTGTCATGAGGATGCCGGCGATATGTGTCGCCGTTTTTGCTGAAGACTCCAAGTCTTCTTTCCGAGGGATTGGCAGTTGCGACGGATCGGCGCGGAAACGTTCGACATCTGCAACAAGTGCGTCGAGGTCCTTGGAAGGGAACGACCGGTCAGTGGCCGACAATTCGCGCGCGAGATGTCCAGGTCCGCCGACCTCCAAGACCCGGGCCATCTGCTCGGCAAACATTGCACGCCGGCGCAGACGCGCAGAACGGCTGCGCGTCATCTGCACAGCCAGAAAGAGACACAGCCATTGATGCGCTTCGTCGTCCATGGCCCCCGGGCCGGCGGCATCCATGAGTACGATCGAGGCCGAGGCCTTCCTCTCCACCTCGGAAAGCCATGCTTCCCAATAGACCGGAGACGAATCATCGTCTGGCTCATCGAGTCGATAGAAGTCAGTCTCCAACGCGGCCTGGGCCGGAGAGAGTTCGTAAGCGTTCCGCCCGCGCAGAAGGTCAACGACTCTTACTCGCCCATCGACAGCCCAGCGCTCAAGGTAGAACCGGGGGACGAGATGATGGCGTCTTGGCTCCTGCCCCGCCGCTGTCATTGCAGCGGCCCGCGCAGCTGCCGTAGCCCAGAGGTCATACGTAAGTTCCGTTCCCATTACAGGAGCGTATCCAGAGACAACAGCACTGTCGGAACTGTGTCTGACCAGCCGTCATTCCAACTAACCTGCTCACACCTTCGGAACCGGGACACTCCATTTCGGCATCCTGCTGCCAGTGCCGTCGGATCGTCGCCCGGCAGCACGTCCTTGACATCAACGGCAGGAAGCGCCTGCGAGCTGCCGTGCTCCGCACCCTCGCAGCATCTCCCCGACCTGGCCGAGCTCAACCTGCTACGAGCTTCCCCGACGGGGCGGGGTAAATGTCGCCCCTCCGGATTGGTGAGCTGGACAGTTTCTCCTTCTGGGCCGGCCGCTTTTCCTTGTGCGTCCTCAACTGCTGCGGGCTACGTTCGACTGCCCCTGCAGCACCCCCGGCCAGCACGAACAGGCCTGCCTAGGTTCGCGATGTTGCGCGTTCGAACCGGAGACCGCTTACGGCTCGATGAGCCCGGTGCGGATGGCGAACCTTGTGAGGTCCAGCCGGTCGCGCAACCCTAGTTTCTGCAGGACGTTCGCCCGATGCCGGTCCACGGTCTTCACGCTGATACTGAGGATGTCGGCGATCTCCTTGGTGGAGTTCCCTTCTGCGATGAGCTTCGTGATCTGCTCCTCGCGGGGCGTGAGGATGCTGTCCGGCATCCGGTCACCACGCCGGTCGCGCTCCAGATAGTCGCGGATGAGCGCCGTGACAGCGCCAGGGTAAAGGAAGGACTCCCCGCGCATCGCTGCGCGGCATGCCTCGATGAGGTCGCGGTCGGCGACCGACTTGAGCACATAGCCAGAGGCACCGGCGCGCAGCGCCTCGAAAAAGTACTGTTCGTTGTCGTACATCGAGAGGATGAGGATCCGTACGTCGGGGGCGCTGCGTGATATCTGCCGTGCCGCCTGGATTCCGGTCATTTGGGGCATTGCGATGTCGAGAATCGCGAGGTCTACCCCGCCTGCGGCCGCTGCGGCGACTGCTTCTGTGCCGTCGGCGGCCTCGGCCACGACGGTGAGGTCGGGTTCTGCGTCGAGGATCATGCGAAGGCCTCGGCGGACCAGGGCGTGGTCGTCGGCGAGCAGGATGCGCGTGGGTTCGGCCATCGGCTTAGCTCTCTGCCCTTGCCCGGGCAACGACCAGGCGAACGTCGGTCCCCCCGTTCGGTCGTGCGGTGATCGTCAGCTCGGCACCGATGAGCAGGGCGCGCTCGCGCATCCCGCGGATGCCTGCGCCCTCGCGGAGGTCCCCGCCCTGCCCGTCGTCGAGAATCCGGAGGGTCAGCCCTTTCGTCGTCGAGGTGAGCGCGAAATGGACTCGTGTCGCGTGCGCGTGCCGGGCGACATTGGTGAGTGCCTCCTGAGCGATGCGGTAGAGCACGAGCTCGACCTCCCCGCTGAGTTCGGGGAACTCGTCGTCGAGCTCCCAGACCACCGGGATCCCGCTTGAGCGGGAGAACTCCGAGCCCAGTGCACTCAGTGCGCTCCGTAGGCCGAGGTCCGCGAGCACGCCCGGGCGCAGGCGCTGCGCCACCTGTCGGACCTCCTCCAGGCTCGCGCGGACCGCTTCCTGGGCGACGAGGCTCTCCTCGCGGAGATCGTCCGGAGATCGGTCTACAACCCGCTTGAGACTGAGGAGAGCGACAGTTAGGCTCTGGCCGATCTGGTCGTGCAGTTCCCGGGAGATCCGCTGACGTTCTCCCTCCTGCGCGGCCAGCGCGAGGGCGCTGCTCGCACTGTTCTCCGCCTCCAGCCGGTCGAGCATCTCATTGAAGGTGCGGATGAGGTCCTTGAGGTCACCATTGCCGGCCTCGGTCGCCCGATCGCCACCGCGTCGCAGCAGGCCCACCCGGCGCATCACGGTCGTCAATTCGTCGAGTGGCGCGAGGCTGGCCCGAACCAGGGCAGCGTTGGCAGCGAGGATGAGAGCCAGTCCAATGAGGAGGACCGGTACCTCGGTGAGCAGGACGGGCGAGGACACCGTCGCCGGCGAGAGCGCCAACACTAGCGTGCCGATCGCAAAGAGCAACCCATTGATGATGAACAGCCGCCAGAACAGCAACTGTGCCGGTCCCTTCGGAGGCAGGCCGGATGTCGCGCCGGCAGCCCTGGTTTCGAGCGGAGTCCGCATGCGACTAGCCTGACCCGGCTTGCGTCCTTTGTCCATGAGGGCTGGCACCCACGGGCGTCGCAGTCCCGGGCGCGAGGCGCACCGGAAATGGGTGTCAGGCCCAATGGCACCCCCACACCCGCGAGGGGAGACTGAATGTACCCCAAGAACCGGCGGAACGGAGGGCCAAATTGGAGACCACCCACTCCACAATGCCCGGCTCCGGGGTGCTGCACGACTGCCTGACCCGCGACGGCCAGCAATTCCGCATCCTCGTCACGCGTCCCGGCGGACGCGAAATCTTCGTTTACGACCCGGCGGACCCCGACCGGGTGGTGGCAAGGATCGTGCTCGAGGAGGACGAGGCCGATCAGGTCGCCGAGCTCCTGCACAGCCAGCCGATCACCGATCGCATAGCCGAACTCGAACGCCGGGTCGCCCAGCTCGCAGAGAGCGGGCGATGACGGCAGGGAGCGGGCGATGACGATTGTGGACCCGCCCAAGTCGTCGATTCACACCGGAGGCTCGGTTGATGGACGCGACTCGGCCGGACCGGCGAACTGACAAGCCAGGTACTCGCAGGATCATTCCGGGAGAGGACCCGATGGAGCACCTCAGCAGATTCGCCCGCGAATTCCTTAAGGCGCTCAGGAACCTTCTGCCCATCGTTCTCGTCGTTGTTCTGTTCCAACTGCTGGTCTTCCGCTCGATGCCCGATGACCCACTGGGGCTGGTGGCGGGACTCCTGATTGTGGCTGTGGGCATTGCCCTGTTCCTGCATGGCCTGGATCTGAGTATCTTCCCGGTGGGCAAGAACCTGGCTAACCAGTTCGTCCGGAGCGGGGCCCTGGGGTTGTTGCTGCCTTTTGGGTTTGCCATTGGCTTTGCTGCCTCCGTTGCTGAGCCGGCGGTGATCGCTGTCGCGGAGCAGGCCCAATTGGTCAGCGGTGGCCGGATCAATGCACTGGTGCTGCGCTTCGTCATCGCCGTGTCGGTGGGACTGGTCTTGATCCTGGGCGTCCTGCGTGTCCTGCGGGGTTGGGCGGTGTACAAACTGCTGATCGCCGGCTACGCGATGGCGCTGGGACTCACCTATATTGCCCCGCCGGAGATCATTGGTCTTGCCTACGATTCGGGCGGGGTCACCACCAACATCGTCAGTGTCCCGCTGATCGCGGCGATTGGTCTCGGCCTGGCCAACTCCATCAGGGGACGCAGCCTGCTCGCCGACGGCTTTGGCCTGGTCGCGCTTTGCGTAATGGTGCCGATGATCGGGGTTCAGCTCTACGGCATCTGGGTCTACAGCTTCGGCGATTCCGGGCCGTCTCCGCCGGTGACCGACGCAGGGGACGGCCCAACGGATTGGGTGGTCGGCATGATCCTTGGCCTCGCCTCGATGGTCCGGGAGGTCCTGCCTATTGTGGCCGTTGTCTTGTTCTTCCAATGGGTCGCCCTGCGGCGGAGGCTGCCCCACCCGGTGCGGGTCGTCACCGGCTTCATCATGGTTCTGGTGGGACTGTATGCGTTCGTGGTGGGACTCAAGCTCGGTTTGTTCCCGCTCGGGACCCTGATGGCGGAGCAGCTGATCGAGCAGGGAGTCCCGGCCCTGATCCTGCTCTTCGCGCTGCTCATTGGCTTTGCGGTCACCATGGCAGAACCCGCCCTGGTGGCTATCGGAGAACAGGCGCAGGACGCGTCTCCGGGCAAGATCAGCGCGTTCGCCGTCAGGGTCATTGTCGCCGTTGGTGTAGCGCTCGGGATCGGCTTCGGTGTCTACCGCATTCTGGTGGGAGGACCGTTCCACTACTTCATCATGGCCGCCTATGCGGTCGCTATCGTGATGATGTTCCTCGCCCCGAAGTACATCATCGCACTGGCCTTCGACCTGGGCGGGGTGACGACGTCGGAGGTCACGGTGCCGCTGGTAACCGCCCTCGGGATCGGCCTTGCGGCCGCCGTGGAGGGCCGGAACGTGTTGATCGACGGCTTTGGCCTGATCGCCTACGCCTCCATCTTCCCTGTCATCTCCGTCATGGCGTATGCCATGGTGATGGAGAGATTTCCCCGGCTTCGGAAGGAAGCGCCGTGAAATTCACAGCAGTCATCGTGATCGCCCCGGACGAGCTTGAAGACAAGGTGATTGAACACGCCCAGAAGTCCGGTGCCACGGGTGTGACAATTTTGCCGGGCAAGGGCATCGGGGGCGAGGCCAGGAAGACGTTTTTCGGGCTCACCTTCGAAGGGACGCAGTCCGTGCTGCTGATGATCGTGGGGACACACCTGACAGCGCCGATCCTGAAGGAACTGCACTCGATATTGGTTCAAGGTACGGAATCCCGCGGCCTGGCCTTCGCGATCCCGATCGAGCACCTGACCGGGATCGATATGCGGCAGGTGGTCAGGTTCGAGGAGCATCTGCGCCGCGAGGGCTCCTAACCCGGTCCAGCACTTTACAAGGAGGAAAGAGATGCTCACCGTCAAAGATGTCATGGTCCCCGAGGTCGTCACGATCTCCCCGTACAGCACATTGCGGGAGGCACTGTCGATGATGAAGGAGCGCCAGGTGAAGAGCCTGGTGGTGGAACGGCAGCACGCGCACGACGCCTACGGCATGTTGAGCTACAGGGAACTCCTGGACACAGTCGTTGCGCAGGAGGGCGATGTGGACCTCCTGAACGTTTATGATGCTGCCACGATCCCTGCGATCACCGTCAACGAGCAGCTGTCGGTGCGTCAGGCGGCGGCCCTGATGAGCCGCTATCACCTCAGCCGGCTCATCGTAGTCGAAGGCAATCAGCTCGTCGGGCTGCTGGCCATGAATGACATCCTGGCCCGGCTCATGGAGGAACTGACGTGACATTCACGCGGCTGCGCTGACCTGGACGTCGCCGCGGGACATTGTTTGTCGGGACAACTCGAGGATTCACCGTATGGACCAGAAGTCACCGGACCCCCGCCCCCGTTCATTCCTGTTCGGAGCGGGGAGTTCTTCTGAGTTGCTGCGCCTCGGTTCCATCCTGCGCAAAGAGACTGTCGGCGGCGCGCTGCTGGTGGTGGCTGCGATCATCGCGCTGGTCTGGGCAAACTCCCCGCTGTCTGCCGGCTACTTCCAGCTGAGGGATATCCGCGTCGGATACGAACCGTGGCATCTGGAGCTCAGCCTGGGCGAGTGGGCGTCGGACGGTCTGCTGGCCGTCTTCTTTTTCCTCGTTGGCCTGGAACTTAAGCGGGAGTTCCTGATCGGGGATCTGCGCGAGCCCGGCAAGTCGGTCGTGCCGGTTGCCGCTGCCGCCGGCGGGGTCGCCGTTCCCGCCATCATCTACTCCGTGGTCAACGTGGCCAGTCCCGAAACGCTGAGGGGGTGGGCGATCCCGACGGCGACGGACATCGCGTTCGCCGTCGCTGTCCTGGCCCTGATCGGTTCGCACCTGCCCGGTGCCTTGCGGATTTTCCTCCTGACACTCGCCGTGGTTGATGACCTGATCGCCATTGGCATCATCGCGGTCTTCTATTCGCACGACATTCGTCCGGAACCGCTGCTGGTTGTGCTGCTCGCCTTGAGTTCCTACACCCTTCTTGCACACAGGTACCGGCGGTTCTTCGGCACACGAGGAGCGGCCTGGCTGATCCTGCTTCCTTTGGGCGCTGCCGCCTGGGTGCTGGTCCACAATTCAGGAATTCACGCGACTGTTGCAGGGGTCATGCTGGGCTTCGCTGTTCCGCTGGCTCACTCCAAAAGCGGACGGGACCCGGGTGGGGGGTTGGCCGAGATCCTGGAGCACGGGCTGCGGCCCGTTTCAGCTGGTATCGCCGTGCCAGTGTTTGCCTTCTTTGCCGCCGGTGTACAAGTGGGCGGCCGGGACGGGATCGGCTCCCTGTTCGCTAACCCGGTGACCGTCGGGATTATCATCGCCTTGGTCGTGGGCAAACCAGTCGGGATCCTCGGAACGGTCTGGCTCCTGACCAAGGCCACCAGGGCAAGACTGGACCGCTCCATCAAATGGATCGATATCTTCGGGGTTTCGCTCCTCGGCGGGATCGGCTTCACGGTTTCCCTGCTGGTCGCGGAGCTCAGCTTCGGCCACGGCAACAACTATGGTGATCAGGCGACGACAGGGATCCTGGCGGCGTCCCTCATCGCCTCACTGCTGGCCGCTGCGGTCCTGCTGCCCAGGAACCGGCACTACCGACAGGCCAGCTTGCCCCGGCCTGCCAGCGCGGCCGGCTCGGGCTCCGGAGAGTCTTCGCAATCTGCTGCATGAACTCTCCGACGCAACGGGCCTGGCACCGACCGCAGCAAAGTTGCCGCCGACCTGCCACGGCAACCCGCTGCAACAGATCATGGAGGGGCCAACGGCAAGCGCGACGTCGTAGACGGACATCTTGCATAGCCTCGACCTCGTGACCCGGCCGGGCCTGGAGTCGTGAACCCACGCCCGTGATGCATAGGCACAGCCTGGAGGATCGCCAGAGTCCGCACCAACTCTCAAGTCCGGGATGGGTCGCGAAACTACCACCTGATCGGCTGCTTTGCTTAGGCGTGGGGCGCGGCAGGGCTGCAACACCTACCTCACAACTTTTCGCCAGACACCGCCGTAAGGCGGCTAGGCCCACTGCCGGGACGACTACTCAGGACGGGCCGCTGAGCCTTTGAATGAACTCATCGGCCTGGGCCAGGTTCCGCGCCATCTTGGCCCGCTGTTGCACAGCCCTCTCCAGGAATTCCGCCAGCGCCACGGATTTGTCCGGCGACGCGCTGTCCGGCGCTCCAAGGAGGGCAAGGATTTCAGCCATTTCTTCCAGCGAGAATCCCAAAGGCTTCATCTGCTTGATGACCATGAGGCGCTCGAAGTCGTCCTCCGAGAACACCCTGAACCCGCCGTCCGTCCGGGCAGTAGCAGGCAGCAGCCCCACGTCGTCATAGTGCCGAATGGTCCGCAGGGAAAGGCCAGTCCGCTCTGCCAATTCGCCGATATGCATGGTTTTGGTGCTGCTGGTCTTGACCGTCATCAGCGCCTCCGTCCTGTTCGGATTTAAACTCTACCATCACGTTAGAGTAGGGTTATCTATGGTCGGGTGAGACCTTCAAGACTAGGTCCCCTTCTTGCCGGCGCGGCGCTGCGCCCCCCAGTCATTTGCAAAAACGAAGCCGCACCCGCGCGTCTTCTTGACCATGAACGGAGCCAGCAATGGCCACCAAAACCGCCGGGGATGCCCCCGCTTACACTCCCGAACAGCTTCAGTCTGTTCGGGAAACCCTGAAGTCCCCGCGCCGGCTCAAGACCGAGGTCCTCGCGGGCCTCGTCGTCGCACTGGCCTTGATTCCGGAAGCGATCGCGTTCTCGATCATTGCCGGCGTCGATCCCCGTCTGGGCCTTTTTGCCTCGTTCACGATGGCCGTGACCATCGCATTCGTCGGCGGCCGTCCCGCCATGATTTCGGCCGCCACCGGGGCCATCGCCCTGGTCATCGCGCCGCTGGTGAAGTCCCACGGCGTGGACTACTTCATTGCCGCCGTCATCCTTGCCGGGATCTTCCAGGTCATCCTCGGACTCTCCGGGGTCGCGAAGCTGATGCGCTTCATTCCCCGCTCGGTGATGGTGGGCTTCGTCAACGCCCTGGCCATCCTGATCTTCATGTCCCAGGTCCCCGAACTGATCGGCGTCCCCTGGCTGGTCTACCCGCTGGTGGCGCTGGCGCTGGTGATCGTGTTCGGCCTGCCCAAACTCACCAACGTCGTTCCCGCCCCGCTGGTCGCGATCGTGGTCCTGACCCTCATTACCGTCCTGGCTTCCGTCGCCGTCCCCACGGTCGGGGACAAGGGCGACCTGCCCGAATCGCTGCCGTCCCTGTTCATCCCCAATGTGCCGTTCAGCCTTGAGACGCTGCAGGTCATCTTCCCGTTCGCGCTGGCCATGGCCTTCGTGGGCCTGTTGGAATCCCTGATGACCGCCAAACTCGTCGATGACGTCACCGACACCCGGTCCCACAAAACCCGCGAGGCCTGGGGCCAGGGCGTGGCGAACATCGTCACCGGCTTCACCGGCGGCATGGGCGGCTGCGCGATGATCGGCCAGACCATGATCAACGTCAAGGCCTCCGGAGCCCGCACCCGGATCTCGACGTTCCTGGCCGGTGTTTTCCTGCTTATCCTCGTCGTAGCCCTCGGCGGCGTCGTTTCCGTGATCCCCATGGCGGCGCTCGTCGCGGTGATGATCTTCGTTTCCTGGGCAACGTTCGACTGGCACAGCATCCACCCCCGCACCCTGAAGATGATGCCTAAGAGCGAAACCCTGGTTATGGTTGCCACGGTCATCGTCACGGTAGCCACCCACAACCTGGCCATCGGCGTCGGCGTCGGCGTGCTGGTGGCGATGGTAATGTTCGCCCGCCGCGTGGCCCACTTCGTCACCGTGGAGCGGACCGTCAAGAACATTGAGGGCCACGAGACCGCCACCTACACCGTGGACGGCGAGCTGTTCTTTGCTTCCTCCAACGACCTCTACACCCAGTTCGAATACGCACATGATCCGGAGCACGTCATCATCGACATGCACGCCTCCCACCTTTGGGACGCCTCCACCATCGCCGCCCTGGACGCCATTACCGAGAAGTACCACCACCACGGTAAAGACGTGAAGATCGTCGGCCTCAACGACGCCAGCATCCTGATGCGTGAACGGCTCGGCGGCAAACTCGGCGGCGGACACTGAACCAACCCGTGATCCTCAAGAGCTCCCCTTGCAACTGGAAGGGGAGCTCTTTAAATCTGGGGGTGCAGACCAAGGCCAAAAAGCTAGATTCACTTTCCGGCAAGACGATCATCTCGCCCACCGATATCGGGAACGCGGCACGGCAGGGCTGCGACACCCATGCCCCATCATTCGCCAGTTAACGTCCAGAAGGCAGGTAGGTGCGTCCCAGGCGCACCTGACGCGGGTGCCTCCCGGCAACCAATTGCGTAACCCGAATACGACGGGTTACTGCTCACGCGTGCGACTCGTTGATCCGCCGAGCCAGGTTCTCGAAGTTGCCCAGCGTGGTCTGCGAGAGCTTCCCGACCTTGGCCGGGTTGCGGAGCAGGATCTCCGCCGGACGCCAATGATCGAACTTGCCGTCCAACGCCTCCAGCCTGAGGATCAGCCGATCGGGATGCTTAGGCAGGTCTCCCACCTTGTGCGAAGTGCCAAATGCCTCGTTGTACAGCCCGAGGTAGTCACCTATGGTGAACAGATCTTCGATGTCGCTGTGCTTTTGCTCCAGGACGGATCCGACGAACACCACACGTTTGCTGGCGATCTTGTTCGCCTTCATCGCGGCCTCGACCTTCCCGCCACCCTCCGTGCCGGAGTCGAGGAGCACGGTGACGGACACCTTCTGCCCGAGGAGGGCCACAAAGGCGGGGACGTTCGATGCGCCTCCGGCCGGGAGGATCCGCCAGAGCTCGTCGAGCCCGTCGCGTCCCTGGTCGCGGAGGTGCCGGCTGATCACGTCGAGGTATGCCAAGTCCGACGGGCCCTCCACGAGCAGATTCCGTTCCCCGATGAAGAGGTTCTGCGACAAGTCGTATCCGAGGGCGGCCTGCAGCGGGAAGGCACTGTCCTCGCCGACCTCCAGGGCATCTGAGGACGTCACGGAGCCGATGTCCTCACCGCGGTCCTCCACAACGCGCACGCGCTCGATCTCCTCGACCATGAACGGCGAATGAGTCGTGTAGATGACCTGCCCGACGGGTGCGAGGCGCTTGTTGATGAAGCGCAGGAAGTCACGCTGGGCCTTGGCATGGAGCGTGAGCGCGGGCTCGTCGAGCAGGATTACCACGTCGTCGCGCTCCTCGAACTCGCTGAAGGCCGCGAGGAAGGAGAAGAACCACTGGTAGCCAGACGACCTGAGGGAGAAGTTGTTCGTGAAATCGTGCTTGCGATCCTCGACGCGGAAGTTGAGGTAGCGCACGACGCTCGTCTGGCCGTTCGAGGCTGCAACGGTCTCTGGTTCGATCTCCACCTTGATCCGCAGCTCAGGGTTCGTGCTCCAGTACTCAGCCATCTCGCGGGAGAGGTCGCTGGATACGGCCTCTAGTTCCGCGGTGCGGGACTCGAACTCTGCGTCAGTCACGGAGTCGATGTCGGTGTCGGCCAGCCGGAGCAGCGCGCGGGCCGTCTGCTTCGGCGACGCACCGGGCTGCTCGTTGTCCAGAGTGCGCAGAGTGGCGACGTCCACTCGCCCCTCGAGGTTCTGGTATGACGCGAAGCGGAAGAACTTCGGCATCCGCGATCGCACAGTCTTCCTCGCGATCGCCCCCAGGTCCTCTGCATCGCCGATCAGGGACGTGATCCTCTCCAACACCTCGGCGTCGGCAGCGGCGTTCTCGTCAGGGACCTCTTCGGTCTCCCCGGCCGCGTCGACGACGGCTGGCGCAGGCTTAGGCTTGGCTGCGAGGGCCTCCTTGAGCGATGCGACTGTGTCGTGCGCCTCCAAGAGGGCCTCGGCGTCTGCATGATCTTTGAGCACGTTCTTCAAGAACTGGGCCTCGTCGACCGGCACCCCTACCCAGAGACTGCCATTGTAACGTCGTCCGATAGTCACGGTCTCCGCCGTGACGACGCCCTCACCTAATTCGTCACGGAGCGCTTCGAGGTCATCTTCGTCCAGCTGGAAGGTTGCTTGGATGGGCGACACCACGGAGAGGTCTTCTTTCCTGCCGTCGCGCTTCCACCGCCAGCGGGGGTAGTCGTCCCGCTCTACGAACGTATCTCCGTAGACCGGATTCAACCGGTAGAGCGCGTCCAGCATCGTCGATTTACCCGACTCGTTCATACCGACCAAGGTCGTCACATCCGACTCCACCGATACCTCGGTCGAGTCCAACACGTTCTTGTACCGGCGAACCCGGAACGATGCCAGCTTCATTGCTCCCCTTCTGCAGACCTTCGTGATGCTCGTTCAGCATACTTTGAGCCTCCGACATTCGAGCGGCGGAACACTCGGCCGATTCTGCCCACCCCTCGATTTCACCGGAGACCGCGGTGAGGTGGTTGGGCCTGAGCCTCGTTTACGCATAGACACTTTAGATCGGACTCCCGGCGGGCCGGTGAGCAGGACGTGGTGCGCTCCGGCGGCAGCTACCTCAAGTGCCCGGCGGGCTTCTCCCTGCCCGGAGACGTCCCTCATGTCCGGTTGAGGCACATCCGGGCCTGCGCCGGCGTCGGACTCGTCCGCGTCCTGGGGGTCGAAGTCCAACGCCAGCTCCTGGGGATCCGCCCCAAAGTCGAATGCAAGCCGGGCCAGGGTGCGGTACCCACGGACGTTGGCCCCGGGAACCAGCCCAGCCTCTGCTGCATTGGCCTGCGCTACCACGATGTCCGGGTAGCCCGCCTGGACGGCGGCCATAACAGCCGGAAGGATGCCCCTCACCGGACGGAGCCTGCCGTCCAGGCCGAGCTCGGCGATGAACACCGTCCGGTCCGTGGGCCGGATGTCATTGGCGGCCCTGAGTACGGACATGGTGATGGCGAGATCGAAGCCGGACCCGCTTTTGGGCAGCGACGCCGGAATCAGGTTGGCTGTAATCTTGCGCCGGCTGAGCGGAATCCCGGAGTTCTTGGCGGCAGAGCGGATGCGCTCCCGGGCCTCATTCAAACTCGCGTCGGGCAGGCCAAGAATAAGGAAGTTCGGCAGTGTCTGGCCGATGTCGGCCTCGACTTCCACGATGTAGCCGTTCAACCCCACCAGCGCTACAGAGTAGGTTCTTCCCAGTGCCATCAGCCGACACCCTTGAGGTGTTCCACCAGTGGTTGGCTGACGCCGTCGTCCAGCACGGCGAGGACGTCGATCCGGCGCAGTGGCATACGCAGTTCCCTGTCGCGGCACCAGGCCGACCCAAGCCGGTGAAGCCTGGCCAGCTTGGCCGTCCCCACGGCCTCGAAAGGATGCCCGTAGTCCAGGCTGCGCCGGGTCTTGACCTCGGCGATGACCAGCGCATCACCGTCCAGGGCAACAATGTCGATTTCGCCCTCGGGGCACCGCCAGTTGCGTTCAACAACCAGCATGCCCAGGGATTCCAGATAGCCGGCAGCGAGTTCTTCGCCTCTCCGGCCCAGTATGTCTTTGGCTCTCATGACCCACCTCCACCATCAGCCTGATGGGGCGGTGCTGGAGGCAACAGGGCTATGTTCCCCTATGTGGGTAACCGCCCGTCACGGGCCGGTGTGGAGGAACAGTGGATCAACAGTGCGGGGCACAGTGAAGGAACAGAACGGGCGTCAGTTGCCCAGGTCAACGTCCTTGGGCACAGCCAGTTCCTCGTTGCGGGGAAGTTCCTCGACGTTGACGTCCTTGAACGTCAGGACCCGCACATTCTTGACGAACCTGGCGGAGCGGTAGACGTCCCAGACCCAGGCATCCTGCAGCGTGAGGTCGAAATAGACTTCGCCATCTGCGCTGCGGGCCTGGAGGTCAACATGGTTGGCGAGGTAGAAACGGCGCTCGGTCTCGACTACGTAACTGAACAGTCCAACAACGTCGCGGTATTCGCGGTAGAGCTGGAGCTCCATGTCTGTTTCGTAGTTCTCAAGGTCCTCGGCACTCATGCTTCCATCTTGCACCATCGGCCTTGAACCCGCCGCATCAGACCACGGACTCCAGCACGGGGTCCTCACCCAGGAGCCGCCAGCTCACGCGGTGATACGGAGTGGGCCCTGCAGCACGCAGGACATCCCGGTGCCCGGTGGTGGCGTAGCCCTTGTTGACATCCCATCCGTAGTCCGGGAATTCGGAGTGAAGATCCAGCATCATCGCGTCGCGCGCCACCTTGGCGATAACGCTGGCCGCTGCAACGCTGAGGCACTGCATGTCTGCCTTGACCTTGGTATGCACCGGCGCCTCGCAGCCTGGGACGGCTTCTGCCAATCCCGCGTCGTCATCAAAAAGCGAGGCCTGGACAGGTGGCGCCAGCCAGTTGTGGCTGCCATCCAGCAGCACAACGTCCGGGACCACACCGGCCCCGAGAATGTCCTGCAAAGCCCGGTTTCCGGCAAGCCGAAGGGCAGCGATGATTCCAAGGTTGTCGATTTCCGAGGACGACGCGTGCCCCACCGCTGACGCGACGCTCCACTTCCTGACCAGGGGTGCCAGCCGCTCGCGGTCCGCCGGCTTGAGCAGCTTGCTGTCCCGGACATCCTTCAACAGCCGCTGCTTCTCCAGGTCCACCACGGCAATCCCCACGCTCACGGGGCCGGCGAGGGCACCCCTGCCCACTTCGTCGACGCCGGCAAGATAGCGGGCACCGCCGGTCCGGAAGGATTTTTCGTGCCTCAGTGTGGGAGCTACGGACATGGCTAACCTGCCGCGGGTACGTTCTTGAAGACGTCCGGGTAGTTATCCAGCACCGTCCAGCGGTTCACGGGCCAGGCAATCACCGAGGCTTTCCCCTCGATGTCTGCGATGTCAACGAACCCGCCGTTGGTGTCCTGGTGGGCACGCGAATCGGCCGAGTGGTTCCGGTTATCACCCATGACCCAGACCTTGCCTTCGGGGACAACGACGTCAAATGGCTGCACCTCGGGAACCTCGGCATCGTTGATGTAGGTTTCGTCGACGGCAGCACCGTTAACGCTGAGTTTACCGGCGTCGTCACAGCAAATCACGTGGTCTCCGGGCAGGCCGACGATGCGCTTGACCAGATGCTGTTCCGAGGTGTCCGGAAGCAGCCCCACGAACGTCAGCCCGTCCTGGATGAAGGAGAAGGGCCCGTTGCCCGCACCTGTTTCAGGCACGGCCGGGAGCCAGCCCTTGGTGTCGCGGAAGACAACAACGTCTCCACGGGACAAGGCGAATGGTTCCGGAACCAGGAGGTTGACGAAGATGCGGTCATCCATCTCCAGGGTGCTGACCATTGATTCGGAGGGGATGTAGAACGCACGGAACAGGAACGTCTTAATGAGGAAGGAAAGTACGACGGCGATCACCACCACCGTAGCGATTTCCTTCAGCCAGCTGCCGACGGGGTTGGTCGCGGCGGCCTTGCGGGGGCGGGTTTCCGATGCGGCAGGGCTGCCCGGCGTGGCATCTGTTCCGCCGGAGTCTCCGCCGGCCCGTACGCCGTCGGAGTGCGGATCAGGTGTCCCTGGGTGGTTCTCGGGCATCTACTGTCCGTCCTTTACTGTTGTTGCGTCCACGGCGGGCCGCGGCACCGATGCCAATCTATCAAGGGGCCAGATGATCTGGACCGGTCGGCCGATGACACGGTCCACAGGAACCATTCCACCACCCGGGGCGCCGAGCAGGCTCCTGGAGTCAGCGGACTGTGAACGGTGGTCACCCAACAGCCACAGCCGGCCTTCAGGAACCACCGCAGTGAACTTTTGCAGGCTTGGCGCATCGCCGGGAAAAATGTAGGGTTCATCGACGGGTTGGCCGTTTACCACCAGCCGGCCATCGGGCCCGCAGCAGTGCACTTCATCCCCTGGCAGGCCAACCACCCGTTTGACGTAGGTGGTATCGCTGCCCGTGAGCCCCAGCCATTGCCCCACCGCGGAAGCCCCGTCCGCAAGTGGTCCCTTGCCGCTCTTGAGCGACGCGAACGAGCCCCTGCCGTCAAACACCACAATGTCACCGCGGCGGATTGGCTCAGCAGCAAAGTCGGTCCTGGAGACCAGGATCCTGTCCCCCGTCTCAAACAACGGCTCCATGGACGCTGACGGGATGTAGTAGATATCCAGCCATAGCGACCGGATGATGCCGCTGACCAGGAAAGCCAGCAATACTGCCGCCAACACAAAACGCCAGCCCGGTTTCCTGGGCTGGCGTTTTGTGTTGTCCATGGTCCAAATCCTGCGCGCTGTTGCTGATGGCTCCGGCGCGGGCGGTTTTGCCGCGGACCTGCCGTTGAAGTCCGGAAGGACTACTTGGCGGTGTTGAAGTCGCGCTTTTCCTTGATCTTCGCTGCCTTGCCGCGCAGTGCACGCATGTAGTACAGCTTGGCGCGGCGGACGTCACCCTTGGTGACGACCTCGATCTTGTCGATGATCGGGGAGTGTACCGGGAAGGTACGCTCTACACCGACGCCGAAGGAGACCTTGCGGACCGTGAAGGTTTCGCGGATGCCGTCGCCCTGGCGGCCCAGGACGAAGCCCTGGAATACCTGGACACGGGAGTTCTTGCCTTCGATGATGTTCACGTGCACCTTGAGGGTGTCGCCCGCGCGGAACTCGGGAACATCGCTGCGCAGCGAAGCTGCGTCCAGGGAATCGAGGATATGCATAATTCCACTCCTGGTGAACGCCACAGGTCATTCACTTTGGGGTCACGGCGGTCAAGCCCGGGCGGAATGCACCGCCCGGAAATTACCGTCGAAAGTGTTGGTCCGGCACAGTCACTGATTGACGGGGCCGTGGTGTCTTGGCTGTTGGCGTCGCTCCCCCTGTGGCAGGCGCGCGCCCAGTAGACACAAGGACTAATTTTGCCACATCGGGACAGTTACCGCTAATTCCCTGGGGCGCTGTCTTCAGCCTCTGCCTGCCGGAGCCTCACGCGTCCGTCAACCACGGCGTACCCCAGTTCCCACAACGCGTTCCGGTCCGCACGGCTGAGCGTTCCGGCGTCGAAACCCTCCATGAGGTCCGGACGCCGGGCAGCGGTGCGGCGGAATTGCTCATGGCGGCGCCATTGGGCGATTTTGCCGTGGTTTCCGCTGAGCAGGACCGGGGGAACGTCACGGTCCCGCCAGGTGGACGGCTTGGTGTACACCGGGTACTCCAGCAGGCCATCCGAATGCGATTCCTCCACCAGGGACTCCGGGTTGCCCACCACTCCGGGAAGCAGCCTGCCAATGGCTTCCACCATGGCCAGGACGGCAACTTCGCCTCCATTGAGGACATAGTCGCCCAGGCTTACGGGGCGGACAGCAAAGTGCTCCGACGCCCATTCCACAACCCGCTCGTCAATGCCTTCGTAGCGCCCGCAGGCGAAGGCAAGCTGCGGCTCGGCGGCCAGTTCGTAGGCCAGGGCCTGGGTGAAGCGCTCCCCTGCCGGTGACGGGACAATCAGGACGGGCTTGCCTGACGCGGGCGCCCCGCCTGCCTGGTCCCCCTCTTGGCCTGCGCCGGAACCGGCGATCGCGGACAGCGCCAGGGCCCAGGGTTCGGCCTTCATCACCATGCCGGCGCCGCCGCCGTATGGAGTGTCATCCACAGTCCGGTGCCTGTCAGTAGTGAAATCCCGCAGATCATGGACGGTCAGTTCCAGCAATCCGTCCTGGCGGGCCTTGCCTATGAGCGAAAGATCCAGCGGGGAAAAGTAATCGGGGAAGATACTGACGACGTCGATCCGCATGTCAGGCGCGGTCCTCATCGTCCGTGGAGGTGCCGGAGTCGCGGATATCCGCTGATGCTTCGGATGCCTCGGCGTTGACCTCAAACAGCCCGGCGGGCGGGGTAAGGAGGATGTAGCCTTCCTCGACGTTCACCTCGGGGACGATCTGCTCCACGAAGGGAATGAGGATTTCCTCACCCTCGGGGGTCTTGACCATCAGCAGGTCCTGGACAGGCATGGTGTTCAGGGCAGCCACCGTGCCAACCACCTGGGTGCCAACGCGGGCTTCGAGGCCCACAAGCTCGTGCTCGTACCAGCCTTCGTCGTCGTCCTCGTCCAGCTCTTCGGTTTCGATGAACAGCTTGGCTCCGCGCAACGCCTCCGCCTGGTTACGGTCTGCAACCTCTTCGAAGGCCAGCAACAGGATGTCCTTGTTCCAGCGGGCACCCAAGACCGTCAGCGGACCGGCGGAGGCGGGCTCTACGGTGAATTCAGTGCCCGGGACAAAGCGGTCTTCAGGGGCGTCGGTGAGTACCTGGACCGTTACCTCGCCGCGGATACCGTGCGGTTTGCCGATTCGTGCCACCTGGAGCTGCATGTGGTTCCTTTTTACGTTGATTGGCTGGTTCAGGGTGGCGCACCATGTGCGCCCTGAACTCAATTGTCGTTCAAAGCAGTCCGGCCCCTCCACCAACTGGTGGAGGGGCCGGACCAATACCGAAGTGCTGGACGCTTAGCGGCGGCGGTCGGTGTCGACGACGTCGACCCTGACCTGCTCGCCGTCAGCCAAGGCAGCGACGACGGTGCGCAGTGCGCGTGCCGTGCGGCCCTGCCGGCCAATCACGCGGCCAAGATCGTCCTGGTGAACGCGGACCTCGAGGGTATCCCCGCGGCGGTTGTTCTTGGAACTGACCTTGACGTCCTCCGGCGAATCAACGATTCCCCGGACGAGGTGCTCGAGCGCGTCAGCCAGCAACTTACTCAGCCTCGGTGGACTCTGCTTCGGCTTCGGCCGGAGCTTCAGCCTTTGCCTTCTTGGTGATGGCTTCCGGGATGATCACGGAACCCTTTTCCGGGGCAACGAATGCTTCCTTGGGCGCCTTCGTCTTGAGGGTGCCCTCCTGGCCCGGCAGGCCCTTGAACTTCTGCCAGTCACCGGTGATCTTCAGGATCGCGGCAACCTGCTCGGACGGCTGTGCGCCGACGCCGAGCCAGTACTGCGCGCGGTCGGTGTCAACCTCGATGTACGAAGGCTCTTCGGTGGGGTGGTACTTGCCGATCTCTTCGATGGCACGGCCATCCCGCTTGGAGCGGGCATCCATGACGACGATGCGGTAGTACGGGGCGCGCATCTTACCAAAGCGCTTAAGGCGAATCTTTACGGCCACTTTTGTGGTCACTCCTGTTTCAGAAAGGGGGCGAATCCGACGTTCTGCACCCGTGGGGCGGGCCATACTTGGGGATTCAAAGGACAGGATCCGGACACGGAGAGAGGGGCCGCGCAGATCGAGTACCTGTCCATTGTGCCAGATGACCGGCGCAATTTCGAGCCGGGCCACGCCCGGCGGTCCGCTACCGGCAATCAGTCCGGCCGCAGGTGGCAAGCCTCATTTATGGTCAGCTGGACCAGACGTACAGGCCGGTGCGTTCGGCAGCTTCGACCGAGGCAGCCAGTTCGGCCAGCTGGCGCACGTAGCCAACGGCCTGATCGGCATCAAAAGGCATGTCTTCCTCAGCGGCCCACTTGCCGGCCACGTCCGCCAGGACGTCGCTGCCTGCCCCGTCGTCGCCGGAGTCTTCGGCCTCGAAGGTCAGCAGCTCGGCCAGGGCCCGGACCATGGGCTCCGGAACGCCAAGGAGCGAGTCGCTGGCAACATCAACCATGGAAAGCTCGGTGTCCGCGCCGGATGCGTGCACTGCGGCGCCCGCCAGGGCACCAAGCTGTTCGATTTCGAAATCGCTGATATCCGGAATCCGGACGCTGCGGGCCCCGGAACCGCTGCCGGCCTCGAGCTCGCCGGCGCGCGCCAGCGCACCCTTGTGGGTGGATACAAAGATCTCGGTAAAGCCCATGGGAACCGTCCTCATTCCGTCACTGTCGCACTGCTGTTGCCAGCTTTTCACGGGCAGGCGGGTCTTGCCATAACGGCCGCGCCGGCGTCCGGATTCAGCTTAACGCACGGCCCGCGCAGAGCTGATCACGCAGAACAGATCATGCGCGGAGCAGTTGGACGGCGGACAGTCCGTGTGGATGCAGGCGGGCAGCGCCGTCAGCGTACGGCAACCCGGATGTGGTTGCGCCACGGATCCTCAAACTGGAGTTCCGCACCCGTATGGCGGGACGCAACTCCGGCAACCTTCAGGCGGTCAGCCAGCGCACCGACGTCGTCAGTTCCGGGCACGTGGATGAGCACCTCTCCGAGGCCCAGGGTGTCGCGGCGCGGACCGGCACCCCGGCTGTTCCAGACGTTCATGGCCATGTGGTGGTGGTAGCCGCCGGCGGAAACGAAGAGCGCCTGGCCATGCCATCCTGCCGTCTTTTCGAATCCCAGGGTTCCGACGTAAAAATCCTGCGCCGTCTGCACATCCCCCACCTGCAGGTGGACATGCCCGACGTCGGCACCCGTCTCAGGCTGCGATGCCAGCGCCTGCTCCGTCAGATGCTCTTCCAGGAAGCGCTGCGGGGGAAGGGCAAGGCTGTCCATCACCACGTTCCGGCCGTCCCAGCTCCAGTCCTCGCGCGGACGGTCCCGGTAAAGCTCAATGCCGTTGCCTTCGGGATCGGTGAAATAGAACGCTTCGCTGACCAGGTGGTCTGCGCTGCCTACATACAGAGTGGGCTCAAACTGTGCGGCGGTTGCGACGGTGGCAGCCAGGGAAGCCTGATCCTCGAAAAGGAGGGCTGTATGGAAGAGGCCGGCCTCGCCGCGCGAAGGAAGATTAAGCCCCGGCGCCGGTGCGAGGTGGACCAGGGGACGTCCCAGCCTGCCCAGGTAGACGCCGCCGTCCTGTTCGGCAACAACAACGAGCCCCAGGGCCCGCTGGTAGTAGTCGGTCATGACCTTCATGTCCCCCACTTTGAGCATCACGGTGCCCATGGTGAGCTCGGCAGGAAGGAGGTCCTGGCTTGTGGGTTCTGCAGTCATTCGAAACTCCCGGATGGACGGCCTTCGGGGTTCGAAGGCGCTCAACCCCTAATTTACTTGAAGCTTCAATAGAATTCAAGACCCGTCGGGAGTTCTACCGGTAGCCTGCGACCACTTGCCCGCCAAGCACTACATACCCCAGGTCCGTGATGGTTCCCGGAACCGCCCGGGGATCATCGCGGCAGACAACAACGTCCGCCGGCGCGTTCTCTGCCACTCCTTCTGCGCCCAGCCAGTCGCGGGCAGCCCAGGCAGCAGCGTCCAAGGCGGCGGACATGGGCAGACCGGCACGATGGAGCGCCAGGATTTCGTCCGCGATCCGGCCGTGGCGGATCACGCTGCCGGCATCCGTTCCAGCGAAAATTCGGATACCGGCCTCGAACGCTTCCCGGACGCGCTCATTACGGCGTTCCCACAAGGCCATCATGTGTGCCGCGTAGCGCGGAAACTTCGGTTCTGCCTGGGCGGCAATGCCGGGAAAAGTGTCGATGTTGATAAGGGTGGGGACGATCGGCACTCCCTGCTCCACAAAACGGGGAAGGTGCCTGGGAAGCAGTCCCGTTGCGTGCTCAACACAGTCAATGCCGGCGTCGAGCATGTCATCCAGGCTCTGCTCGCCAAAGCAGTGCGCTGTCACCCTGGCCCCTTCATCGTGCGCCGCGCTGACGGCATCCCGGACGACGTCGGCCGGGAAGGAAGGTGCAAGGTCCCCGGCGCCACGGTCAATCCAGTCCCCCACCAGCTTGACCCAGCCGTCGCCCGCCCTCGCCTGCTTCCGCATGGCCTCCACCAGGGCATCCGGTTCGACTTCCTCGGCAAATCCGCGAAGGTACCGCCGGCTCCTGGCAATGTGGCGGCCCGCCCTGATAATCACGGGAACATCCCTGCGCCCCTGCAGCCACCGCGTGTCAGCGGGCGAACCGGCGTCCCGGATCAGCAGCGTTCCCGCGGCAAGGTCCGCCCGGGCCTGCTCTTCCGCGGTCTCCGGATCCACTGCTCCTCCGACGCCCAGGCCGAGGTGGCAATGGGCGTCGACAAATCCCGGAAGCACCCAGCCGTCCAGGACCAAGTCAGGGGCGTCTTCCGGCCGGTTGAACGTCAGCCTGCCGTCAACTGACCAGAGGCCACGCCGTTCCGAGCCTGGTCCGGTGAGCACGGTTCCGCTGAATTCGATGATCCGGATCATGCCACCAGCCTATTGCCGCGATATGTGACAAGGACATTCCGTCTGGCTGTGGTAGTTTTCCCTTGACCACACGGGTGCCCCTGCAGGGGCTGAGATCAGGCTGACGCTGCCTGCGACCGTTGAACCTGTCCGGGTAATGCCGGCGAAGGAAGTGAGTATTCATTGAGTACCCCCGTAACACAGCACAGCCCTGCCCAAATCCAGGAGCAGGCGGGAAACCCGCAAGCCCAACAGGCCATCACCCAGTCGCTCAAGTCCCATTCATTGGCCTACATTGAGGACGCCGCCTCAGGACTTCGAGTACCCGTAACCGAGATTGCCCTCGAACCCTCCCCCAACGGGGAACCCAATGGGCCTTTCCGCACCTACCGGACGGCCGGGCCCGGCAGCGACCCTGTCGTGGGCCTGCCGGCCTTCCGGGCGGAATGGATTGCCGCCCGGGGTGACACCGAGCCCTATACGGGGCGGGAACGGAACCTGCTCGACGACGGCAAGTCGGCCGTCCGCCGTGGCGCAGCGTCCGCCGAGTGGAAGGGTGCACAGCCGGTGCCCCGCCGCGCCGTCGGCGATAAAACGGTGACACAAATGCACTACGCCCGGCAGGGCACCATCACTCCGGAGATGCGGTTCGTGGCGCTGAGGGAAAACTGCGACGTCGAACTGGTGCGGTCCGAGGTTGCCGCCGGCCGGGCGATCATCCCCAACAACATCAACCACCCGGAGTCCGAACCGATGATCATCGGCAAGGCATTCCTGGTGAAGATCAACGCCAACATCGGTAATTCCGCCGTCACCAGTTCGATCGCCGAAGAGGTGGACAAGCTGCAGTGGGCCACGCAATGGGGAGCCGACACTGTCATGGACCTCTCCACCGGCGACGACATCCACACCACACGGGAGTGGCTTATCCGCAACTCCCCCGTCCCCATCGGCACCGTGCCCATCTACCAGGCCCTGGAAAAGGTCAACGGCGAAGCCAACGCGCTCACGTGGGAAATCTTCCGGGACACCGTGATTGAACAGTGCGAGCAGGGTGTGGACTACATGACCATCCACGCCGGCGTCCTGTTGCGCTACGTGCCCCTGACGGCGAACCGGGTCACGGGAATTGTGTCCCGCGGCGGGTCCATCATGGCCGGCTGGTGCCTGGCACACCACCAGGAGAACTTCCTCTACACGCACTTCGACGAGCTGTGCGAAATCTTCGCCAAGTACGACGTCGCGTTCTCCCTCGGTGACGGTTTGCGGCCAGGTTCGACGGCGGACGCCAACGACGCCGCACAGTTCGCGGAACTGGATACCCTGGCCGAGCTCACCCAACGAGCCTGGGAGTACGACGTCCAGGTGATGGTGGAGGGCCCCGGCCACATCCCCTTCCACCTGGTGCGGGAAAACGTGGAACGCCAGCAGGAGCTGTGCAAGGGCGCCCCCTTCTACACCCTGGGACCGCTGGTCACTGACATTGCACCCGGCTACGACCACATCACGTCAGCCATCGGAGCCACGGAGATCGCCCGCTACGGTACTGCGATGCTTTGCTATGTCACGCCGAAGGAGCACCTGGGCCTACCCAACAAGGACGACGTCAAGACCGGGGTGATTACCTACAAGATCGCCGCCCATGCAGCCGACCTGGCCAAGGGGCACCCGGGAGCCCACGAACGGGACGACGCCCTGTCCAAGGCCCGCTTCGAATTCCGGTGGCGGGACCAGTTCGCGCTGTCCCTGGACCCCGTCACGGCCGAGGCCTTCCATGACGAGACCCTGCCGGCCGAACCCGCCAAGACCGCACACTTCTGCTCCATGTGCGGTCCCAAGTTCTGCTCCATGAAAATCAGCCAGGACATTCGGAACGAGTACGGCTCCGCCGATTCACAGGCGGCCATCGCCCGGATGTACAGCGGCATGAAGGAAAAGAGCGAGGAATTCCTGGCCGCCGGGGGCAAGGTCTACCTGCCCGAGCTCCGGGTTCCGGCCGATAGCTAGGCGGCAGTCCGCCGGCGACGGCTGGCCTCTGCAATAAAGGTCCGGATGAAGTGATCGCCCTCCGGCGAGTCCTGGGGCCGGTGCCCGCCCGCAGCAACGCGGTGCAGGGCGCCGGTCTCACGCAAATATCCGGCAATTTCCTCATACAACGGCTCCCACCCGCCGGTGAGGACCAGCGTGGGAACGCCCGGAACGATCTGGAGCGGCGCTTCCCAGGGCGGCGCCTCACCGGTTTGGGCCTGTTCATCGAGGCGGGCCTTCATCAGGGCGATGTGGGCCGACGTTGCGGGAAGGTCAGCCGTCAGGGACAAGCAATCGGGTTCGACGAGGACCAGCGAAAACACCAGGTCCGGACGCTCGACGGCGGCCATCATGGCAGCGATGGCTCCGTGGCCGTGCGCCACTACATGCCCACCGGCGGCGCCTCGGCCGTCGTCGGCAAGCGAACGCAACACAATGGAGACGTCCTCCGCGAAGGATTCGACCGGGACCGCTGCAGGATCAAAGCCGTGGCGCCGCAGGAACAGGGCGTCATAGTCCAAAGCCATGCCGTGCTGCCGGGGCCAGGCGGCCGAGCCTGCCTGCCCCGCGCCGTGGACAAAAACTATCCGCTGCTTGAACATGACCCCACCCTATTGCGCGGCACTGACATCCCCACCGGGTCCCCCAACTGACTCGCATTTAACGCTCCCAAAACGCGTTTTCACGACGTTAACTGCGACTCAGTTGGGTGGGCTACTTGCCGAGGAACTTGTCGAAGCCCTTGGGCAGGTTCAGCTGCGACGGATCAAAGTCGCCGCCCTGCTGCCCGAAGGCCGCTCCTGTGGGAAGGGCCTTGGCGGCACCCGCGCGCTTGGCCTCGGCGTCGCGCAGTTCCTGGGCAGCCTTGGCAGGATTACCGGAACGGGCTTTCTTCTTGGGAGCGCTCTTAGCGTTCTTGCGGGCACCGCCGCCGCCGCCCATGCCCGGCATTCCGGGCATTCCCGGCATGCCGCCGCCCTGGGCCATCTTCTTCATCATCTTCTGGGCCTGGGCGAACCGCTCCAGCAGGCCGTTGACCTCGGAAACGTGTACACCCGAACCACGGGCAATACGTGCGCGGCGCGAGCCGTTGATGATCTTCGGAGCCACCCGCTCGTGAGGGGTCATGGACCGGACAATGGCCTCGACGCGGTCGATTTCGCGTTCGTCGAACTGCTCCAGCTGCTGGCGGATGTTCTGCGCGCCAGGCATCATCATGAGCATCTTCTTCATGGAGCCCATGTTCCGGATCTGCTGCATCTGGGCCAGGAAGTCGTCCAGGGTGAAGTCTTCCTGGTCGGCGAACTTCTTCGCCATCCGGGCAGCTTCGTCCTTGTCCCAGTTCTTTTCAGCCTGCTCAATGAGCGTCAGGACATCGCCCATGTCAAGGATGCGGGAGGCCATACGGTCCGGGTGGAACAGCTCGAAGTCGTCAACGCCTTCGCCGGTGGACGCAAACATCACGGGCTTGCCGGTGACCGACGCAACGGACAGCGCGGCACCGCCGCGGGCATCGCCGTCGAGCTTTGAGAGCACAACGCCGGTGAAGTTGACGCCTTCGTCGAATGCCATAGCCGTGTTGACGGCGTCCTGGCCGATCATGGCGTCGATCACGAAGAGCACTTCGTTGGGGACGATCGCCTTGCGGATCTGGCGCGCCTGCTCCATCATCTCGGCGTCAACGCCGAGGCGGCCGGCGGTGTCAACGATCACGACGTCGTGGAGCTTCTGGCGTGCTTCTTCGACGCCGGCACGGGCGACGGCGACGGGGTCGCCGGCGGGGTGCTCAAGTTCGGAGGTGGCACCGGGGTGCGGGGCGAAGACCGGGACGCCGGCGCGCTTGCCAACTACCTGGAGCTGGGTGACGGCGTTGGGGCGCTGGAGATCGCAGGCCACCAGGAGCGGGCTGTGCCCCTGGCCCTTGAGCCACTTGGAAAGTTTTCCGGCGAGGGTGGTTTTACCCGCGCCCTGGAGGCCGGCAAGCATGATGATGGTGGGGCCGGTCTTGGCCAGCCGGATACGGCGGGTCTCGCCGCCGAGGATCTCGACGAGTTCCTCGTTGACGATCTTCACGATCTGCTGGCTGGGGTTCAGCGCACCGGAGACCTCGACGCCCAGGGCACGTTCCCGCACGCGGCCCGTGAAGTCACGGACGACGGCGACGGCAACGTCAGCGTCCAGGAGGGCACGCCGGATTTCCCGGACCGTGGCATCAACGTCCGCCTCTGTGAGACGGCCCTTGCCGCGGAGGTTCTTGAATGTTGCTGTCAACCGGTCAGAGAGTGAATTGAACACGCGCCGTGCACTTCTTTCAGTGGATCTACAAATGGCGGCCAGTCCGGCTCGCCAGTGTCGGAAGCTGATGGCCGGAACCAACCGGGCCAACCGCCCGACATCGGACTCGACTATCTAGGGTACCAAGACCGGCCTCCAAGATGGCATGCTGGCAGGGTGACCAGCCAAACGACAGTAAAAACCCTGCTCATCCTCGGCGCCTCCGGTGATCTTACGGGCCGCCTGTTGCTTCCCGGACTTGCCCGGCTGGTAGCCAAAGGCAGGGCAGGAGGCCTGTCCCTTGTTGGCGCCGGCTCCGATTCCTTGACGGCGGACCAATGGCGGACACGCGTCTCAGAGACGTTCGCCGCAGCGGAGGGCGCCGCAGACGGGGACGGGAGGGCCGCGTTGAAGGCCATGGCGGAATCCACGGAGTACCACGCCGTGGACGTCACGGCCGAAGGCGCCCTGGCCGGCCTGCTGGGCAGCCTGCCCGGACCGGTTGCCGTGTACTTCGCCCTCCCGCCCCACGTCAGCCAACTGGCCTGCGAAGCCCTGCACCCGGATCAGGTCCCGGCCGGCACCCGGCTGGTGATGGAGAAGCCGTTCGGGTCCGGCGCGGAATCCGCCAGGGATTTGAACGGGACGCTGGTGCGGTTGGTTCCCGAGGACCATATCCACCGGGTGGACCATTTCCTGGGTAAGGCAACAGTGCTCAATATCCTGGGGCTGCGTTTTGCCAACAACTTCCTGGAGCCGGTGTGGAACCGGGACCACATTGAGCGCGTGGAGATAATCTTCGACGAGGACCTCGCGCTGGAGGGACGGGCCGGCTACTACGACGGTGCCGGGGCGCTGCGTGACATGATCCAAAGCCACCTGCTGCAGATCATGGCGCTGGTGGCTCTTGAAGCCCCTGCCACCATCCAGGAACGGGACCTGCGGGATGCCGTCAGCGCCGTCCTGCGGGCCAGCAGCATCAAGGCGCCGTACGCCAGCTCCACCCGCCGGGCCCGGTACACGGCCGGGAACATTTCCGGAAAGGACGTTCCCGACTACGTCCGGGAGGAAGGGGTCGACCCCGCCCGCAACACAGAAACCCTGGCCGAGGTGCAGGTGGCGATCGATAACTGGCGGTGGAAAGGCGTGCCCTTCATCCTGCGGTCCGGCAAGGCCCTGGGCACCAAGCGGAAGGAAGCGGTGATCACCTTCCGGCCGGTGCCCCACCTGCCGGGTGGCTTCTCCGGCCTGGACTCCCCCAACCAGTTGCGGATCGGGTTTGGACCGGACACACTGCAACTGGACCTTGATGTCAACGGGCCCGGCGATATCTTCACGCTGAACCGGATCACGTTGAAGTCCGAACTCAATGCCTCGGAGCTGCTGCCCTACGGTGAAGTCCTTGAAGGCGTACTGAATGGCGATCCCCTGCTGTCGGTGCGCGGGGACACCGCTGAGGACTGCTGGCGGATCGTCGAGCCCGTATTGCGGTCCTGGAACCGCGGCGATGTTCCCCTGGAAGAGTACGACGCCGGCGGGCCGGGTCCGGAGGGCTGGCTCGCCGTTCCGCCGAACGGCTCGGCAAAAGAGTAGCCGCCGGGCCGGTACAGCAAAAGGGGCGGGCGGATCATCGTGGTAGATGACCCGCCCGCCCCTTTTTGTTGCTGTGGATCCGCCTAAATCGCGGCCACGCCGCGTTCGCCGGTCCGGACCCGGACCGCCTCGAATACTTCTACTGTCCAGACCTTGCCGTCTCCGGCGCGCCCGGTGTTGGAGCTGGCAATGATGACGTCCAGGATGTCGTCCGCCTGGTCATCGGTAGCCAGGACCTCCACCCGGATTTTGGGCAGCAGGTCAACGTTGTACTCCGCGCCGCGGTATACCTCTGTGTAGCCACGCTGTCGGCCGTAGCCGCTGGCTGCGCTGACCGTCAGGCCCTGTACTCCGTAGGCTTCCAGGCCTTCACGAATGGTTTCGAGTTTTTCCGGCCTGACGATTGCAGTGATCAGTTTCATGCGTCGACGCTCTCCTTGCCTGTCTCGGTGGTCTTCTTGCCGGTGATCAGGTCATGGAGCGGCTGGAAGCTTCCGCCGTGTCCACCGACGCCGAACTCGTAGGCGGTCTCGGCGTGCAGGCTGAGGTCCACACCCACCGTTTCCTGTTCCTGCGATACCCGGAAGCCCATGGTCTTGTGGATGGCCAGGGCAATGATGGTGGTCAGCACGGCTGAGTAGACAATGGCAATGCCTGCCGCTGCGAGCTGCGCCCAGAGCTGGGCTGCGCCGCCGCCATAGAAGAGGCCGCCTCCCGCGCCGTCCTCGGGCAGCGCGATGAAGCCCAGGGCAACAGTGCCGATAATGCCGGAGACGAGGTGGACGCCGACGACGTCCAGGGAATCGTCAAAGCCCCAGCGGAACTTGAGCCCCACCGCCAGTGCAGAGGCCACGCCGGCGATGACACCAAGGCCCAGCGCTCCCACGGGGCTGACGTTGGCACAGGCGGGGGTGATTGCCACCAGGCCGGCCACAACACCCGAGGCTGCTCCCAGCGATGTGGGGTGTCCGTCGCGGATCCGTTCCGTGATCAGCCAGCCCAGCATTGCAGCGGCCGGAGCAGCCAGCGTATTGACCCAGATGAGTCCGCCCTGTTCGGCTGTGGCAGCGGCGCCGCCGTTGAACCCGAACCAGCCAAACCACAGGATTGCGGCACCAAGCATCACGAACGGGATGTTGTGGGGACGGTGGTTCGGGTCCTTACCGAAACCGCGGCGGTTGCCGATGATGAAGACCAGGATCAGCGCGGCCACACCGGCATTGATGTGGACAACGGTGCCGCCGGCGAAGTCAATGGCTTCACCGAGTGCCGCACCAACAGCGCCCTCCGCGCTGAACAGTCCGCCGCCCCACACCATGTATGCCAGTGGGCAATAAACCAGGGTGACCCATACCGGGACGAACACTGCCCAGGCGCCGAACTTGGCGCGGTCGGCGATGGCGCCGCTGATCAGGGCGACGGTAATGATCGCGAACGTAGCCGCGAAGCCAACACTGATCAGGCTGTCAGGGCTTTCAAGCCCTTCAAGGCCAAAGTAGGCAAAGGGGTTGCCCACCATCTGCAGGAACCCCTCTCCTGTAGACATCGAGTATCCCCACAGCACCCAGATGACGCCGACCATGCCGATGGAGATGAAGCTCATCATCATCATGTTCAGTGCGGCTTTGGCGCGTGTCATGCCGCCGTAGAAAAATGCCAGGCCCGGCGTCATGAACAGCACGAGCGCCGCCGACACCATAAGCCATACGTGACCTGCAGTAAGTTCCATGGTGCACGTCCTCCCTGTAATTTGAATGCTGCGGAGCTAACCGCCCTGCCAAACGCCTGGTGCGTTTCTACGTTCGATTCTGGGCGTCGTGTGTTTCACCCGAAGAGGAATTGGATTGCCGCCTTGTTACAAGAACCTCTTCGAAGTAAATGGTGGGTCTCCGACTTGTTACGGTTATGTTTCAACGCCCCGTGACCGGGCCCTACGACGCATCACCGAGGACCACTGAAGAATGAAGGCCAACGCCCGTACCAACGGCTCCAATCCGCGGATCCTGAATCTCTTCCGGGCGAAGGGCGAGCCGTTGTCCGGCGATATTAAGGTGATGCTGCTCGCGGCCTTCCTGATTGCCCTGGGATTCGGGCTGGTGGCACCGGTGCTGCCGCAATTCGCCACAACGTTCGACGTCGGTGCTACCGCCGCCGCCGTGATCGTCAGCATCTTCGCTTTTATGCGGCTGGTGTTCGCACCGGCAGGCGGCGCACTGATCGGGCGGTGGGGAGAACGGCCGGTGTACGTGACCGGCCTGCTCATTGTTGCCGTTTCCACCGCCGCCTGCGCCTTTGCCCAGAACTACTGGCAGTTGTTGGTTTTCCGTGGCCTGGGCGGTATCGGCTCCGTGATGTTCACGGTGGCATCCATGGCCTTGGTCATCAGGCTGGCGCCGCCGCAGAGCCGTGGCAGGGTGTCCGGTGCCTACGCCGGCGCCTTCCTCATTGGCAACGTCTGCGGGCCGGTGCTGGGCGGGTTGCTGGCCGGGTTTGGGCTGAGGGTGCCGTTCCTGGCCTATGCCGCGGCGCTGGTGCTGGCCGCCGTCGTTGTCCAGACCATGCTCAGCCACGTGCCGGCCGCCCACCGGGCAAAGGACTCCGGCCCCGCGGAGATGCTGCTGTCTGAAGGGCTGGCCAACGGCACGTACCGCGCGGTGCTGGCGTCCAGCTTCGCCAACGGCTGGGCTACCTTTGGCGTGCGCATGGCCACGGTTCCGCTGTTTGCTGCGGCAGCACTGAACGCCGGGCCCGCGGCTGCCGGCACAGCACTTGCGGTCTTTGCGGGCGGCAACGCTGCGGCACTGACGTTCTCCGGGCGGCTCGCCGATACCTGGGGCCGCAAGCCCATGATGCTCGCCGGCCTGTTCGTTACCGGCGTCTCTACCGGCCTGATCGGGTTGACCCACGACCTCTGGTGGTTCCTGGCGGCATCAGCCGTTGCCGGCCTGGGCGCAGGCATGCTGGGCCCGGCGCAGCAGGCGGCGGTAGCGGACATCATCGGCCGCGAGCGATCGGGCGGGCGGGTACTGGCTGTCTACCAGATGATGGCCGACGTCGGGGCGATTGCGGGTCCCATCCTGGTAGGCGTGATTGCGGACCAGTGGGGCTACGGTTGGGCGTTCGGCGTCACGGGACTGGTACTGGTCCTTGCCGGCACCGCGTGGGCGGCGGTCCGGGAACCCATGGACCGGAGCCAGGCGACAGCCACTTAACAGTCCGCTCGCCACTATTGGCTAGGCTGGAACCAACACCGCCGAACCGTTGGAGAAATCACGCATGCCTGATTCCGATCCCTTGCCTACCGGACCGCCTGCCCCGGCCGGCCCCAATGCCGGGAATAACCCGACTGAAAAGAAGGCCGCCAGGAAGCGGTGGGCCCTCGCGGTTGCCGCCGTTGCCGTTGTTGCCGTTCTGGTTCTGGCGTTTCAGCTGTTCCGGCCGGATGCCGCTGCGCAGGTTGTGGAACAGCCGACGCAGTCATCAACGCCCACACCAACGCCCAGCGAGACGCTCCCGCCGGCTCCCGCCGTGAGCTACTACGAACAGGCCGGGCCGCCTGCCGGGTCACCCCTGGAACCGGTCGCGCCCCTGAATGTGAAGGTGTCAGGGGAATTGGAAGGATCATCCCTTCCCCGTGGCCTCACGGGCATTTCACTCGAGGCGACTGACCTTGGCGATGAAGACCTCAGCAGCAGCAACCCCACTATGGTCAAACTGCTGAACGAACTGGACCAGCCGGTGCTGCGCTTCGGCGGCAACGCCGTGGATAGAAGGTTCTTCTGGACCTCCAGCAATGAGCCGGTTCCGGGCTACCCGAGCAGCGCCGCACAGCCCGCCCGTGCCGTGGGCCCCGCCGATTTGAGCCGGCTCAAAACGCTTCTGGACGCTACCGGCGCCAGGGTGAGCCTCACGGTTGACCTGGGCCATTACGATCCGGCCCGCGCAGCGGACATGATGAAACACGCCACGGCCATCTTTGGTGACCAACTCCTGAGCGTGACCATCGGCAACGAGCCCAACGGGTTCGTATACAACGGCGTCCGGCCCAGCGGCTACAGCCTTGAAAAGTACCTGGAGGAGCTGAAGGTATACGCCCGGGCGATCTATGAGGTTGCCCCCACTGTTCCCATCGCCGGGCCTGGTGCTTATGACCAGAAATGGTGGCAGCCGTTTATCGACGCCGACATTCCGCAAAAGAAGATCCTCACCTTCCACAACTATCCGCTCTACAGCTGCGATGGAAGCGATCCCAAGGGCTCACCCACCATGGCGAACCTGATGAGCCAGCTGATGCATGACCGTGCAGCGGACTATCAGTCGGCGGCACTTAAGGCCGGGACTGATGCCGGACTGGAAACATGGCTGCCGGAGACAGGGATCGCGGCCTGCCCAGGTTCGAATGAAACCTCAAAAACCCACGCTTCCGCCTTATGGACGGTTGACTACGCGCTTAATGCCGCCCAACTGGGTATCACACAGGTCGGCTTCCACAGCTCGATGCTGACCTGCAAGGGTGGGCCTCCCTTGTCCGTCATCTGCAGCGCCGGGGCGTACCCGCAGGGCAACGGCGTGATGTCCGGACGCGCCGCCTTCTTTGGTATGTCCATGATCGCCGGGCTCGGCGAAGGCAAGTTCCTGAAGGTTGACGGCAAGGGCGGCGGGCTGGCCTTCAGCTATGCCTTGCAGAATCCCGACGGGAGCACGTCCGTGGTGATCGTCAATGAGAACAACCCGGAGACGGCAGCCCAGATGGAGGCCACCATCACGCTGCCGGGCAGGCCGCTCACGGGAACCATGAGCCAGATGACGGGCCCCAGCTACGCCGCCCAGGACTCCACCATGATCGACGGCGCCCTGACGGAACCGAAGCCCGTGGCCGAACGGCTGACGGCTCCGGGCTTCGGCTATGGGGACACCACCCAGAAGATCAAGCTCACGGCCGGAACCGTAACGGTACTGAACTACACCTACTGAGATAACGCGTAACGGCAATAAAAAGAATAAAAAGGGAGTGGGTCCCGTCGCTGGAAACCAGCGGCGGGACCCACTCCCTTTTGGTGAAGCTGGATCTTCAACCAGGTCAGTTCAGCAGCGCGTCCACAAACGATTCGGCTTCGAACGGCGCGAGGTCATCCGCTCCTTCGCCAAGTCCGATCAGCTTCACGGGAACGCCCAGCGACTTCTGGATGGCCACCACAATGCCGCCCTTGGCGGTTCCGTCCAGCTTTGTCAGCACGATGCCGGTGATGTTCACTACCTCGGAGAACACGCGTGCCTGGTTCAGGCCGTTCTGGCCCGTTGTTGCATCCAGGACCAGCAGCACCTCATCCACCTCGGCAAGCTTCTCAATGACGCGCTTGACCTTGCCCAGCTCGTCCATGAGCCCCACCTTGTTCTGCAGGCGGCCAGCGGTGTCGATCATCACTACGTCGACTTCCTGCTCAATGCCTGCCTTCACCGCTTCATAGGCGACGGAGGCGGGATCAGCACCATCGACGTCGGACTTCACCGTGGGAACGCCGACGCGCTGTCCCCACGTGGCCAGCTGCTCTGCCGCGGCTGCACGGAACGTATCTGCAGCGCCAAGCAGCACGTCTTTGTCCTCGGCCACCAGGACGCGGGCCAGCTTGCCAACGGTGGTGGTCTTGCCCACGCCGTTAACTCCCACCACCATCATGACGGCGGGCCTGTCAGCGTGCCGGGTGGTGTTGAGGCTGCGGTCCATGGTGGGATCAACGATTCTGATGAGCTCTTCGCGGAGCAGCTCACGCACCTGGTCCGGGGTCCGGGTGCCCAGCACCTTCACCCGTTCGCGCAGGGCGTTCATCAGTTCCATGGTGGGCTCGGTGCCAAGGTCCGCCATCAGGAGGGTTTCCTCAACCTCATCCCAGACGTTCTCGTCGATGCGGTCAGCGGACAGCAGCGCCAGGAGGCTTTTGCCCAGGACATTGTTGGACCGGACCAGCCGTTCACGGAGCCGGACCAGCCGGCCGGCCACGGGCAACGGTGTTTCGACTGGTACAGTCTCGAGCCCGGCAACGTCATCGGGAACGTCGACGGCGGTACCCGGTTCCAGGGGCGGGGCAACGGTGGCGGGAGTACCAGGACGGTCCTCCAGGAGGGTGCCGGTGGACTGGACGGCGGGTGCCTCGGGATCGTTCTCATCCCGGGTCCCCGGGTACCGGTTGATGTTCTTCCGGGTTTTGACCAGGACCGGTATCAGCCCGCCGATAACCACCAGGGCAGCAACAATGGACACAATAATTGGGAGGAGTTCATTCACTCCCCTAGCTTCTCACAAACGCCGAATCGGCTACGCGTCGCTGCTGATCCGTTGGCTGATCACGGTGGAGACGCCGTCACCGCGCATGGTCACGCCGTACAGGGCGTCTGCCACCTCCATGGTGCGTTTCTGGTGCGTGATGACAATCAGCTGGCTGGACTCGCGCAGCTCTTCGAAGATGGTAATCAGCCTGCCAAGGTTGGTGTCGTCCAGGGCCGCTTCCACCTCATCCATCACGTAAAACGGTGAGGGCCTGGCCTTGAAGATAGCCACCAGCAGCGCGACGGCGGTCAGCGAGCGCTCACCCCCGGACAGCAGGGAGAGGCGCTTGATCTTCTTGCCTGCGGGGCGGGCTTCTACCTCAATGCCGGTGGTCAGCATGTCTTCGGGATCGGTCAGCACCAGCCGGCCCTCGCCGCCGGGGAACAACCGTTCGAAGACTCGGACAAACTGGGCGGCCGTATCCTCAAATGCCTCGGAAAAGACCTTCTGGACGCGTTCGTCCACTTCCTTGATGATGTCCAGGAGGTCCTTGCGGCTGGCGCGCAGGTCCTCCAGTTGCGTGCTGAGGAACTGGTGGCGCTCCTCCAGCGCGGCGAACTCCTCCAGCGCCAGCGGATTGACCTTGCCCAGCGCTGCCAGGTCGCGTTCCGCTTTGCGCAGCCGCTTTTCCTGCTCGGCGCGCACGAACGGCCTGCCCTCCGGAACTTCCTGCCCGTCGTCGTCCACTGCCACCCGCAGGGCAGCCCATTTGTCGGCGCCTTCTCCCGGGGCAACCGGAACCGGCACGTCGGGTCCGTAGTCCTTCACCAACACGTCCGGCGTCATGCCCAGCTCGTCGATGGACCGGGTCTCCAGCGCCTCAATCCGCAGCCGGTGCTGGGCACGGGCCAGCTCGTCGCGGTGCACCGTGTCCGTCAGCTCGGCAAGCTCCCGCGCCAGGAGGTCGTTGGAGCCGCGCAGTTCCAGCAGTTCCCGGTCGCGCTGCTCGCGCTCCTCCTCGGCCAGTTCCAGCCCGGTTTTTGCCAGTTGCAGGGAGACGTCATTAAAGGCCAGGACCTGGTCGACGGCGGCAACCACCGCTGCTGCCCGCCGTGCCTGGATGCGGCGGCGCCGTGCACGTTCGGCAGCTTCTTCGCGTGCCCGCCGTTCAGTGGCGGCGGCGCGTTCCAGGGACGACGCCCTGTTCCGCGTGGCGGCCAATTGCTCTTCCGCGCTGCGCAGGGCAAGCCGTGCTTCCATTTCGGCGGAGCGCGCCTGCGACGCCGCGAGGGCCAGGGCGTCACGATGCGCGCTGTCCGGTTCTTCCTCAACGGGTGCCTCCTGGGCCGCCGCCAGCCTGGCGCTGATGTCCGCCAGGGCCTGTTCCTCGCGGGCGATGTTGGCTTCGGCGGCTGCCAGGGAGGATGTGAGCCGTTCACTTTCGCCGGCGGCGCTGCGCAGCACGGAGTTGAGGTGGCCAAGGCGCTCCGCGACGGCGGCCAGACGGGCGTCCGAGTCATGCAGCCGGTCCAGGGCAGCGTCCGCGCGTTCCTGGGTCTCATCCTTGCGTGCCTTGGCGGCCGCGAGTGCAAAGCGCGTGCGTTCCAGGTCCGCGTTAAGGCCGGCCAGGCGGCCGGCGGCGTCGTCTACGGCAGCCTGCACTTCCAGCATGGACGGCGCGGTGGCGGAACCGCCCCCTGCCAGTACTGCGCTGCAGACATCGCCGTCGCGGGTTACCGCAGTCAGCTGTGGATACTTCGCGGTCAGGCCCGCTGCGGCAGCAAGGTCCTCGACGACGGCGGTCCCGGCCAGCAGCGACGCCACCGCTCCACGGTGGGCTCCCTCTGTTGTGGCCAGGTCCGCTGCCCACCGGGCACCCTCAGGAAGTTCCGCGGCGGCAGTTGCGGCATGGGAGTCAGGGCCCGGGGCCGACTCCAGCAGCAGGAAAGCCCGGCCGGCGTCGTCCTCCTTCAACAGCCGGATCGCGGCAGCAGCAGCCTCGGCATCGGCAACGATAACGGCTCCGGCGGCTTCACCCAGCGCTGCCGCGATCGCCGTCTCATAACCGGGCTCAACGGTGAGACGGGAGGCCAACCCGGCACCTACGCCTGGCAGCCCGGACGCTTCAACATGCGCGGAGCCGTCCTTACGCTCAAGCCCCAGCAGCAGGGCATCGTGGCGGGCGGACACGGCATCGCGCTCCCGCAGGGCCGTAGCTTCCTGTGCCTTGAGTGCGTCGATCTCTGCCGCCAGGGCGTCGAGTGCATCGCTGGCCGCCTCGTATTCGGCGTCGAGGCTTTCCTCTCCTTCCTCGACGCCGGCCACCTGCGTTTCCAGGGCCGTGAACTCTGCCTGCGCTTTCCGGCGGCGTTCCACTCCGGCGGCCGCGGAATCCCGAAGTCTGCCAAGTTCCGATTGCGCCGACTCAACCCGCGAACGCGCCGCGCCTACTTGCCCGGCCAACCGCGCAAGGCCTTCACGCCTGTCCGCGACGGCACGGAGCAGGTCCGTGAGCCGTTTGTCCTCGGCCACCAGGGCGGCTTCGGCGGAAGTCTTGGTGCCGGTGGCCGTGGCCAGCGCGCTCTGCTTGTCCAGGATGTCGCGTTCCAGCTGTTCCTGCTCGGTACGCACCCGCTGGGCCTGCCGGTCCAGCTGATCGGGATCACGGCCGGAATCAGGAACGGCATCGCTGGAACCAAGCAGCCTGCTGCGCTCCTGCGCCAGGCTGCCCAGCGATCGGAGCCGTTCCCGGACGGCGGACAGCTGGTACCAGGTGTCCCGCGCCGCGTTAAGCCGGGGACTGGCCTCTGCCGCCAGCTGTTCCAGCGTGGCCTGGCGCTGCCGTCCCGTCTGCAGACCGCTTTCGACGGCGGCACGCCGCTCCTTGAGGGCCGATTCGTCGGCCACATCCTTCTCCAGCGACTCCTGGAGGGTGACAAGGTCATGGGCCAGGAGCCGGGCGCGGGCATCGCGCACATCAAACTGCACGGTCTGCGCGCGGCGGGCCACCTCGGCCTGCTTGCCCAGCGGGGTCAGCTGCCGCCGGATTTCACCGTTGAGGTCGCTCAGCCGCTGCAGGTTGGCCTGCATGGCTTCAAGCTTGCGGACGGTTTTTTCCTTGCGGCGCCGGTGCTTGAGGATGCCGGCGGCCTCTTCGATGAAGCCGCGGCGGTCCTCCGGGGTGGCGTGCAGGACCTTGTCCAGCTGGCCCTGGCCCACGATCACGTGCATTTCCCGGCCCAGCCCGGAGTCGGAGAGCAGCTCCTGGATGTCCAGGAGCCGGCATCCTGCCCCGTTGATGGCGTACTCGGATCCGCCGGTCCGGAACAGGGTCCGGGAGATGGTGACCTCGCTGTATTCGATCGGCAGGGCGCCGTCGGAATTATCGATGGTCAGCGAGACGTGCGCACGTCCCAGCGGTGGCCGGCCGGACGTGCCGGCAAAGATGACGTCCTCCATTTTGCCGCCGCGCAGGGTCTTGGCGCCCTGCTCCCCCATCACCCAGGACAGGGCGTCCACCACGTTGGACTTGCCCGAACCATTGGGACCCACCACGGCGGTCACGCCGGGCTCAAAGTCGAACGTCGTGGCCGACGCAAACGACTTGAAACCGCGGACGGTGAGGCTCTTGAGGTGCAAAGTACTCAGGTTCTCCTGGAGTGGCTGATCATGCTTGTTATGGCGTCAAATCTACTGCGTGGACGGGCTTCAGGCCGGGAGGCTACCAGCGGCCGTTGCGGGGCCGGCGCTGGCAGGCCGGGCAACTGAACGAGGAACGGTTCATAAACTGCTCCCGGCGGATCAGGGTGGTGCGTCCTTCAGCGGCACACCGGGCGCACGGCTGGCCCTCGCGGCCGTAAGCGTTAAGTGAGCGCTCGAAGTAACCCGAGGCTCCGTTCACGTTGACGTACAAGGAATCGAAGCTGGTCCCGCCGGCTGCCAAGGCATCGGCCATAACGTCCTGGGCGTGACTGATCAGGGTCAGGGCATCGGCTTTGCGCAGGGTCTCAGTGGGGCGGGCGTAATGCAGCCTCGCACGCCACAAGGCTTCGTCCGCATAGATGTTGCCGATGCCGGAAATGATGCCCTGGTCCAGGAGGACCCGCTTGAGCCCGCTCCTGCGCTTGCGGAGCCGGCTGTAAAAAAGGTCAAAGGAGAATGCCGGGTCCAGGGGGTCGCGGGCAATGTGCGCTGCCTCCACCGGAATAAGCTGCTCCGGTGTTTCACCCAGGCCGCCGGGGCCGCCGTCATCCGTGGGGACCATTGCCGTGACAAAAAGTCCGCCGAAAATGCGCTGGTCCACAAACCGCAGCTGGTCCGGCATGCCATCGGCGGGGCTGAGCCGCAGCCGGACTTTCAAGTGTTTTTCATCCGGGACTTCCGGGCCCTGCATCAGCAGCTGCCCGCTCATGCCAAGGTGCGCCATCAGGGCCACGCGCGGAGCGGTCCCTGGTCCGCCGCCATCAGGAAGGTTGGTGTCCGGGAGGGCGTCCGCCTCTGCCAGCGGAAGCCAGAGGAACTTACCGCGCCGAACGGCGTCCAGCACTACGGCGCCCTCGAGGTTGCCCGCAAAGTCCTGGGCACCCAGCGCATGGCGCCGGATGGAACGGGAGTCCACCACGTCCACGCCGGTGATGGTGCGGCCCACCACCCAGTTCGCCAGGCCCCTGCGGACAACTTCGACTTCGGGGAGTTCGGGCACGTCCTAGCTTCCCGGCGTCGTTTCCTGAGATGCGGACGCGGCCGCAGTGGCCTTGCCTGCAGCGGAAGCAGCGGACAGTGCACGCCAGGCATCAGCGGCGGCTTCCTGCTCCGCTTCCTTCTTGGAGTGGCCGGAGCCGGAACCGCGGGGTATGCCGCCAACATGCAGCACGGCCGTGAAGGTGCGCGCATGGTCCGGACCGGAACCGTCAACCACATACTGGATGGAGCCCAGCTGCCTGCTGGCGGCCAGTTCCTGGATGCTGGTCTTCCAGTCGGTGCCGGCGCCAAGGGCGGCGGCGTCCTTCAGGAGCGGACCTACCAGGCGCATGACCAGCTGCCGCGCGGTCTCGATGTCGTTGGAGACGTACGTGGCGCCAATAAGCGCCTCCATGGTGTCCGCCAGGATCGAGGCCTTGTTCTTGCCGTCGGTGAGCTTCTCGCCCTGTCCGAGGTAGATGTAGTCGCCTACGCCCAGGGTCCGGCCGATGCCGGCAAGCGCGCGGGTGCTGACGACGGCGGAGCGCCGCTTGGCGAGCTCACCTTCAGGCAGCGTCGGGTTGTCCCGGTACAGCGCATCCGTGACCGAAAAGCCCAGGATGGAGTCGCCCAGGAACTCGAGGCGTTCGTTGGTGGGTATGCCGCCGTTTTCGTAGGCATAGGACCTGTGTGTCAGAGCAAGACGAAGCGTCCCGGCGTCAATGGAGACACCGAGACGCTTCAAAAGCTCTTCAGTTGAAGACATCATCAGCCGTGTGGCCGATTAGACGTCAGCGACCTTGCGGCCCTTGTATTCAAGGAACAGCGCGGTGCCGGCCGAGTCGGTAACGACCTTAGCCTGGTGCGGCAGGCTGTAGGATACCTGACCATTTTCGACGGTCTTCACCAGGTGGGGGGCAGTTGCCTTCCACTGGGAGCGGCGGGCGCGGGTATTCGCGCGAGACATTTTCCGCTTCGGAACAGCCACGGCTAACTCATTTCTCTCTAGACAAACACTTACACATCAATTTTGCCGGTCAGGCTTAGCCATGTCGGCTAGGGCAGCCCAGCGAGGATCCAGGACCTCGTGGTGGTGCCCCGGCTCGTCTTCCAGGCGTGCTCCGCATTCGGAGCAGAGGCCCTGGCAGTCTTCCCGGCACACCGGCTGGAACGGCAGCATAGTTACTACAGCGTCCCGCAACACCGGTTCAAGATCGATCAGATCGTGCTCAACTCGACGTTGTTCTTCTTCGTCTTCCTCGTCCGAGGGCAGCATGCCTTCGTAGAAGAAAAGTTCCTGCACATTGACTTCGAGGTCATACGCAAGGGGATCCAGGCATCGGCCGCATTCGCCGGTTACTTCGACGTCTGCGGTACCTGATACCAAAATTCCTTCGTGTACGGCCTCAAGCCTCAGGTCCAGCCCGACATCCGAGCCTTCCTGAACACCAATCAATGCCACACCAAGATCACTTGGTGCGGGTACATGCTCGTTCAGTGTCCGCATGCTTCCCGGGCTGCGCCCAAGATCCTTGACGTCAAACACCAAGCGCGAACTAGCATCTCTTTTAATGAGTACTCCTGTTGAACATATGACCGACGTATTATCTTAGCCTGATTATCCGAGCGGACTCAAACCGGGGGCGTGGCCGCCGGAAGGCCCGGTGGAGAGCAGGCGCTTGAGCACGGACCGCGGTACGAAGTCAGAGACTTCACCGCCCAGGTCAGCTACTTCCTTAATAAGGGTAGAGGACAGGTGGAGGTAATGGGACTCCGCGGGCAGGAACACCGTCTCCACTCCGGAGAGCTGCCGGTTCATGGTGGCCATGGGCAGTTCATAGTCGAAGTCCGACGACGAACGCAGCCCCTTGACGATGGCCGACGCGCCGCGGTGCCGGCAGTACTCCGCCAGCAGGCCCTCCCCCACAGGCTCGACGATGATGCCGCGCAGGGATGCCAGTGTTTCGCGGGCCATCTCGATCCGCTCATCAAGGCTGAACCGGTATTTCTTGGCGTAGTTCGTGGACACCGCCACGATCACCTCGTCAAACAACCCGGAGGCCCGGGCAATGACCTCAAGATGGCCGTTGTGGATGGGGTCGAAAGAGCCTGGGCACACTGCGCGTCGCATGATCCGAACCTACCGCATGGCGCCCGTCCGGGCACGCCCTGTGCGGGATACCATGACTGGATGCAACCACCAGCCCACCGCCCTGCCCTTGCCGCGCCCTGGCAGCGGACCGCCCACGGCGCCAACCTCCTCTCGCGGGACGGTCAGTTGGGCGTCACCATCTTCGAGGAAATGACCACGCTGGCGGTGAAAACGGGCGCAATCAACCTTGGCCAGGGCTTCCCCGACGAAGACGGTCCGCAGATCATGAAGGACGCTGCCCGCGAGGCCATTGCAGCCGGGGCCAACCAGTATGCTCCGGGCAAGGGAACGCCTGCGCTGCGTGAAGCGGTGGCCGCGCACCAGGAACGTTTTTACGGGCTGCAGGTGGATCCGGACACGGAGGTGGTCATCACCACCGGTGCTACGGAAGCGCTGGCTGCGACGTTGCTGGCCTTTGTCCAGCCGGGCGATGAGGTGATCACGTTCGAGCCGTTCTACGACGCGTACGGGGCCATCATTTCGCTGACCGGCGCAACCCATGTGACGGCTCCGCTGACCGCACCCGCTTTCCTTCCGGACCTCGCCTCGGTGGAAGCGGCCTTCAGCAGCCGGACCCGGGCCATCCTGCTGAACAACCCGCACAACCCCACCGGCTCGGTTTTCCCCGCTGACCTGTTGCAGGGCATCGTGGACCTTGCCGTGAGGCACGACGTCCTCATCATCACGGACGAGGTGTACGAACACCTCACCTTCGGGGTGCAGCACGTACCGGTGGCCAGCCTTGCCGGCGCGGCGGAGCGCACCATCAGCATTTCCTCGGCCGGCAAGACATTCTCCTTCACCGGGTGGAAAGTCGGCTGGTTGAGCGGCCCCGCCCAGCTGGTAGCGGCGGTCCGCACGGTGAAGCAATTCCTCACCTACAGCTCCGGTACGCCGTTCCAGGGCGCCGTGGCAGCCGGACTGGCCCTGCCGGATGAGTTCTACATGGGCGCCGCCAGCGCCCTGCAGCACAAGCGGGACATCCTCAGTGACGGCCTGCGTGCTGCCGGCTTTGACGTCTTCACCCCGCAGGGCACCTACTTCGTGAACGTGGATACGGCGCCATTGGGCATTACCGATTCCGTGGACCTGGCCCGCCGGCTGCCCGCCCTGGTGGGCGTTGCGGCGATTCCGGTTCCGGTGTTCTGCCACCCCGAGGGCGCGCAGCGGGTCCGCAGCTTGCTCCGCTTTGCGTTCTGCAAGAAGGTGGAACTGCTTGAAGAAGCCGCCGGGCGGCTGGCCACCCTGGGCAGCAAACTCTGATGGCAGCAGGCAGCCCGGCACCCAGCCGCTACCTGCGTTCCATCGGCGCCCATGCCTCGATCGAGCCTGATCCTTTTATCGACGGCGCGTACGTGCTGAGCATCGGCGGCGCCGAGCAGTCCCATGTGAACCTTGAGCACCCGGAAGAGGTGTTCTACGAATACCTCCGCCGGATCGCCCACATCGTTGACCTTTGCGCCCCGGCAGGCGAGCCGATCAGGGCCCTGCACCTCGGCGCCGGGGCCCTGACCCTTGCCCGTTATATCCAGGCCGTCCGGCCTGGATCGCGGCAGCACGCCGTCGAACTTGAACGTGAGCTCCTGGACTTTGTGCTGCAGCATCTTCCCCTGCCCGCCGGAACGCAGCTGGAAACCTGGACCGGAGACGCCCGGGAAGCACTGGGCCAGCTCGACTCCGAACTCCGCTTCGACGTCGTGATCCTGGATATTTTCTCCGGACCGGAGGCGCCGGCCCACATTGCCACGGCGGAGTTCTATCGTGAGGCCGCAGGCCGGCTGACGCCGACAGGGGTCCTGGTAATCAACGTGGGCGACGAACCAGGGCTTACCCTGGTGCGCAGCCAGGTGGCGGCCATGCGGTCTGTGCTGACGGACGTGGCCGCGTTCGGCGAAGCGGGGATGTTCAGCGGACGGTATCCCGGGAACATCATCCTGGCCGGCACGCAGTTCCCCTGGCCGCAGGAGTGGAGTGCCGAACTCGCCGCCCGTGGACCCCACCCGGCCAGGGTACTCACCGGTGTGGACCTGGACGCACTGTCGGGTTGATCAGGCCTGGTCTGCCTGCTCCGTTGGCTCAGTTTCAGGCTCAGCCTCCGACGGCGCGGGCTCGGCAAACCACAGCCGGGTCTCCCCGTACTTCCGCTCCGCAAAACGCTCCACGCCTTCAGGCCAGGTGGGTTCGGGAGTCCGGGCGGACCGTTCCACCACCACCACTGCGCCTTCGGCCAGGAACGGCTGCAACAGGGCAAGCACTGTGGCCAGGCCCGGCTCGTCCAAAGGATACGGCGGGTCCAGGAACACCAGGTCCCACAAAGTTCCCGCGCCGGCCCGTTCCAGGAACGATTCCACCCGGGAGCGGTGGACGGTAACAACCTTCCGTCCCACCACACCGTTAACCAGGTCCGCGTTGCGCTGGCACACCGCACTGGCCTTGGCATCGAATTCCACCAGGTCCACGGTGTTGGCGCCGCGGCTGGCGCTCTCCACCCCCAGCGATCCGGAGCCCGCGTACAGGTCCAGGACCCGGGCGTCAGCCACCACCTCGAAGGCGTCCAGCCGGGAGAACAGCGCCTCCTTGACCCTGTCCGTGGTGGGACGGGTGAGGGATCCGGGCACGCTGACCAGCGGAGTGCCACCGGCTGCACCGGCAATGATGCGGCTCATGGCCGCCTGCTAACCACGTTCAAGGAACGCCTCTTTCTCCGGGTTCAGGTATTCGTCAATGGCTGCGGCGAGCGCCGGCTGGCCGGCGAGCGCAGGATCCTTGCCCACCAACAGTTGTGCGTCCTGCCGGGCCTGGGCAATCACGTCTTCGTGTTCCAGCACCCGAAGCAGCTTCAAGGTGGACCGGCCACCGGACTGCGAGGCGCCAAGGATATCGCCCTCGCGGCGCAGCTTCAGGTCCTCCTGGGACAGGGCAAAGCCGTCGGTGGTGGCGGCGACGGCGTCGAGGCGCCGGCGGCTGGGGTGGCCGGGTTCCAGGTTGGTGACCAGGAGGCAGGTCCCCGGGAGCCCGCCACGGCCTACCCGGCCGCGAAGCTGGTGGAGCTGGGAGATGCCGAACCGGTCCGCGTCCAGGATCACCATCATGGTGGCGTTATGGACGTCCACGCCCACTTCGATCACGGTGGTGGAGACCAGCAGGCTGGTGGTGTTTGCGGCGAAGTCCGCCATGGTGGCGGATTTCAGCGCAGGATCCTGTTTTCCATGAAGGGCGGCGATGCTCACGCCTGCCAGCACGGGTTCCTGCTGCAGGTACTCCACCACTCCGGTGACGGAGGCAAGTTCCCGGCCCCCGGCGTCGGTATCCGCACCCGTTGGTTCCGCTTCGCCGGGGCTGAAGTCGCCGTCGTCATCCGCTCCGATCTTGGGGCACACCACGTAGACCTGATGGCCGCGGCTGATCTCCTCGCGGGAGCGGCTCCAGATCCGGCCCGCCCACCCGGGATTCTCTGCAAGCCCCACCAGGTGGGTGGAGATTGGCGCGCGTCCGGCCGGCAGCTCGTCCAGCACCGAGGTTTCGAGGTCGCCAAAGACTGTCATGGCCACGGTCCGCGGAATGGGCGTGGCAGTCATTACCAACAGATGCGGCGGCTTGTTGGCCTTGGCGCGCAGGGCGTCGCGCTGCTCCACGCCGAAGCGGTGCTGCTCGTCCACCACGATCAGGCCGAGGTCATAGAAGCGCACGTTCTCGCTGAGGAGTGCGTGGGTGCCGATCAGGATCCCGGCCGTGCCGGAGGCTGCGTCCAGCAGCGCCTGCTTGCGCGCTGCGGTCCCCATGGAACCGGTCAGCAGGCTCACCTGCACGCTGTCCGCGCCAAGCCCGCCCAGCAGGCCGTCCCTGGAGAGCGGGCCCAAGGTTCGCCGGATCGACTCGTAGTGCTGGGCAGCCAAGACTTCGGTGGGTGCCAGCAGCGCGGCCTGGCCACCGGCGTCCACCACCTGCAGCATGGCACGCAGAGCCACAATGGTTTTACCGGAGCCCACCTCGCCCTGCAGCAGACGGTTCATGGGCGAATCCTGCGACAGTTCCTCGGTCAGGGTTTTCCCGACGGCGGTCTGCCCGGCGGTGAGCGTAAACGGCAGCTGGGCATCAAAGGCGGCCAGCAAACCATCGGCTACCGGGCGGCGCGCCGTTGCTTCCTCGGCCGCCAGCTGGGCGCGGCGGCGGGCCAGGGCGGACTGGAGCACCAGCGCCTCCTGGTAGCGGAAACGCTTCCGCGCCTGCTGCCAGTCCCCGGTGGTGGCGGGAACGTGGATCTGCCGGTAGGCCTCGGCTGCCGGCAGGAACTTCTCCCGCTGCACAATATCGGCGGGAAGCGGGTCCGGCACGCTGTCCAGGTCCAGGGTCTCCAGCAAAGTCTCCACAACCTTCTGAATGGACCAGCTGGTCAGCTTGGCGGTGGCTGGATAGATGGGGATGGGGCGGGCCGCGAGGGCTTCCGGATCAACGCCCGGAACGTCTGGATCCTCGTCCAGCACCTGGAAGTCCGGGTTGGTGAGGCCAAGGACGCCTTTGAAGCTGGTGACCTTCCCGGAGAACAAGGCACGGCGTCCGGGCTGGAGGTCGCTCTTTGCGCGGAAGCCGTTGAAAAAGCTGACTTTGAGCGTGCCGGGAACACTGCCGCGGTAGTCGGAGCCGCCCACGATTTTCAGGCCGGGTCCGGTGTCGTCGGCGATAATGACATCCGTAATGCTGCCGCGGCGTTCGCGCATCTGCCGGCTGCTGTTGGAGACCACGCGGGCAATCAGCGTGACGTCCTCATCGTGCGGGATTTCGCTGATGCGGGTCAGTTCACCACGGTCCAGGTAGCGGCGGGGAAAGTAGTTCAGGAGCCCGCCCACCGTGGTGATGCCCAGGTGCTTCTCTATAACGCCGGCGGAACGTTTTCCGATCCGGCGTTCCAGGGCCAGGTCCAGCTCAGCGTTCATGCCCGCCGGTGTCCGCTGGTTCAGGCTGCCGTGGCACGGCAAGGTCGCTGATGGAGATGTGACTGGGAACTCCCAGTGACCTGATGACCGCTACCGCGGCATCTGCCCGGGGGACGTGGACGTGGACGCGCCAACGGTAGCCGGATTCATCGTCCAGGGTTCCACCCACCTGGCTCATGATCACGGACTCGCCGATCTCGTCCAGGCGCTGGCGCAGGGTGGCCGCATCCAGGGGCGAGAGCGTGATGGTGCACATGACTTCCACGCCGTCGTCAACGGGCATGTCCGTGTGGATGTGCGGATCCTGGACGTCGTAGCCGTGGAGGCCGTCCAGCAATTCGGTCTGCAGTTCTTCACCGAGCACTGCCGAGCGCAGGCAGTCAAGGATCAGGAGCATGCCCACCCCGCCGGAATCAACCACCTTCGCAGCGTGCAGGGCGTCCAGTTGCTCTTCGGTGCGGATGACGGCTGCGAGCGCGCCGTTCACGGCGGCGTCGAGGGCCAGCCCCAGGGCGTGGTTACTGTCGTCCGCGGGGTGCTCGGAGTGGACGGCGTCGGCAGCAGCTGCGGCCGATTCCATCACGGAGAGCATGGTGCCGGGAACGGGATCACTCAGTGCGGACCAGGCACGGATCTGGGCCCGGTGCAGGGCTGCTGCCAGCAGGCTTGCGGTCAAGCGGTTGTTGCCCCTCAGGGGTTCGGCGGCGGCGCCGAGGAACACGGCAAAGAGGGTTCCGGAGTTTCCACGGGCTTCCTCCATGGCTGCCTGGCCGGCGGTGGCCAGGACGGATCCGACATCCGTCACCCCGGGATCGAGGCCCGCCAGCGACGCCGATGCGGCACGCACGGTGAGGTAGAGGTTGGTGCCGGTATCGCCGTCCGCAACAGGGAAGATATTGATGGCGTTCAGGCGGTCACTGTGGTTTCCCAGGGCTGTTTCTGCCTTGCTCAACCACCGCTTCATCGCTTGCGCGTTGGCGGTAATTTTAGTGTGCAAAGTGATCCCATCCCACGGTGTCTGCGGGTTGTCCCGCGATAGTGACGCCTGTGCTGTTTTGACTTCCAGGACGTTGGGCAACAAGGGCCTGTACTGAGCCTATCGCAGTGAATCCGGGTGGCAGCTGTATATCCGGAGGGAATGTGGCCAGCAATCCGTGGTCCTCTCCCCCGCCCAGCACCCACGCCATCGGATCACTTTGAAGGAGGTCCGACGCCGGGCGTAACGGTGCCGCGAGGGGCAGGAGGGCGGCGGGGTCGAGATCGACGACGGCGTTACTCGCCGCCGCGAGCCGGGCACCGTCCCGGATGAGGCCGTCAGAGATATCGAGCATGGCAGTGGCGCCTGCTTCCCGGGCGGCCGGGCCGGCGGCCAGGGGCGGAACGGGCCGGCACTGGTTGTCCAGCAGGGCCCGTTGCTCCTGGGTGAGGCTGTTGACGTTCCGGCCGGATTCCAGGAGCGCCAGCCCTGCGGCCGCCCTGCCCACGGTTCCCGCGAGGGCCACAACATCTCCGGGTCGGGCACCCGACCGCAGAACTGCTGTGCCGCCGTCGAGCGTTCCCAGCACGGCGACCGTCACGGAAATTTCGCGGCCGCGGCCCAGGTCTCCCCCCGCCACCGAGCAACGGGAGGCACCCAGTCCCCGGATGGCACTGACCAGGCCGCCAGCGAAGTCTTCCACCCAGGACACGGCAGCATCCGGCGGGAGGGTGAGGCTGACAACGAGCGAAACAGGGGTGCCGCCCATCGCGTTGATATCGCTGACGTTTTGCGCCGCCGCCTTCCAGCCGACGTCGGCGCCGGTGGTGGCATAGCCGTTTGGCCAGAGCAGCCGGAAGTCCTGGTCCTGTACCTGGGTGTCGATGCTGATCAGGGTGCGGGCGTCCGGTGCGGACACGATGGCGGCGTCGTCGCCCGGGCCGAGCACGGTGGCCTGCCGGTGGGCAGCATCCAGTTCCAGGCGCGGGAAAATCCTGGAGAGCAGCTGGGATTCGGAGAGATCGGACACAGTCAAGACGTTCTGGGGCACGGAACCACGCTACCGCGCGGGGCTGACATTCCCGGTGCGGGAGGGCACCTAGACTTGCAGGGTGCATCAGAAGAGGACCGCCGCGGCCAGGGCTTTGGCGTACAGTCTTTCCGGGCTGCTGACCCTATGGTTCATTGCGTCCATCTTTGTGTTTTGCCTCAATACCCCCGGGCCAACCGTCGAACCGGTGGAGGCCGTGGTGGTGCTGGGCGGCAGCAGTGCCGAGCGGCTGCCCGTTGCTGAACTGATGGCGGACTATGGCCAGGCTCCGGTGCTGGTGCTCTCCCGGACGGACACGCCGGGCAATGCCTCGGCCGATGCGCTCTGCCGGGACGCTTCCTTTCCGAACCCGTCGCTGGTGTGTTTCCGGCCTGTTGGCATGGACACCCGGGGCGAGGCGGTGGCTATTGCCGGGCTGATCCGGACCAACGGGTGGGGCTCGATTGCGGTGGTCACGTCGTCTTACCACGTGGCGCGGGCGGGGACCCTGATGGGGCAATGCACGGACGTTTCCGTCGCCATGGTGGCATCGGAGCCTGACCTTGATTCGCTGCAGTGGCTGCGGCGATTTGTCATTGAAACGGGCGGGTTGCTGGACGTGAACCTGCGGCCGGAATGTGGTTCGCAGGCTGGGTGACGTGGAGGGCCGAATGGTGGGTCAGGCTCTCCCCGGTTAGGCTTTTGCGAGTACATTACGGCAGCCAGGAAGGAGTACGCGGTGGATTCGCGACGTCATACCCTGCCCCCAGCACCGCGTCACCTGAAGCAGCGACGCTTCTGGCAGTCAGCATCCGCCGAGGCGTTTCCCGCCCGGTTGCAGGAGCCCGTAAGGCCTCAGCAGTCTAAGCCTGAGGACGCGCCCGCCCCCGAAGTCCGTACACCGTCCCGGACAAGCACCTTTAATATCAGGCGTCCCGCGGACCGCCAACAGCGCCGGCGGCAGGTTGCACTCACTGCGGTAGTTCTCACGTGCATGGCCATCACCGCGCTTGTTATGGCGCTCATTTTCTGGTCCTGACCCGGCGTTGAACACATCGCCCGTTTTAGTGGAACGTTGGCAAGTCCCGTAAAGTTCAAGACGTTGCCATCGACCAAAAACCCACTGGGGGAAACAAATGCCCGTTGTCATGCCAATTTTCGGTACCCGTCCGGAGGCCATCAAAATGGCCCCTATCGTCACCGCACTGCAGGAATCCCCGCATTTCGATTGCTTCGTCACCGTAACCGGCCAACACCGTGCCATGCTGGACCAGGTCAACGAGATTTTTGGCATCGTCCCCGATCATGACCTGAACATCCTCAAGCAGGGCCAGTCGCTCTCCGCCATCATGACGCGGACCATCGACGGTCTGGATGCATTGTTCGCCACCAACAAGCCGGACGTAGTCATCGTTCAGGGCGACACCACTACTTCCACCGCTGGCGCCATCGCAGCCTTCTACCACGGCATCCCTGTGGTCCACGTTGAAGCCGGCCTGCGCAGCGGCGACCTCTTTTCCCCGTTCCCCGAAGAGGCCAACCGCAAGCTCACCAGCCAGATCGCGAGCCTGCACCTTGCCCCCACGAGTGTCAGCAAGGCAAACCTCCTGGCCGAGGGCGTCAACGCCGCGGACATCGTGGTCACCGGCAACTCCGTCATTGATGCACTCCTGACCACGGTGGACAAGGAGATCCCGTTCACTGATCCCCAGCTTGAGGCTCTCGCCGCCAGCGGTCGGAAGATCCTCCTGGTCACCACGCACCGCAGGGAGAACCAGGGCGACGCCATGCGCGGCGTTGGACGTGCGCTGGCCCGTATTGCCGACGCCGAGCCGGACCTGACCATTGTTCTTCCTGCCCACAAGAACCCGGTAGTCCGCGAAGCCGTGCTTCCCGCCCTCGAAGGCAAGCCCAACGTGCTGGTTACCGAACCCCTGGCATACGGCGAATTCACCCGAATGCTCTCCTTGGCACATGTTGTGCTGACTGATTCTGGTGGAGTCCAGGAAGAAGCCCCCAGCCTGGGCAAGCCGGTCCTCGTCATGCGAGACAACACCGAACGCCCCGAGGCCGTTGATGCCGGCACCGTCACCTTGATCGGGACCGACGAAGAACGGATCGTCAAGGAAGTGGACCGCCTCCTGCATGATCAGGAACACTTCGATTCCATGGCCAACGCTGTAAACCCCTATGGCGATGGCAAGGCTTCGGAGCGAACCGTTGCAGCCATTGCGGAGCTGTTGGGCTCGGGTTCAAGGATTGCTGAATTTAGCTCCTGATCGCACGGCAATGAACGACAAGGAATCTCATGAATAGCGGGCACGACTTCACCCTGATGCGGGAGGCAGTTCTAAAGCTGCTCCCCCTGAGGGGAGGAAAAGCCGGGCGGCAACGTGCTCTGCGATTCATTAACGATGAAGTATTTGCAACGCCTGCTCATGGATCGATTCAGTATGGTGGCGGCGAAGTCTGGATGGAAATTTCACAGCGAACCCGGGCACGCTACTTTCACGGGTTTCTATTTTTTAGTGACTGGCATTCCACGATCCAGGCTGGAGACAAGTTCACAGCGCAACTTGCCTCTCGGTCAATTGACATCGTCAGGGAGTGGACCTCGCGTTTCGGCTTCGATTCCCCCATCCCGGCCATCTCCCATCATGACGAAACGACTGCTCAACGGCTCATCCAACTGACGTGTCTTTTAGAGGTCCTCAGGCCCCACATCAACGATGAGGACCTTGGGTTCCTGTTGGCCGTCAGCGCTGAAACAGCAGAGCTGCTGGCAACAGCAGATTTTCACGCAGGAAATAACAACCACGGAATGTTCCAGGATGTTGCCCTCCTGTACTACTCAGTCATAGTTGAACAAAGTCCGCTGGAATTGCGGAACGAGTGGTTCAAAACAGCAACCGCCAGACTGTTTGATTATTTCTCGAGCGCTTTCACTTCTGAAGGTGTACACATTGAGAACACGCCAACGTACCACCTTATGGTTGCAAGACAGCTTCATGGAATACTTACAATACTTGCCCCCAGCGGACACGAGCACGTACCCCACTACCGCGCACTGCTGAATCGGGCGGCAGAATATGCCACGCACGCCATGAAACCAGACGGTATGTACCCGCCGATCAGCGACACCACCGAGAAACAGGAGATCCAAGCTGCCCGGCTGAACATCTTCCAGGGTGAAGAGTTCGCGTACGCCGCCAGCGCCGGCAAAATGGGCATCGTGCCAACCCGGCGAACGCTGGTCCTCCCCGAATCGGGGTACGCCATATACAGAAGCTCGTGGACAGATCCCGATGCCACCTTCGCCTTCTTTTCGGCCGCCTATAACGCCGACTACCACAAACACTCTGACGAATTGAGCCTGTTTGTCAGAAGCGGAGGTGTAGACCTCCTCAGTGAGGCAGGGGCGTACGGCTACGACTACAAGGAGCCGCTGACCAAATACGCGTACTCATCGTTTGCCCATAACGGGCTGATCGTCGATGGAAGTTCGCTGCCTCGAACTGATAAGTTCAGCGACCTCACGACTCTTGAATGCCATGAAGTCCGGCCGGACGGTTTTAATGTCACGGGCCGCACTTCCCGGCTCAAAGACACGGTGCATAGTCGAACCGTAGATATCCGTGAAGAAGGCGGCGTGCCGCTGATTACGGTAGACGACCTCATCTCCTCCACCGACGATCACACCTACGACTTACTGTGGAATCTGGGACCCGAAGTTGAAGCAGTCCTCCATGGCCAGGGATTCGAACTGTTCCACGGCGGAAAGAAGATGCTCGACCTCCATTTCGAGGCCGACGTACCCACCACCGTCAGTCTGCATAAGGGCGAAACCAAACCGAAGTACCTTGGCTGGAGATTCCCTAAATTCGGTCAGTCAATTCCTGCGCCGGTGGTCAGAATCCGCTTCAAGGGCAATGCTGCGTCCTTGCGGACCAGCATACGGTTCAATGATTTCTTCTATAAAAATCGAGGACTTCAGGAGCCATCTGAAGGTTGGCAGCGCAGCAACACGGAGCGAGGCCTCAACTACCTGTTTTCTCCGGCAAAAACTGATGTTGGTCGGTCCAAGCTTGTTGTCGTCTTTACAGCCATCCATGCGCCAGGCGACTTCACGTTCAATTACAAGCAGTCTCTCGACCCGGTAGATGTCAATGCCCTGTATATCCTGGACGACCATGGCGACCAAGGGGCCTACTATCTTGCCGACCACGGTGACAAAGCAATTTTCCGGTCGGTTCAAGAACTAATTGGCGCAGAGATCGACCGGTTAGGACTGACGAAACAAGACGTTATCACTGCAGGGTCTTCGAAAGGTGGCTCGGCCGCCATCTTGCACGGTGCTGCCTTCGGTGCTGGCCACGTCATTGTCGGAGCTCCACAGGTCAAGATTGGGAGCTTCCTTCAGCAACCGCATCCCAATGTGCTCCAATTCATGACAGGCTCCACGACTGACGAGGCGGTTGAAGAACTCAACCGTGAGATTTTCAGGTCTGTGGAGTCAATGAGCTTGGATACGAAGCTGGCCATCGTCGTCGGCGAGGAAGACCACCACTACCGGCATCACGTTAAGCCGCTGCAGGAGCATGCACACGGGCACGCCAAGGAAATCCAGGTGACCGTCCTGCCCGGGTTGCCTCATTCTGAGATTGGTGGAGTTTACAAGTCATTCCTGGTGGATCACGTGACTTCCATAATCAGTGGGTCAGCACCCATGTCGGGCTACACAGACTACGCTGACATTCGCGTTGTTGGGAATGCGATAAGAATGACGGTGAACAGTCGACCTAATCACGATGTTTCCAGCCGGCTGTTCCGCGAGAGCGAAGTGGTCGAGCAACTCCCCTACACTGCAGCAACATCGGTCTCTTTTGGACCCGTGATAGCCGGCAAATACCGTGCCCGCGTGTATTACAGGCATCGGGATACGAGGGAAGTGACAGCTTTTACCACAAAGTGGGTAACCGTTCCCTGACAGGTGCATAAGCAAAACCCCATCGCGGAACATACACGATGGGGCTTTGGCAATTACCAACGGTTGGTACTTGGCTATGGTGTTCCTAGGATGACACCGCAGAGTGCAGTTAGCACGTCTTTCTTGCCAAAATGCGCGTCTACGAATGATCGTGCCTCGGTAGAACCCTGACGCCACGTATCCGGGGAGATATTGGTAACCACAATTTTCCGGATCATTTCTTGGACATCCTCGGCGAGCCATGCCGTGGGATAGATTTGATCGGCTCCCGGCCAGGCCAAGCTGACCGGGAGGGCACCAGCGACGGCCCCGTCCGCTAGTGTCAAGTGAAAGGACTCAAAGTCGCTGACTGACAAGACGACTCCGATCTTTCGATACCAGTCCGCCATGTCGTCACCGTGCGGATCAAAGACCACCGCCCCTGCAAGATCGGGATCATCTGATATCCGGGCGTACTGTTCCTGGTAGTACGCCATTTCCTCGGGCCTGTTCTCCATCCAGGGGAAGTCCTCCGGGCGTTTGCCCTTCACAAACAGCCGATAGCGGTCATCTGTGGCCCTTAGACCCTTTAGCACATCCAAGGCGCGATCGAGGTGCTTCTGAGCCGGAACGATTCCCACCAGTCCGAGGTGGAACCGTGTCTCGTCTGTTTTGCTTGCGGGCTCGCCGTCAGTATCTACCGGGTTGGGGATTACCTGCAATTTGGAGCGAGGGACGTTATGGTCCCGGACGGCGATGTCTGCAATGTGCTGACCAACAAAGATGACTTTGTCGACGTCGTGGAAGGACACGTCTTTGAGGTACGGCCGGAAAATTTCCTGCGAATGCACTCGCGTCACCATCCGCTGGTGTGGGAGCTTATTGCGCGAGTACCAGAGCGCGTTTCCCAGACCCCATTCACAGAACACCACGTCTGCTTCCAGCAACAGGCGTCGGCTCAGCTCCTCGTCGTGTTTGTTATGGTCGCTCCATTTATCGAATACGACTCTGTGCCCCTGACGCGACAACTCTTGGACAATCGCCGTGGCGAACTTGAGGTCGTGTCCGGCGACGAGGATGCTCTTTGCTACTGGGGTGGCATCGGCAGCCTTTGCTTCCTCTGGGACACGAAGCAGGGATCGTCGAAGGCTAAGATCGGCTCCGTCGAATTCAGTTGCCGTGGTCTGGAGCGCCGGCATTCCCGCGTCCGAAGATCCATACTGTGCGAGGCCCAGGCCCTTTTGGGCAGAGCCACCTTCAGCGAAACCGATACTGCGCCAGTTTCCGAAGGTGGTTGCCGTCAGCAAATCCTCGAAGATGGTCCGATCGTCGAACACATCCGACCACGTCCCGATGAACGCGAGGCGAGCAGTCGCTGCCTGGCCTTTGGCATCCATGAAGTCGTCAGCCGGGGTGACTCCCTCCACGGTTTCAGTCGGTGCGAAGACCATCGACGGAGATACCGTCTGACGTTCCATGCGCGCCATAAATTCCGGGCTGGGATTATCCGTGAAGACTGCATAGCTCGGCGGTTCGGGCGCGTCGACCACCAGACCGGCGGTACGCAGGACGTACGCGAGACGATGCGCTGCAGTGTGCCCCCGGTGGATGTGCCGGTAGGCCAGCCAAGCGTCCCGCATCCGGACATCCTCGTTGGACATCCATTCGCTGATCAGCAGTTCAGCTTCGGCCTGCGACGAGATAACGGGAACCAGTCCGTCCAAGACTTCGGCAACACCCCTTCCCGTTCCGCTCACCACGGCCCCACCGGACGCGGCAACTTCCATCACACGGCGCGAAAACATGGTGGGTGAGTCATCTACAGAATTGACGTTGATGTGAACAGGATGGGCTTTATATGCCTCAACCATGTCTGAGTACGCCAGTCCGCCTCGGACAAAGGGTCCCAACTCAGGAGGGAAGTGATATGGGCTTTCGGGGTTCAGATGCTGGCGATCATAGATGGCCAGGCCGTGTGGTTTCCCTGCATTGAGGATCCTGGCCAGTTCCCCCGAACGTTTCGGATACTTCTGGCCGTAAAAGGAACCCGCATAACTAACGGAATGTTCGTAGTCCCTTGTTGAGGGAAGGATGTTGTGCAAGCGGGGCTGCGCGTAGAACGGCAGGGATGAGACAGTCTTGAGTCTGCTGCCGGCGCTCTCCCAATATTTCGGGATGCACTCCGCGTCCGTAGTGAACACGTGGTCAAAGTACTTAGCAGTTACCCGGAACCTGTTGAAATGCACAGGATCTTCTTTGTTCCAGAAGATAGTGGGTATGCCGGAAGCATTGCAATGGGCTAGAAGTTCCCGAAGAGTTGCAAACTGGTCGTCATCGTAGAAACCGACCTTGTGATTCCAAAGCCCCTCCACACCCTCCCAGGCAGACTCCACAATGAGAGCATCGATGGGTTCACCCTGCAGTTGGGTGCGCCACGTGGCAGGCTTCATCACCACAAACTGTGCTTCCGGCGCAAGGCCCTGGAAGGTGAATTCGTCGGAAATGATCCCGATCTTGAGATCCCTCACACGCGCCGCGGGTATTGCTGTTCTGGTCTTGGTTTCCTGCAAGCGATGATGAGCGGCCGTGGCAACTTCGCCCGTCCGCGCCCAAGTGCGATACTCGAGCGTCCATAGACGGGCCCGCCGCCCTTGGGCAATCCGCAGCTCCGGGTCCTCGGCCAGTCGAACAATGGCGTCAGCGAGTGATGCAGGGTTCTCAGGTTCACACAGGAGCGCGCGCTGCTGTTCCTCGCCTGCGATGTCACGCAACGGTGCCAGGTCAGTGACCACCACGGCTTTGCCACTCGCCATTGCTTCCAACGGTTTCAGGGGCGAGACCATCTCGGTGACGGGTAGACGGCGTCGGGGGCACGGTGCGATATCAAAAATGCTCAGGTAACCGGGGATGGAATTGGCCGGGACGCGGCCGGTGAATGTAACCAGATGCTCAATTTGCAGGTCCTTGGCGAGATTTTTCAGCTCCGGGAGCTGCTTTCCATCGCCTACGACCAGCAGGTGGGCATTGATTCCTTGCTGACCCACAAGCTTCATTGAAGCCATCAGGTCCGCAAGGCCTTCATAAGCAACGAGGCTTCCCGCGTAGCCGATCAAGACAGAAGTCTCCGGGATCCCAAGTTTCTTGCGGAGGCCGGGTAGGGGCGGCATTGGTGAAAATTTTGCCGTGTCCACGGAATTCGGGAGCAAGGTGATCCGGTCCGGATCAACACCCCTACGGACAAGCTCAGCTTTAACTTGCGCCGTGATGGCGAAAACCTCATCCGCCTCCCGGGCAACGAATGCCTCCAGCCCAGCGGCCAACTTAAAGCGGTCCGACTCGGCCCAGCCGTGCTTATCTGACAGTTCTGTGATCTCCCAGAGTCCCCTGACCTCGTACACAAAAGGAATGCCAAGCCTTCGTGCCGCCATCAAAGCAGGAAGCGCAGTAACGTAATTCGACGCTGCGTGAATTACGGACGCCCTGCTGCGCTGGGCCTCCCGCACGAAAACATCCACAGAGCGGCCGATGTAGCGGTCCAAGGGTTCCTCGGTCCAGCTGGCACCGGGGTTATATACATGGCGTACGCCCGAGACCTTCTTTTCAAACCTCCGCTTTCCCACAGCGGACACGTCGGTTTTCGCATCCCATGGATATCCGGGGCGGGCAACAACGAAGACGTCTTCGCCGCGTTCTTTTAGCCCTGCCACGAGGCCCGCTGTCCGGGTTGAATAGCCGTTGCTATTGAACTGACCGGTGCTGTGCGCGCAATACATAATCCGGCCATGCTCTGGGAGGTATCCGTAGTTGGGCTGGCGTGGTGCGATAAATGGTGAAGTTTTGAGTATGGCCGACTGTCCTAGGATGTTACCGGCGACCCGTGCCTCGGCGGCAGACATTTCCTTAACCAGATCCTGGTTGTCCGAGATGCGTTCGGCAGGAAGCGCGATTTCACCACGGACGAAGTATTCGTGCGATATCAGCCTGTACAGCGCGCCCTTGGACGGTTGGGACTCAAAGTCTTGGATCAGAGTTGAATAGTCGACCTGATTCGCAGGCTTCTTCTGCGGTGCCGTAGCAGTTTGTCTACGGTCCCGGGATTGATGCGGCAGATTCGCCTCAAGAGCGGCAAGCGTTGCCGATGGCTCCGATTGACCGATACTGAATGCTGAAGCAAGCTTCCCCGGCAATGAACGGACGGCGCTGGCAGGCTTCGTGATCATCCTCCCGACCTTGAGGCTCTGCGATCGACGCAGTGCGCTCAATGTTTCCTTGAGGCGCTGATTTTCCCGGCTGAGAACTTCTTGTTTGGCCTTGAACGAATCCCGGGCCCGGCGCATTGCGGCGAGGTCCTTGGCCAGGTCTTTAGCTTTGCGGGACGCCGAGCTCTCTTTTCCGCGCAACCGCTCATAGTCGGCAATCAGCTTGTCGATGTCCGCAGCGTACAACCGGCGTTTTGCCAGCTGGATTGCTGAGGTCTGCACACTCTCGTCAGGATGTTTCACAGGTTCCCGCCAGTTCCGCTCGTTTCTACTGCCAGATTCCGCGGGTGTCCACCAACGGCTTGCCTGCCAGCACTGTGTGGTCGAATTCCTTGAAGTCGTCGTGATCGACCAAAAGCAGCACAGCGTCGGCCGAGGCAATGGACTCATCCAAGTTTCCGAGCTGAACATTGGCGAGCCCGCTCAGCTGGCGGGGCAGCTGGGTCACGTGCGGTTCCACTACCAGCAGTTCCGCACCGTCGAGTTTGGCGCTAAGCCGTTCAACAATGGCAACAGATGGCGATTCTCGGAGGTCATCGATGTTGGCTTTGAAGGCAAGACCGAGCACGGCAACCTTAGGGTTCACGATGCCGGCTACAGCCTGGACTGTCCTGTCGACTACCCAGTCCGGCTTTTGGTCGTTCGTTTCGCGGGCCTGCCGGATCAGCTGGGCTTCCTCAGGCGCTGCGGCAACAATGAACCAAGGGTCGACGGCGATGCAGTGACCGCCCACACCGGGGCCAGGCTGCAGGATGTTCACGCGAGGGTGGTGGTTGGCGAGCTTAATCAATTCCCAGACGTTGATACCCAGCTTGTCGCTGATAACGGACAGCTCGTTCGCGAAGGCGATGTTGACGTCCCGGTAAGAGTTCTCAACCAGCTTTGCCATTTCGGCGGTGGTCGCGTCAGTGACGAGGATCTCACCCTGGCAGAAGACTGCATACAGGTCTTTCGCCAAGTCAGCTGCCTTGGGGGTCAGGCCACCTACGATCCTGTCGTTTGTAACAAGCTCGATCATGATCCGGCCGGGGAGAACACGCTCCGGGCAGTGGGCCACATGAATGGCCGGCTTATCTCCGGCACCATCGAGGCTGAGATCCGGGCGCAGGCTGATCAGGTAATCACCCAGCAGCTGAGTGGTGCCCGGAGGGGAAGTGGATTCAAGGATTATCAATTCACCGCCGACAAGCTGCGGAGCAATGTTGCGTGCCGCCGCCTTGATGTAGGTCACGTCAGCGGTGCGATCTGGGTTAAAGGGAGTGGGCACAGCCACGATGTACGCCTGAACAGCCGGCGTATCGCGCGAAGCGCTCAACTTGTGCTGGGTTACGGCGCCAGCCACATATGAGGCCAGATCGGGTTCGACGAAGGGCACTTCGCCCCGGTTGACGGCATCGATGGTGTTGTCATTGACGTCCACGCCAATAACGTCAATACCGTTGGCTGCCAGTATCGCGGCAGTAGGCAACCCGATGTAGCCCAGTCCGATGACCGCTACGTTTTTGATCTTGTTCATGCGGGAAAATCCCCCTTTGTCAGACAGAGACTTCGTCCCTGTAGTTACCAAAAAATTTCACGTCACCAGTGGCGAGCAATGCTTCTTCGCTGACTTGCCAGGTGTGCCCTTCTCCATACCTCTGCTGGCAGTAGTTGAACCTGTCAGCCGCGTAGATAGACCCACCACCTTGAATCACCCGTTTGAGGAAAAGACTGTCCTCGCCGCTCCCGACGTCATCAAAGAGGGTGGCTTGGAAAATTCCCGCGGAGCCCATGATCGTTGGCCCCATAACGGTCCGAGTGTACCGATGCTCCCACTCAGGAAATCGAAGGATGGTGGCATTGCGCCGTTCAAGGTACATGTAGTGGGCCTGTTTTCCGACCACATCCGCCCCTGAGAAGTGGAGGGCATAGAGCTGGTCGCTCAGATAATCCGGAGCGTAGAAATCGTCGTCATCCATTTTCGTCAGCACCTCGCCGGACGCGGCTTCCACGCATTGGTTGAGGCAGGCGCCAAGAGATTCTGAACGCTCGGCTTTAAGAATTTTTACATCCGATACACCAAACTGTTCCTGGAGCTTCCGGATCTCGTTACCGTCCGCGGTGAAGCCGTGCGTCAGCAGTACCAGTTCGACGTCCACGTCACGTTGGCTTCCCACGGTCCTAAAAACGTGTTCCAACTGCCAGGGACGAATTGTTGAGACCAGCACCGATACATGCCGGCGCTGTTGCTCGACCACCATTCCAGGAACGGCAAGCTCAATGATTCGATTGCTCCGGGCCTGGTATGTGTGCTCTTTCCAGATTCTTCGTTGGCCCCTATGTAGCTGGCGCTCGGCGATGGCGGGGTTTCGTTGCAATGCCCTTAGTAGTTGTTCAGCTTCCGCTTCCGAGGAGACGGTAAAGATCTCATCCGGCCGGAAGTAGGTTTCAATGGCCGGGCTGGGGGTGGTAACAACGGCCGCACCAGCCGCAACAATTTCAAAGACGCGGCGCGAACACATGGTGCTGGAATCAACCACGGAATTTACATTAAGGAATGTCTTATACGCCTTGTAGGCCGTGAGCATTTGCGGATAGTCAAGGGAACCAACTACACGGGGTGCGTACTCATCCGGAAAGGTGTAGCGGGTGTCTCCACCGGATTGTCGTGAAAAAATCTCCAGCCCGGTTGGCATGGCGTCGGAAGCCGCTGTGGCAGCACCAAGAAGCATGTCAAGCTGCTGACGGCGCTCGGGATACTTCTCGGTGAAGTACATACCACCGAACGCGACGTCGCGGCTATGCCACCCAAACCTGGGCCGCACGGGATTGTGAACCGCTGGCTGGGCGCCAAAGGGCAGTACGGCGATGTTTTCGTGGCCCAAGTCCTCACGGTAGGAAGGTATGCGGCCGGCATCACTGGTGAAGACGAAATCAAACAGCTTGGCAGCAGGAAGAAAGTCCAGGTAGTGGGGCGGGTCTTCCTTGTTCCAGAAAACAGTCGGAATATCGTGCTCATTGCACCACCCCACGATTTCCGCCAAAACGCCGGGCTCTTCGGTTCGGGCCATTTTACCTGCCCAAAGGCCGCTCCGTCCATGCCACACAGATTCGACGAAGAGGAAGTCAATCTCCCGCCCGGCAAGATCCTCCCGCCATGCCTTTGGCGACAGAGGAATACAATCCCACTCAACGTCGAAGCCCAGAGCAGAGAATTCATCGAGAATGACTGCCACTCGAGGTTTGAGACGATCGCTACCGCGAACGCCGCTTGGATCCGTTGGCTTGAACTGCAAGCGCCTCCTTTTTCCGCGCCCCGTCCACGCTCCTTCAGCGCCCCTGATGGTTTCGAGTTTGCGGTGCCCTGCCTCGTAAGACTCTCGCTCCAACCAGGTACGAACTTGCATTGGCCCTCCGGCACGCAGGTGCCAGAAAAATTTTCGGGCGTTGGCGATGTTTTTCTTCACGCCCGCATTCTCCGATTAAAGTTTCGGTCACTAACGTCTGGCACAGTCAAGGAGTAAATCATTCGGCGGCGGAGTTTCAAAGCGCCGACGCGATCCTTTTCAGCAAGTTTCTGGGTAAACATCCGGTACCACTTGATCACGTGAGCCGGTTCCCCGTCTGCAAGCAATTCGCCTTGGTCAATCCAAATGACCCTGTTACAGAGATCGATGATGGTGGGCATACTGTGGCTGACCAAGAATACGGTTCCGGCTTGGTCCAGAAGTTCGAGCATCTTCTTCCGGGTTCGATCCTTGAACTGGGCATCCCCGGTATTCAAAGCTTCGTCAATAATGAGGATTTCGGGATCGATCGCTGCAGCGATCGCGAACCGAAGACGCGAACTCATTCCAGCCGAATAGGACTTCATCGGCATGTGGATAGCTTCTTCCAAACCGGAAAGCTCCACGATTTCGTCATACTTCGCGTTGATCTGAGCGTGGCTCATGCCCATAGCAAGGCAACCCAGGACGATGTTCTGGTCTCCAGACAATCCAGGAATCAAGGCGGCATTCACGCCGAGCATCACAGGCGTGGACGTGGCATACACGGCTCCTGTCGTAGGGGGAACTTGGCCGCCAATCAACTTGAGGAGGGTACTTTTCCCCGAACCGTTCCGGCCAATAATCCCCACGGATTCACCGTGCTGGACCACCAGGGACAGTTCCTTGAGTGCAGGCACATCCACGGTTTTAGTGACGCCCCCGGGCCGTCGGATGCCAAACATCTTCTTGGCATCCGCCGTGGCCGAGTTGTGGGACCGGCTCGTGGTGCGGTAGGTCATGGTGACCTTGTCCACTACAACAGCGGGCGTTCCCTGCACAAATTCAAGGTCAGAGTTCGCGTCCATAGGTTTCCTCCCCCTTCCAGAAGAAGACCATCCCGACGGCGAGGGTACCGAGCGCCCAGAGGGCAAGAATGATCCACGCCTTCCAGTCGCCAACACCGCCATAGAGCAAACACTCTCGTGCAAGATGCAACACGTTATAGAGCGGGTTGAACTCCATGATGACCTTGATTGTCGGGTATTCATTGAAACGGTCTATAGAAAAGAACATGCATGACGCGTACATCCAGAGACGCATAGCATACGAAATAATCTGGCTGGCATCATTGAACACGGAAACAACGCGAGCCAGAATGAGTCCAAAGCCAAGATTGAACAAGAACTGAAACGCAAGTATGGGTATCAGCAGGAGCCAACGCCAACTGATTTCTTCGGTCTCAGGCAGAATTATCACCAAAATAAGCATGGTGAGAATTACCGGGATATTGGCCAGCAATTCTCTTACATTGGATGCCAGGACAAGGCTGGCGCGCGGAAACTGGAAGGCATGGATGACGTTCTTATTACTTGTGATCACCCGCGATGAGCTTGTGATTGATCTGGTTGACATCTGGAACAGGAAAACACCGATGATCAGGAAGGCGACGAAATTCTCGACACCCGAGCCAGCCTTCAGCAATACGCCCATGATGACGTAGAACATCAGGCCGTTGAGCAGAGGACCGAGCACAAGCCACAGTCGGCCCAGGCGATCCTGCTCATTGCCGGTCTGGACGCGGGCCTGGGCATCATAAAAAATGAAGTGCCGGTAGTCCCAGAGTGCAACCAAATAATCGAGGAACGGCGGCCGCTGGCCGACCCGCCTAAGACCACGCAGATTGACCGAGGTTTCCACCACGGTGGGCTTCGGACCTTCCGGCACGGTGGGCGTCTGAGTTGTCAACGGTACTGCTCCATAATTCTCTCGTAGGCCACACTGACGGACTGTGCGTTTGCTGTCCACGTCCTGGAATCCAAGACTGTTTGCCGCCCATTGCTGCCCATGCGGATGCGGCTCTGGTCATCCTCCAGCAAGGTCTCAAGCTTGGCGGCCAGATCTCCCGGGTTCTGGCTGCAACACAGCAAGCCACTATCCCCGTCGTTTACGATTTCCGCCAAAGCCGGCAGACGGCTGGCCACCACAGGGCGGGCAGCAGCCATTGCCTCTACCGGTTTCAATGGTGTCACATCCCGCGTCACCGCGAGATCTTTACGTGGCACAACAAAAATGTCCAAAGCTTGGTGATATAAGTGAGCCTGGCTTCGCGGGACTCGTCCGGTGAAAATCACTCTCGCGGACAAACCGGCAGTTCGCGCCTGTTCCTTGAGTTCGGGCAGCACAACACCGTCACCCACAATCAGAAGGTTCAGATCAGGTCGCTTCGACGCGAGTCGGACGAAAGCGGTAATAAGATCGTCCAGCCCCTCATACCTCACAAGGCTGCTCACCGTCCCGATGAGTTCCTTGTCCGGATTCAGTCCAAGTGCCTGGCGGGCATCTGCCGGAGCCATCGGCTCCTTAAGGAACTCACCGCCCACAGCGTTGGGCGCCACGAGGATATTCTGCTCGGGAACTCCTGAGGCAATAATGTTCGCTTTCATCGCCTGCCCGAGGGTGATCACCAGGTCCGCGGAGCGCATGGCTTCTGCCTCCCGCTCGTTGGACAACCGGTAGCGCTCACTTAGCAGAGCTTCAGGTCCTCTGGTAGCGGCCCAGGTATCACCAAGTTGGCCCCGGACCTCGTATACCCAAGGAATACGGAGTGCCTCTGCGACGGCCCGCACCACCAAGGCATTTATGTAGTGCGTCGTTGTGTGCAGGACGCTCGGCCGGAATTCCTTTGCAACAGCGAACAGCTCCTCTGCCTGCTGTTGCAAGCGACTGTCCATAGTTGCTGCCAGCCGGGGCGGGAGCAGGCGACGGTAGGTAATCCCATCCACCACATCCTCGGCACGGGCGGTGAGCTTGCCCACCTGAACCGGGTAACCGATACGCGTCACAGCCATGACGTCCCATCCGGTGTCGCGCTGCGCGCTCAGGATGGAATGTGAACGCTGCGCGTACCCGCTTGCCGTGTGCGGCAAGGAATTCGTCAGCAGGTGCATCACCCGTTTTGGGAGTGGATTGAAATCGACGGCTGGGAGGTACGGACGCCACCCTCTGAGGATTCGGAGTTCCGCAGTGAGACGCGCACCCTGCCGGCGTTCCGCGCCGGTGCTGGCGTTTTCCAAATGCGCGACGGCGGCACTCACGTCGCCGCTGTACCAAGACCTTCGGGCCTTGACGGGATTCAAACGGGAGGCGCCGACAGAGCGGGACAACAGGAAGTCGGCGATATCCGGCCGATTGGCCACGAGGGCGATGTCAGCCAAAGCCCGGGCATGATCCGGCGTCAGCTGTGCGCTCTGAACGGAATCCTCCAGTAGCCCAACGACGCGGACCTCTTCCCCCTTGATCAGGCCAGCAAGCAGCGCAGGAACAGCGGTGCTGTTGGCTCCAAAACCGCGGGATGCCAGCGTGGCCAATGGCTGGATAACCCGGGCGGGAAGACGTCGGGAAATCTGGAGAGATAACAATGCCGGGTCGTCGACCAGATGCTGACTGGCGGTTACGGCCGCGAGGCGAAGATTTGTCAGTTGCTGATTCATCTTCTGGAGGCAACCTTTTTCGACGCAAGGAGATTGCGCATTGCGTCCATGTATTGTACTGCCAGCAAAGGATAGTCTGCGTGTTGCTTGACCCACTGTCGACTGTCTGTGCTGCGCACCAGTTGTCCCCTGTCGGCTGCCAACTCACGCCACAATGCAGCCACGGCCTCCGGATTGCTGGGCACAATATGCCCAGCGCCGGCATCTTCCAGTATCCGCGCAGCTTCACCCAGGACGATGCCCGTGACGTGGCGGCCGATGGCCAGGACCTCATAGGTCTTGGACGGGACTGTGGTTTCAAACGATTTCCAGTCATCGCGCAACGACACAATGCAGGTGTCCGCGGCGGCGTAGCGCTCCATCACTTCGTGCCCGTGCAGTGAGTCATGGAAGGTTACCGGGGCATGAAGTTCTTCGGCGAGCCGTTCCAGGGCGGGCCGCTGAACACCGTGTCCCACCATGTGGAGGTGCATCGAATCCCCCACCAAGGCACTGGCCTGAATGGCTACCTCGAGTCGTTGGCTCTTCCCGTGGTTCCCAAGGTACAGGGCCTCAAAGTTCGGCCTTTCAAGTGCCGGGGGTTCCAGGATCGGCAGTGAATCAAGCAGGACGCCGTTGCTGATGGTGGCCACGTTTTTCAGGCCCCTGGCGCGCAAGGTTTCCGCGAAACCTTCGGTCACCGTCACCACCAGGTCTGCCCTGCGCTGGACAAAGTCGACTGCCCGTTCGGCCACACTCTTAACGTTGCCGGACACCAAGCGGGCGTCACGAGCCAGGTCCGGCCAGGCGTCACGCATCTCTACAATGAGCGGCACCTTGCGCAGCCGCGACAAAACATAGCCCGTGCCCAGCATTGGAAGGCTGGGCGCCGTGACCAACAGCAGGTCTGAACGCCTGCTCAGCAGTCCCACGGGTATGGACATCAATGCCGAGAAACACTGGTCAATGAACTTTGCCGCATGCGAGTTTCCGTGGCGCAAGTAAGGCACACGCCGGATGAGCTCCGAGTACTTTCCAAGCTGGCTGCGGAAAGCATGGCCCGCGAGGCTTCGCGGAAGCTGCCTGCGGCCATGGGGTGTGTGTGCCACAGGCGTTATCACGTCAATTTGCCAGCCGGCAGCGGCGAGCTCTTTGACCAGCGCCGACCAACGCCGCTGGGGTGGACTGTTTTCCGGCCAGAAGGAGTGCGTCAGCAATGTCAGCCGAAGCGGTTGAGCATCGGCAGAGGGATGAGCGTCGTGTCTGAGATCGGTCACCTTCAGCCTTACTTGCCTGGCCTGACGGGCGAACGGCGTCCTTTGGAACCCAATACTCGGAAGTAAAGGAAGCCGGCGGCAAGGAGGCTTACAACAGTTAGAACCTGAACGTACAAGGGGCTGCCCGAGGCTGTAGCCACAACGGAGTCGATGGCTTCGACCACAGGCGGCGGGAGAACAGACTGGGCGGACGCTACGGACGTCGCCGGCGCCGCTGTTGGAGCCGTGCTCGGAACGGCCGGTTCTGTGACCGGTGCCGGTTCATCCTCAACGGCCGGAATCTCGGGAAAGGACGGTTGGAGCGGAGCAGGAATCTGGATCTCTGATGGAGGCAGGACGTCTACCGGAGATAGTGGTTGCTCAGCAGGAATCTGGCCCGTCGGATCGGTAACAGGCTCCTGCCCACCAGGGTCAGTCCCAGGATCTGTCCCGGGATCCACCACACCAGGATCCGTCCCAGGGTCAGTCCCGGGATCCACCACACCAGGATCCGTCCCCGGGTCAGTCCCGGGATCCACCACACCAGGATCCGTCCCCGGGTCAGTCCCAGGATCCACAACACCAGGATCAGTAGGCGGCTCTCCGCCCGTTTCTGGACCTGGTACTGGAAGAAGTACCGCAGGAGTCGCCAGACCGTACGCTGTGCCGGCGGCAGGTGCACAAACACTCAGCATCAGGGCGCAGGCAATTGCGGCACCATATCGGCGCACTGCATGACCGAATTTCATCTGTAACCGTCCCCCAGCGAACATGCGCCGACTGGCAATTCCGCTTTTGCACGAGGAACGGCGTCGAAGCAACATTGAAAAATGCACACTAATCCAAACAATGTGCCGAGTACAAGCATAATTGACAGCCAGCGCCGTAGCTGTCCACGGGGCGCGCGGAGTGTTCCACTGCCGCATCCTGGTTCGGCCCCGACGCCGCTTGCCCAGTAGGCTGGGGCAGTGCCATCTTCTGCTCGCCTCCGCCGTTTCACACTCCCAGGCCTCGTGCTGCTTGCCGGAAGCATGGCACTCACTGCCTGCTCCCCCGTCGTCGATGTGACGGCCGCGCAGGATGCTGCCAACCCGGCATGCGCCCCGATGATGGTCGCCCTTCCGGACAAACTCGGCGACGCCGGCCTGCGGAAAACCAACAGCCAGGCGACCGCGGCATGGGGCGATCCTTCCCAGGTGATCCTCCGTTGCGGCGTCAACGTTCCCGGGCCAACCACTGACCGTTGTGTCACCGTCAACGACGTGGACTGGGTAATCCGCGAGGGCGACCCCGCCTGGACGCTGACCACCTATGGCAGGGAGCCTGCTACGGAAGTCCTGTTCGACCCGAACACGATCAGTTCCGCCACCGTGCTGGCAGACCTCTCCGCGGCGGCCGCGAAAGTTCCGGCCACGAGGAGCTGTGTGGGTCAGGAAGAACTTCAGGATCTGCCTACCTCCCAGTAGTTTCGACAAGCTCAACCATCGGTCCACGGATTACCGCAGCCCGGTCTTCCGGTTCAGGGCCAGAAAAATCAGTTCATCAATGAGCTCGCCGTAGTTGAGTCCGGACGCGGCCCACATCTGCGGATACATGCTCTTGGGAGTAAACCCGGGCATGGTGTTAATCTCATTAATGATCAGGTCACCATCAGGCGTGTAGAAGAAATCCACCCTGCTAAGCCCTTCGGCACCTACGGCATCAAAGGCCACCGCAGCCAACTCGCGGACACGGGCAATGGCATCTTCCGGAATGTCGGCAGGGCAGCTCAGCGCAGCAGCATCGTCCACGTACTTAGCATTGAAATCATAGAATTCGTGGCCTTCGCCGGCGACCGCTATTTCGCCGGGAAGGGACGTCCGGGGCTCGCTGTTCCCCCTGCCCTCCAGCACGGCGCACTCGATCTCACGGCCCACAATCCCAGCTTCAATCACAAGCTTGGGATCGTGCAGGCGGGCTTCCTCAATGGCGGCGTCCAGTTCGGCCAGCGAATCCACTTTGGAGATTCCCATGGAGGATCCGGCGCGGGCAGGCTTCACGAAGACGGGATAGCCCAGCTGGTCAACCCGTTTCCTGACGTCCTCCGGTGCGGTTACCCATTGCCTGTCGGTGACCACCACGTACGGGCCCACGCGGAGACCTGCCGCTTCAAACACCACCTTCATGTAGTGCTTGTCCATACCGACAGCTGACGCCAGCACGCCGGCGCCAACATACCGTGTATCCGAAAGCTCCAGCAGGCCCTGGATCGTGCCGTCTTCACCGAACGGACCGTGCAGCAGCGGAAAGACGACGTCGACCGTCCCCAACTCCTGTGGAACCTCATTCGGAGCGGCCACAATCAGCTGGTGCTCGCCGCCGATCTCGGCAAGGGCCACGGTCTGGGACGACGCCGATACTTCCGGCAGCGAAGAGCCGGCCAGCGACCAGCCGCTGAGGTCGCCGGACGCCAGGACCCACTGCCCGGACTTGGCGATCCCGATGGGAATGACTTCGTATTTGTCACGGTCGATTGTCCCCAGCACTCCCGCGGCAGTGACGCAGGAGACGGCGTGCTCGCTGGACCGGCCGCCAAAGAGCACGGCCACACGGGGTTTACCCGGCCTCGCATCCGTGCCATCGGGTATTTCATTCAAGGTCATTCTCAGTAATCGCCTTCGGATTTCAGTTCCCGGGCCAGCAGTAGTTGCCCAAGTTGGTCTACGGACACCTTGCCGGCCAGGACGGCCACCACAGCCGCTGTAATGGGCATGTCAACACCCAGCTTGCCCGCCAGTTCATGCACGGCCTGGCTGGACTTGATACCTTCAGCCGTCTGATTCATTTCGGCCGTCACCTCGTCAAGGGTGAGGCCTTTCCCGAGCAGCCTTCCAGCGGTGTGGTTGCGCGAGAGCGGCGAAGAACACGTAGCCACCAGGTCCCCGAGCCCCGCGAGGCCGGCCATGGTGTGCGCCATACCGCCCAGGGCCAAAGCCAGGCGGGTGGTTTCGGCAAGGCCACGCGTGATGACCGACGCTTTGGTGTTGTCGCCCATCTGTTTGCCTTCACAGATGCCAACGGCCAAAGCAATTACGTTCTTGACGATTCCACCGATTTCAACGCCTACGACGTCGGTACTCGTGTACGGGCGGAAATACGGGGCTGTGCACGCCCTCGCAATCCACGCGGCAACCGCGGCGTCGGCGCTGGCGACAACGGAAGCAGTTGGTTCCTCCCGCGCAATTTCCATCGCCAGGTTCGGCCCGGAAACGACGGCAATCCGTTCCACCCCGATTCCCAGCTCTTCGCTGATGACCTCGCTCATGCGGGCATCTGAGCCAAGCTCCAGGCCCTTCATCAGGGAAACGACGACCGCGTCGGCCGCGATCAACGGCTTCCACTCGCGCAGCTGCAGCCGCAGTGATTGGGCAGGAACGGCCAGGACTACCAGGCCGGCACCGTCCAAAACCTCCGTAACATCCAGTGAGGCCGTAATGCTGGCCGGCAGCTCAACGTCCTTCAGATACTGGGAGTTAAGCCGCTTCTCATTAATTTCCTCAACAACTTCCGGACGCCTCCCCCACAGCCGAATGACCGAGCTCGCTCCAGAAGCCGTGCCTGCGTCAGCTAGCACCTTGGCAAAGGTGGTCCCCCAGGATCCTGCGCCCAGCACGGCGATGGAAGCCGGCGGTGCCGCCACGACGGCAGGCAGCCCTGCGCTCGTCATCCCATCGTTCACGGTTCAACAATCCCGTCATCGGACGCGTCCTGGGCTGGGGTCTCCTGGCCGCGCTCAACGAATCTGCCGTGCTTGGACTGGTTGTGCTTGGACGGATCCCAGCGTTCGGCGGGCGGTTCTTCCTGCCGCAGTTCGGCCAATAGACCGGTGATGGCGTCCATAATCTTATCCGTTGCCTCGGTCAACGTGGCCTTATCCAGAGGACGGTCAGCGAACTCGCTCAGGTCTACAGGCTCGCCGATGAGGATTCTGGACGTCTTCCGGGGAAACAGGTTAAAGCGTTTGGCGTAGCGCGGGAAAACCTCGTGGGCACCCCAATGCGCCATGGGCACCACAGGAATACCGGCTTCAAGCGCCAGCCTTGCTGCACCGGTGTGACCTTTCATGGGCCACATTCCGGGATCGCGTGTCAGCGTGCCCTCGGGGTAGATGATGATGGCCCCGCCTTCTTCCACGATCTCCTGGGCGAGCAACAGTGCACGGTTCGCTCCCGCCGTCGAGCGTTCAACAGGGATCTGTTTGGTGGCGTTGAGGATCCAGCTCAACACAGGGACCTTGAACAGGGCTCCCTTGGCGAGGAAGTGGGGTGCCCGCTTCTGGTTGTAGAGCATATGACCCACAACCAGGGGATCGATCTCGGTGCAGTGGTTGGGGGTTGCGATGAAACCACCGGGCGGGAGCTTCTCGGTTCCCTCCCATTTCCGGTTCATCATCCCGTTCAACAAAGTGCGCGTCACAGCCGCAATAACAACGAAGGTGGCCGCGCTCTTGGCCGATTCCTTCACGGCTTCACCACTTCTTTTCAGAAGTGATATCGAAGTCAGCGCCCAGTCCGGCCAGTTTCTCCGTGAACCGCTCGTAGCCGCGGTTGATGATGTCGATGCCGGTGACCTTGGAGGTTCCGGTTGCTGCGAGGGCGGCTATGAGATGGCTGAAACCGCCGCGGAGGTCCGGGATATGGATGTCCGTGCCGGTCAGCTGGGTGGGGCCTGAAATTACCGCCGAGTGCAGGAAATTCCGCTGGCCGAAGCGGCACGGAACGCTGCCCAGGCACTCCCGGTGTACTTGGATACTGGCGCCCATGCGGATCAGAGCATCAGTGAAGCCGAAGCGGTTCTCATACACGGTCTCGTGCACAATCGATACGCCTTCGGCCTGCGTGAGGGCTACCACCAGGGGCTGCTGCCAGTCCGTCATGAAGCCGGGGTGCACGTCCGTTTCCAGGACCAGCGGATTCAGCTTGCCGCCCTTGTGATAGAAGCGGATGCCGTCCTCGCCGATGTCCATTCCACCGCCTACCTTCCGGTAGGTGTTGAGGAAGGTCATCATGTCCCGCTGGGAGGCGCCTTCAACGAAGATGTCACCGCGGGTCACCAAAGCAGCGGATGCCCACGACGCCGATTCGTTACGGTCGGAGAGGGCGCGGTGGTTGTAGCCGCCCAGGGAGCGGACGCCTTCGATGCGAATCGTCCGGTCCGTCTGGACGCTGATAATAGCGCCCATCTTCTGCAGCACGGCGATGAGATCGATGATCTCCGGCTCGGTGGCAGCACCGGAGAGTTCCGTGATGCCTTCAGCGCGGACGGCACTCAGGAGGACCTGCTCGGTGGCGCCCACGGAAGGGTATGGCAGCGAGATCTTGGCACCGTGCAAACCCTTGGGTGCCGAGATGTTGATCCCGCCCGGCCGCTTCTCCACGACCGCGCCGAACTGGCGCAGAACGTTCAAGTGGTAGTCAATGGGCCGGTCGCCGATTTTGCAGCCGCCCAGGTCCGGGATGAAGGCCTCGCCGATGGCGTGGATCAGCGGCCCGCAAAGCAGGATGGGGATACGTGAATCACCGGCGTGGGCGTCAATCGCGGTGCTCGGCGCAGTCTTGGCATCCTTGGGATCCAGGGTCAGATCGCCGGTAACGGGGTCCTTGACCACCGTGACACCGTGCAGCTGCAGCAGGGAGGTGACAACCTCCACGTCCTTGATCTCCGGCACATTGCGCAGGACTGAGGGCTCATTGCCCAGCAGCGCCGCCACCATGGCCTTGGGTACGAGGTTCTTGGCTCCTCGGACGCTGACGCGCCCCGCCAGGGGAACTCCGCCACGGATTGTCAGGACACTACTGCTCATTTACCGGTTTCCTTACGCTTACTTCGCCCCCAGCCTTGCAAAGACTCCACCCAAGCATAGGAGGTCGCGTTACCGAACCGAAATACCGGGGCGGATTTGGCACAGGACCTACCCCTTGGCGTACCAAAGCAGGGCAGCGTACAGGTCTCGAGCCGTTCGATAATAGACCCGGTGGTTAGGCTCACGGTCAATAAGCAGGGACACCGCTCTTGGGTTGAACACCGAAGGGAACTCTCCTCGCGGTAGTCCGTCGATAAGCTCTCTGAGCCCTTCCCTGATGACTGGGAATTGGGCAATGAGCCTCGGAGTCATGCGCAACTTGTTCGCCCGTTCGCGGTCAGCGGGCGTGGGCCGGGTTTGTTGGATGCTGGCAGCATTCTCCATCCGAATTCGAGTCACGCCATCTTGCTCGGGCACACCTGAGTGCTGGTATTCGCGCGCCTCAGGCCTCCCGCGCAGGCTGTTGTAGGCTCCTGCAAATCGGTCCGAGTCAAACGGCAATGCGGACAAGCCAGGTGCCATTCGCTCCATCAGGTCCATCCCGATAACGTTCGCCTGCCGACTCACGCCATCTACCCGCAGGCCGAGTGACGCTCCAGCAAGAGAGTAAAGGGGATCGAACCGTGAGACGAAAGGCGAGAATGATCTGGTGATTTCGCCCACGTAATACCTGTTGCGCCGATTCAGGTAGAAATAGTCCAACTGCGCATCCTTCCGGACGCCATTTTCAGCACCGTTCGCTTTGATCGACTCAATTTTCGACTCCGCAAGCCCAGAGAACGTGTCAGAAAACAGCCGCCGGTTGGTGTCTGTTCCGAAAGCAAGCCTCCCAAACATTTGCTCGCCGGCCTCTTGAGTTGTTCCCGAGTGGACGCTGCCTCTGTTGTAAAACGATCGGAACAATTCGCCATAGCCTCCGCTGGCTATAGATGTTGAAGTGCGCAGGTTCCCGGGTTGCGCGACGCCAGAGATAATCCCGGTCGTGTGCTGAAAAGGCCACAGGAGCTCTTGCTCCAAATTTGCGGGCCCTATTCTACTGTCCAGACCTCCGTGATCGGTAGTAGTCAGTCCATATTCCAGTGCAAGCTGATTGGACACTATTTTGTCCGGTTCCGTAGGGCCACCGGAGCAGTAGTACGAAAATTTGTCGGAGATGCCAGCCGCCAATGTTGCGGCCAGGACAACTCTGGAGTCCACTCCTCCCGTGAGGTGCGCTACCCGGCGGTCATGCCCCGCTCCGGCCAGTGCCGCCACATTGCAAAGGATCTCGTCCTCAGCTGCCTGGAGCGATTCCTCATAGGACATGGATGAGTTAAAGAACTCCCCCTTACAAGGATATTCAAGAATTCTGACTCCAGCCGGTGTCATCTCCACGTACGCGAACTGCGGCAGCGTGAGGACGTTCTCAAAGCTGGATTCAATGAGCCCTCCACTTCCAGTGGCGACATAAGCTGCCACATAGTGCAAAGACTTTCTCGGCTTCCGGCCTATTTCCTCAAGAAAGGATGTCAGCGCTGCGAGATCCGACGACACCGCCCAGTCATCGTTTTCCTGCCAAGTGAAGACCAGTCCTCCTCCGAGGGGGTCCGGCAGCACCGTCAGCTTCCGGGACGCAGGCTCCGCGACATAGAGGGTCAAAGATCCTTTTAGGTCCTGTCCAAGCTCAGACAGAGAATGGGCACCATCATTAGCGAGAGCATCACTGGCGACATCAACGTTATCGATGAATCTCCCGCGCAGCACTCCTGCCCCATGCGAACCGATCAAAGTCCGGCCGTTAGAGTGGATCCGCTTTGCCGCGCCGATGACATAGCAGTTGTCGTAGACCCTGAACTCTTCAATTGCTGCCCGGGGTGTTGGCGAATAGAAAACAACGGGAGCTGATTGCAAGGAATTTCTCAATCCATGTGAGACGGCGGTAGCGCGTCCCAATCTATCGCACGATGCTGGGCTGGGAAGGGTTGCCCTGTAGGGAAGTCCTGATCTGACTGGCAATCCAGCTATTCGCGCCCGGACCAAAATGGCCCCCACTTGTGTGTGGAATGAGCAACAGCAAGTTCCGGCGGGAGCGTCAGAACCTTGTAGCCGAGGGAATTGATATGGGCGAAGCATTCAATCAGATATGCCCTCAGATCAGAATCTTGGTCTAAACCGCCGAACGATTCCACAGGCCCGCCCAGATCGTCTACTTTTGCCCACGGAGTACTCAGCACGATGGCCTTGTGGTTGAGACCCAAGCTGCTCAACGCGCTGGATAGTCTCGTGGCCGCCGATTCCCAGAGATTCCAGTGGTCTTCCGTGGCTGCGTTAAAGTACAGGCAAGTTCCGCTGACGCTCTCTAGCCGCCGCCCCGAGCTCGCAAGTTCGGCGGACCGTATTATGTACGTATTATGTAACTGCCGTCGGGCAAGCGGACGACACCAAGACGTTCGTCCGTCAGGTCCACAACAAACAAGTCGATCTGATCCGCGAAACGCCGGAGCGTGGGCAACAGATTGGACTTCAAGTCACCAGACAGGGAACGGTTTTGCAAAGCAGAATCGAGCGCTTGACCATCCAGAAGATTGGTGGGCCGGGACAACCCGCTGATTAGGGACTGCCGGGCCACGTATCCGAGCAACGTATAGCCCGCTCCAAGGTCTTTAAAGGCGTCCCGGGACACACAGCATCCGTACATCATCATGTATTTTGCATTGAAGAATGCTAACAGAACACGCGCTGCTTAGCCGCACCGCACAGGGAAGCATGACTACCCGTTCTCCATGCGTACCAGGGGACTGCTGAAGGTTTGATTGACACTTTGCCTGTGAGGATTTGATCCTTGCGGGTGGAAGGATGTTCATCATGCCCAAAGCCTTTCCCGAAGAATTCCGCCGCGATGTCGTCGCGGTTGCCCGCAAGGGCGAAGCGCCCATCATCCAGATCGCCAAGGACTTCGGTGTCTCGCCCGCTGCCCTGCACCGCTGGATGAAGATCGCCGACAGAGAAGACGGCGTGAAGTCCGGGGCGGTGTCCGATGACGCCGCGAAGTTGCGGGAGGCCAACAAACGCATCCGGCTCCTGGAACAGGAAGCCGAAGTCATGCGCCGTGCCGTGGCCTACTTGTCCCGGGACATCAACCCAAAAAAATGATGTACCCGCTGGTCCGCGAGCTGGCTGCCAGGGACGCCCCGATCCGGGTTCCCGTGGCAGTGTCCTGCCGGGTACTGAATTTCTCCAGACAGGCCTACTACCAGTGGGCCGCCAATCCCGTCCCGGCCCGGGACTGGGAAGAAGCGCATCTGATCAACGCCGCCATCGATCACCACCGGGACGATCCTGCCTTCGGATACCGGTTCATCGCCGATGAGATCAACGCCGGTCCCGGCCCTGGGGCCAGTGAACGCCGGATCTGGCGGCTGTGCTCGGAGAACGGCATCCTCTCGGTGATCCACCGCCGGCGCCGGTCAGGGCTCAAGGCCGGCCCGCCGGTCCACGATGACCTCGTCGAACGGGACTTCAGCGCCACGGCACCGAACCGGAAATGGCTCACGGACATCACCGAGCACCACACCGGGGAGGGCAAGCTGTACCTGTGCGCGATCAAGGACCTTCACTCAAACCGGATCGTCGGGTACTCGATGGACGGGCGGATGAAAGCGTCCCTGGCCGTCGCCGCCCTGGACCACGCCGTGGCCCTCAGGAAACCGGCGGGCACGGTGGTCCACTCGGACAGAGGGTCCCAGTTCAGATCCAGAAAGTTCGTCCTGGCCCTGAACACCTACGGCCTGAACGGATCGATGGGCCGGGTAGGGGCATGCGGTGACAATGCAGCGATGGAATCGTTCTTCTCCCTGCTGCAAAAGAACGTCCTGAACCGGAAACGATGGGAGACCCGGGCCGAGCTCCGGCTGGCCATCACGACCTGGATCGAGCGCAGCTACCACCGCAAACGCCGTCAACGTGCCCTCGGACGGCTGACACCAATCGAGTTTGAGACAATAAAAAACGCGGCCTCAGCCGCGTAAGAAATTATCAACCCCAGCTGTCAACTAAACCTTCAGCAGTCCCCAGCGATGCAACCTCCGGCAGTATGATCTCAAAGTTCGTATATTCACATACGAGGAATTGCGGCGGTTATGCCGCTGAATGATGGGGGCCCATTGATTATCGCCAGAACCAAATCCGCGTTTCGGTTGACGACGACAGCCTATTGTTTGGCAATGATCGTCCTACTGTCTTTTGCTAATCCACCAACGGCATACGCCTCTTCCGATGTGTCTGCACCGGTTCTGGTTTCATCAACCGTGACACCAACAGAGCTAAACATCAGTGCAGGGTCCGCGACGACAAAAGTGACTGCGCGGATCACCGACGCCACCGGAACAACAGCGCCCACCATCAACGCCAGCCACGACACCGGTCAAAGCCAAGGCTTCGGCAGCATGACCTTAGTCTCCGGAACCCCACAGGACGGCACCTGGGAACGCACCATCACCATCCCCCAAGGAGCAGCAACCGGCAGCTGGAACGTACTCCTGTACCCACTCAACGACACCATCGGCAACAGCTCCAACGGCTTCCAAACCCTCGCAACCCTCAACGTCACCGGCGCCTCTTCCGATGTGTCTGCACCGGTTCTGGTTTCATCAACCGTGACACCAACAGAGCTAAACATCAGTGCAGGGTCCGCGACGACAAAAGTGACTGCGCGGATCACCGACGCCACCGGAACAACAGCGCCCACCATCAACGCCAGCCACGACACCGGTCAAAGCCAAGGCTTCGGCAGCATGACCTTAGTCTCCGGAACCCCACAGGACGGCACCTGGGAACGCACCATCACCATCCCCCAAGGAGCAGCAACCGGCAGCTGGAACGTACTCCTGTACCCACTCAACGACACCATCGGCAACAGCTCCAACGGCTTCCGAACCCTCGCAACCCTCAACGTCACCGGCGCCTCTTCCGATGTGTCTGCACCGGTTCTGGTCTCATCAACCGTGACACCAACAGAGCTAAACATCAGTGCAGGGTCCGCGACGACAAAAGTGACTGCGCGGATCACCGACGCCACCGGAACAACAGCGCCCACCATCAACGCCAGCCACGACACCGGTCAAAGCCAAGGCTTCGGCAGCATGACCTTAGTCTCCGGAACCCCACAGGACGGCACCTGGGAACGCACCATCACCATCCCCCAAGGAGCAGCAACCGGCAGCTGGAACGTACTCCTGTACCCACTCAACGACACCATCGGCAACAGCTCCAACGGCTTCCGAACCCTCGCAACCCTCAACGTCACCGCATCCACAGCACCGTTGGTTCTGACCGGGACCATACCCGTAATCTCAGGTACCACCAGAGCCGGTTATACACTCACAGCAACCCCTGGCACCTGGTCCCCCGCACCCGTGACTCTGACCTACCAGTGGTACCGATCCGGGACCGCCATAACCGGGGCCACGGCAAGCACCTACAAACTGACCACCGCCGACGTCAGCAAAACCATCACCGTCCGTGTCATCGGACGCAAAACCGGATACGCAGCCCTCGGAAAAACCTCCGCACCCACCACCGCAATAACCGGAACCCTGACCGGGACCACACCCGTAATCTCAGGTACCACCAGAGCCGGTTATACACTCACAGCAACCCCTGGCACCTGGTCCCCCGCACCCGTGACTCTGACCTACCAGTGGTACCGATCCGGGACCGCCATAACCGGGGCCACGGCAAGCACCTACAAACTGACCACCGCCGACGTCAGCAAAACCATCACCGTCCGTGTCATCGGACGCAAAACCGGATACGCAGCCCTCGGAAAAACCTCCGCACCCACCACCGCAATAACCGGAACCCTGACCGGGACCACACCCGTAATCTCAGGTACCACCAGAGCCGGTTATACACTCACAGCAACCCCTGGCACCTGGTCCCCCGCACCCGTGACTCTGACCTACCAGTGGTACCGATCCGGGACCGCCATAACCGGGGCCACGGCAAGCACCTACAAACTGACCACCGCCGACGTCAGCAAAACCATCACCGTCCGTGTCATCGGACGCAAAACCGGATACGCAGCCCTCGGAAAAACCTCCGCACCCACCACCGCAATAACTCCGTAAATATACGGCTCGTCCACCGCGGCAGAAAAGGTGCACGCCAAAGCCCCTGTAGAAGGCGGGTTCTAGCGGTCGTTGCAACACCCATCATTTTTGGGAGTTGCAACGACCGCTAGAACCCGCCGAAATGAAAGTTTCTACAGGGGCTTTTTGCGTGCCGGCTAGGACAGCCGTGCCGGCAACGTTGTCGGCTTGAAGGCGGGCCGCGTGGCCTCGTACACGGTGATGTCTTCCTCGTGCTTGAGCGTGAGCCCAATGTCGTCGAGGCCCTCCAGCAGGCGCCAGCGGGTGTAGTCATCGATGAACAGCGGGGCCACCACGTTGCCGCACGTCACCGTCTTGGATTCAAGATCCACGGTCACCTCCGTGCCCGGAGCGTTTTCCAGGACCTTCCAAATGAGCTCAATGTCATCCTGGGCAAGTTCGGCAGCCAGCAGGCCCTGCTTGCCGGAGTTGCCACGGAAAATATCCGCGAAGCGGGACGAGAGGACGGCTTTGAAGCCGTAGTCCTTCAGCGCCCAGACGGCGTGCTCGCGGGAGGAGCCGGTACCGAAGTCCGGTCCCGCCACCAGGACCGAGCCGGAGCTGAACGGCTCCTGGTTGAGGATGAACGACGGATCTTTGCGCCAGGCCGAGAACAGGGCGTCTTCGAAGCCGGTGCGGGTGATGCGCTTGAGGTACACCGCGGGGATGATCTGGTCAGTGTCGACGTTGCTCTGGCGCAGCGGGACGCCGATGCCGGTGTGCTTGGTGAACTTTTCCATGGTGTCTTCCTATGCGGCGTCGGTACGGGTGGTTTCGACAGGCTCAACCACCGGGGCAGGCTCAGCCACCGGGGCGGGCTCAGCCTTCGGGTCCGGATCAAGGTCCGACGGCGAGCTCAGAGTGCCGCGGATGGCAGTGGCAGCTGCCACCACCGGGGAAACCAGGTGGGTCCTGCCGCCCTTTCCCTGGCGGCCTTCAAAGTTACGGTTGGAGGTGGAGGCGCAACGCTCCCCCACTTCGAGCTGGTCCGGGTTCATGCCGAGGCACATGGAGCAACCGGCGAACCGCCATTCCGCACCAAAGTCCTTGAAGACCTTGTCCAGGCCTTCGGCTTCAGCTTCGAGCCGTACCCTGGCCGAGCCGGGAACCACCAGCATGCGGACGTTGGGGTCTTTCTGGCGGCCCCGGATGATGTCTGCAGCTGCGCGGAGGTCCTCCATGCGGGAGTTGGTGCAGGAACCCAGGAAAACCGTGTCCACCCGGATGTCCTTCATGGGGGTACCGGCCTCGAGGCCCATGTACTGCAGGGCACGCTCCGCGGCGGCCTTGGCGTTCTCGTCACCGAAGTCCTCGGGGGACGGGACCTTGGCGGAGAGTGACACACCCTGTCCCGGGTTGGTTCCCCAGGTCACGAAGGGCTCCAGCGTGTCGGCGTCGAGATCCACCTCAGCGTCAAAGATTGCCTCGTCGTCGCTGCGCAGCGTGTTCCAGTAGTCGACGGCGGCATCCCATTCAGCACCCTGCGGCGCATGCGGGCGGCCATACATGTAGTCATAAGTGGTCTGGTCAGGCGCTACCAGGCCGGCGCGGGCACCGGCTTCGATGGACATGTTGCAGATGGTCATGCGGGCATCCATGGACAGCGCCCGGATCGCGGAGCCGCGGTATTCGAGGACGTAGCCCTGACCGCCGCCGGTGCCGATCTTGGCAATGACGGCGAGGATGATGTCCTTGGCGGTGACGCCGGGGCGCAGGGTGCCTTCAACATTGATGGCCATGGTCTTGAAGGGCTTCAGCGACAACGTCTGGGTGGCCATCACGTGCTCCACTTCGGAGGTTCCGATGCCCATGGCGAGGGCTCCGAACGCACCGTGCGTGGAGGTGTGGGAATCGCCGCAGACAACGGTCATACCCGGCTGCGTCAGGCCCAGCTGGGGACCCACCACATGCACAATGCCCTGCTCGGCATCACCGAGGGAATGCAGGCGCACGCCAAACTCGGCACAGTTGTTCCGCAGCGTTTGGATCTGGGTGCGGCTGGTGAGATCGGCGATGGGCTTGTCGATGTCCAGGGTCGGAGTGTTGTGGTCCTCCGTGGCGATGGTCAGATCGGGACGGCGGAGCTGCCGGCCGGCCAGCCTGAGGCCTTCAAAAGCCTGCGGCGAGGTGACCTCATGGACGAGGTGAAGATCGATGTAGAGAAGGTCGGGCTGGGCGTTGGCTCCTTCGCCATCGCCTTTGCGCACCACATGTGCGTCCCAGACTTTCTCGGCCAATGTATTAGCCATGGCCAGCTCCCTTCACTACGGATTAATGGTCTGTCTCAACTGAACCAGCCCGGCGGCGTCATAAGCCAGCCGAAACATTTGCATCTCAGATAATGAGACGGCAATATCATTACATGGACAATCCTAGCGGCGTCGGAGTCATCGATAAAGCGGCCCAGGTGCTCGACGCACTGGAGGCCGGCCCTACCACCCTTGCCCAGCTGGTAGCGGCCACCGGGCTGGCACGACCCACCGTTCACCGGCTTGCCCTGGCACTGGTGCACCACCGGTTGGTCAGCCGCGATATCCAGGGCCGGTTCGTCTTGGGAAGCCGGCTGGTGGAACTGGCCTCTGCCGCCGGCGAAGACCGCCTGATTGCCTCTGCAGGACCCGTGCTGATGCAGCTGCGCGACGCGACGGGTGAGAGTGCCCAGATCTTCCGGCGCCAAGGTGACTGGCGCGTCTGCGTTGCGTCTGCCGAACGTCCAATTGGCCTGCGCGACACCATTCCCGTGGGCACCCAGCTGTCCATGAAGGCCGGTTCGGCTGCCCAGGTGCTGCTCGCCTGGGAAGACCACGACCGTCTTCTCGAAGGGCTGCAGTCCGCCAGGTTCACGCCCACTGTTTTGGCAGGAGTACGACGCCGGGGCTGGGGTCAGAGCCTTGGCGAGCGCGAGCCTGGCGTCGCCTCAGTCTCTGCACCTGTGCGCGGACCCTCCGGGCGAGTGATTGCCGCTGTTTCCATTTCAGGCCCCATCGAGCGGCTCACACGGCAGCCCGGCAGGCTCCACGCCGAAGTTGTGTGTAACGCAGGGCGGATCCTCACTGAAGCCCTGCGCAAGAACAACGACTAATTCCAGATGGAGAGGCGGGCGTTCGTGCGTCCGTCTCCAACGCTAGGCTGACGGCATGACTACGTACGCTGTCTTCCTCCGTGGCATCAACGTCGGCGGCATCAACATTAAGATGGCGGACCTAAAGTCGGCCATCGCCGCTTGCGGATTCTCCGGAGTGAAAACCTTGCTGGCCAGCGGCAATGTGGTTCTCTCCAGTGATCTGGACGCTCCAGACGTCAAGGACGCCTGCGAAAGATGCCTCCGAGAAGCGTTCGGCTATGACGCCTGGGTTGTGGTACTGGAAGCAGCCAGAGTGGCTGAGCTGGTGGCCGCCTGTCCCTACCCAGCCGACGACAAAACGACCCACAGCTACGTCACGCTCTCCTCGGACATCAAGGTCCTGGACGAACTGTTCGACGCCGGTTCCGCCCTCGGCCCTGCATCCAACGGCGGCGTAGACCTGACGCGGCTCGCCCCGGAGGCGTTGGCATGGCTTGCCCCTGCCGGAGGCACGCTGGACAGCCCCTTCAGCAAGATCACCGCGAAGGCACGCTACAAGGCGGCCACCACCACAAGGAACCTGCGCACGCTCATCAAAGTGCGCGATGCCGCTCGGAATTCAGATGGAGATTTCCCTGCCGGTTCCGGAACGTAGGTGCTTTCCATTGCGACAATCCCTAAGGAACCCTTAGGGATACGCCGCAGAGGCATGCCCCAGCAAATGCCGACAAGGTTCTACAGCAGATCCGGAGTCCCATCGTGACGACGGCAAAGGTGGACGACTGGTTTTAGGACTCGATGGCTCCGTTCATAACGGACTGCGTGAGCCCAATATTGAGGGCATTAATATTGCCGATGATTGTACCCGGCTGGGCAGTTTCAACGGCCCAATCGAGTGCATTTTGGTCTAGCATCCATGAATTAGGCTGATCCAAAAATGCCATTACGTAGTCTGCCGTGCGGGCAGCGAATTGCCGACCCTTATCGGAGCGTGCCAGAAAGACGTTTCCGGCCAGATATCGCCGCCAGGGCGCCAGTCTGTCAATCCCGGTCGATGCCGCGAGCACGACATCGAATTCTTTGAATTTAGTATAAGAGTCTGCGATGGGCGAAACCGGATAGAGGTCCACGTCTTGGATCCAAACATCGGCTTCGAACCTATCCATGACTTGCTGGGCAACCAGATAGCGCGCGCATGCATAGTAGGTGATTGGGTTTCCCACTCCTGCTGGCAGATGGGACGAAGACCAAGAAAGGGCTGGCAGCTCCGACGAACGTCGACTGAAGCCCTGGATCGTTTCCGCAAGAACATTTGCTTCACGAATGAATTCAGAAGCCTCATTCTCGGCAGCCACGACATGAAAATGAAGTTGAAGTGTCGGCTCGGCAGCTGCATAGAAGATAATGCGCGTCAAATAGCGCCGAAGAAACTCGATGTTGCCTGAGTAGAGGATCCTCGCCGAAGCGCCTTCACGAAGATCACCGCCATGCCAGGTAATTTCCACCTGTTCAGTGTCCCGTGGCGCAGGAATCCCATACGTGAATGCGCCTATGTCAAGATGCAACTCCTTAATTAATTCAGAACCGGACGAAAGTGCAGTTCGAAACTCTGTGAGGGCTGCCGATCTGCCTCCAACGACACTTAGCACTTGGCCCCGCAGTATATGAGACGATGTGGTCGGCGAGTTGTACGGGGACGAAGTCTCGACAACGCTCTGCAGTTCTGCCTTTAGAGAATCTGAAATCGACTTGGACTCGGCCCGCGAGACGTGCTCGATCTCCCGTCCATTCACAGTCCTGTGATTTTGTAAAAGTGCCTGCATCTCTATGATCGCAGTCAGGCTTGCCATGACGTTACCGGGCAACGACTCGGAAAAGTCGGCTCTTGCACTATAAAGCCGGCAGAGAAGCGCTACCCGGCTGTTAACTGGAGTTGACCGTGCAGGTCTGAGTTTTCGCAGGACGTCTCTTACAATTCGTGTGACCCGGTCCCTCCACGTGGAATCACTAAAGTACTCCCATACGGCCAGCGTCTCCAGCATTGCTGCCGCTTCTGCCTCCGTGGCAGTACGTGTGGGCTGGCGCAACCAATGCTCAAGTCTGGCTACCCCTCTAAGTGCATCCAATCGGACCCGGGAAGTGATTGATCTGGATTCTCTATTTGGGTGAATCTCGTCAATCCAGACGACCGTGTGATTCGAGGGGCCAGGCAACACATGATCAGGTATCTCGAGTATGCTTCCGGCCCTTAACTTCATGCTCCGGTTGACCTGAGTAAACCGGTCGCGAAGCCTCAATATATAGACAATTTCTTGAGATTGGTCCACGCGACTTAAGTCGACTGTAAGCACGGCACTACTTTCTCTAATTCCTCGTCATCTGTATGGCCGCATATATTCGTTGGCCGCGCGGCTTGGCCAGCAATGCCAAGGGAGGTTGTAAGGCTTCAGACTAGGCTTCCGTTGGGTGAGGGACAAATCGATTCAAGGTCGCTGAGGATGGATGTCCAGATATGCCCGCCGCAGGGCTCCAGTCTCTTATGTGTCGATGAGAGCTTCTTGGCCGGAACGTTCACAAAGTGGATCCGATATTGCTGGTACCGGATACGGGCCTCTGGTCAATACGCGGACATCGCACGCCGACAGATAATTGACGTTGCACCTGCATCTCCGTGGCAGGCACAGGACATCGCGTGTCTCAATGGTGTGTTAGCCGATATAAACCACTGTCATCCCGTTCTGGGATAAGTGGGACTATCCGAAGCATCAGGAGGACCTTTTCAGCGCGTCCCTGAACGAGGCAAAGCGCGTCAACTCCACTTGAACTGGTTCAACAACCAGCCGTTCAGCAACGTCAGAAACCGCAGCCTGCAGCCGCCGTCGGGCAGCCCCCGCACGTGACCTCGCTGCCATCGAGGCAAAGACTTTGCCGGCCAGCGCCAGCACGATTCCCAGCAGCGCTCCCCCGGCGATCATCAGCGTAGGCACAGGCCAACCCTCCATGCGCGGCATCTCCGGGACAGGGAGCTGCAGGTATCCCAACACGGCCAATACCCCCAACCAGCCCACTCCGCCCAGGGCAGTCAGCAACGCGATCCACTGGATCACGTTAAAAACGCCCCACCACCACGAGGTGCGTCCGGCTTTCAGCTCCGTGCCGGCAATCGCCCGGTCCAGGGCGTCCGGAAGCTGTTCCCGGCCCTCGCGTGCCGCACTGCGGATGGCCGAACGCCACGGGCCCGGCGCTCCGGCACTGGCAGCGTCCGCAAAATTCCAGACAGCAGCATCAGTACGTGCCCGTTCCGGCGCACCGGCCCGGGGCAGCGACGTCCGGTGGACGTCCGCATCCCCGGTTTCCCGGCGCAGGTTCAGCCGCCGGAGCGGATCCGGACGGAACCTGGACAGCCAACGGGTAACCGGCCAGCCGGTTCGCCGTGTGGCTTCCAGCTTGTAGGAGCGCGCAACGGCTTCCACCACCAGGGGTACATTCGCCGCCGCTGACAGTTCTTCCGAAAGCCTGGACGCCGTACCGCCTTTAACTCCGGCAGCCTGGCCTGTGCCTGATACCTCCGTGAGCGTGCGGGCGGCGTTCGCAACATCCGCCGCCATCCGCTGTGACGCGGCCTGACGCTGGACGGCAACCTGGCGGATGGACGAACGCACCGAATCGATTCCGGCCCCGGTCAACGCTGAAGCGGGGAGAACACGAACCTTGCCCAGTCCTTCTGCGGCAAGGATCGACTTCAGTGATTCAAGCACCGGGTCCAGGTCCGCAGGAGCCAGCTTGTCTATCTGGTTCAGAACCACCAGGGTTACCGCTCCGTGCGCGGACAGCGGGGCCAGGAAGTCGTGGTGCACAGCAGCGTCGGCGTATTTCTGCGGGTCCAGCACCCATACCAGGACATCAACCATGCCGACCATCCGCTGGACGATCTTGCGGTTGGCCAGCCGGGTGGAGTCAAAGTCGGGCAGGTCCAACAGGATCAGGCCCGTGTCGTCATCGGCAAAGCCATTCACGGGAGATGCATGGTGCCGTGCCGGGACCTCGAGCCAGTCCAGGAGCGGTTCGCTGCCCGCTACTCCCCACACACTGGCCAGGGGTTCGGAGGTAGTGGGACGCCGGGCTGCCGCAGTGGCTATCTCCACCCCATTAACGGCGTTGAAGAGCGATGATTTTCCGCTGCCGGTGGCGCCAAAAAATCCGACGACGGTATGCCCGGAAGACAGCGACCTCCGCGAGCTTGCCCGTTCCAGGATGACCAGGACCTCCTGCAGTGCCTCGTCCGGAAGCACGCCGTCAGCCAACTCGCGGGCCTCGTTCAACGCCTCCAGGCGCTGCTGCAGCTGGGATGCCTCGCGGGCAACACTGTGCCGGCTCATCCGTGTGCCGCCAGCCCGGCCAGTGCGCGGGCGTGCCCGGCCAGGATGTCCGCCCCACCACTGGTCTCCGCTGAAAGACGGCCAAGGAAACGTTGCCGCTCACTTTCCAGCAGCGTTCTACAGCGCCGATGGAGGTCTTCCCTCGCCGTCCGGGCAAGGCGACGGACTGCCTCTTCACCGAACACTGCTTCCAGGAGCTTTTGACCGACGACGGCGGTGCCGCCGGCGACGCCGATCTCCAGTCCTGTCAGTCCCGCAGTCATGGAGAAAACCACGATCATCAGTGCCGCACCCAGGCCATTGATGCCGAACGACAACCACCGGGCCTTAGCCCTCTTTCCCTGCCCCTCGGTCCGGATCAGTTCCATCAGGTCACCCTGCCAGGCCCTGATCTCCGCTGACACTTGATCCGGAAAATTTTCACTGGTCCCGGACAGGTCATCGGTACCCAGGAGCTGCCGGCTGGCTGGATCGGAACGCCATCGTCGATCAGTTTCCTCGGCCGCGTTTCGGGCCTCGTCCAGGATGACGGCCTGCAGTCCGGACTCGATGGCCGTCTCCACCCGGACTGCGGGAGTAGGCTCGCCACGGAAGAAGGCCCCAACACGGTCCCGCATCCGGCCGATGTTCTGTTCCAGGTTCCGGAAGAATTCCCCTGTGCCCACAAAGTCCTGCCACCTGGCCAGAACCTCGCCGCGCAGCAGGGCGCCATCTTTGGTGGCATCGAGTATCCGGGTCACGGCCGCCTCGTGGGCATCAACTGCGTCGTTACGAAGCTCAGCCGCCGCAGCGTCCTGCTCATTTGCCCTTGCCGCCAGCACCTGCAGCCGCTCCGACAGGGCGCCAACAGCGCCATTCAGCGTTCGGCGCGCTATCCCCGCACGGCCTGCCGAATCTTCAGCCAGGTCATGTAGCCAGGCCCGCAAGGCTTCTCCTGCCTGGTGTGGCAGCATTCCCAGCTCATCCAGTTCGGCTTCGTGCACCACAAAGAGTTCCGCCCGGCCCAGGCCCTCCTGACGGAGCAGGTTGCGCAGGTCCTCACTGACCTCCGCCTCCGCTGCTGGCGGCACACGGTCCAGCACAATGGCTACGGTGATGTCCCGTGATGCCGCATCCAGCAGAAGCCGCCACGGAACGGCGTCGGCATAGCGGTTTGCTGTGGTGACGAAGATCCACAAATCCGCCGCCGCCAGGAGCTGACCGGCCAGCTGCCGGTTGTCATCTGAGATTGAATCGACGTCGGGTGCGTCAAGGATGGCGACGCCCAGCGGCACCGCGGGATCGCCAAGAAGCACCAGCGACGTCATGGCGGCGGCATCGGGAGCGGTGCCGGCTTTGCTTGCCGGTACAGCGCTTCCGGTCAGGACGCCGGAGATCCGGCTGAGGCCGGGCAGCACCCGGCGGTCCTCGAACCATGGCAGGTCCGCGGGGTGGTGCAGCAGGATGGGTTGCCGGGTGGTGGGCCTGATGGCTCCGGCGCGGGTGACGGGATGGCCCACCAGCGCATTGACCAGGGTGGATTTCCCCGCACCGGTGGATCCGCCGACGACGGCCAGCAGCGGAGCGTCCAGGCTGCGGTAACGGGGAAGGATGTAGTCGTCCAGCTGCGCAACGGCCTGCCGCAGTTCTGTCCGGGCCTGCTCCACTCCCGGCAGCTCCAGCGGCAGGACCGTTGCTGACAGGTCCGCGCGTGCGGATTCCAGTAATTGGACAGCGTGGGCCGAATGTTCAGCGCCGGCCACTGGCTCGGAATCGGGAGTAGTCTGCGGGGTCACAGGTTCATCATGCCAGCATCAGCGCCCTAAACGCTGTTGAGCCGCAGTAGACGGCGAAGATTCGACCGCTAATCTAGGAGATGAACTGCCAGCTTCTTTATTTCCACATGGCCTGAAGCCTCCGACTTACCATAATGCCTAATCGAGAACCCACTCACCGGGCATCCTTGAGGAATGTAAACCTTATGAGCAACTGTGTTCTCACCTTCCTTTATAGGCAAAAGAACAAAGAACCCAATCGACGAATCATTAGAACGACGAATTGAGTTGGACTGCTTCAGAAGCAGATCCAACGATTCATTCGAAGGCTCGATCCACAATGAAACCATGAAGGCGTTCGATGCCACGTCACCAGAAACAGTGAAGTCCGACTTAATAACCAGAGTCCCCTCTGCAACCTTTGGAAACCTGGTCTCCAGAGGAAAAGCTGTCAGCGGGAGTGGGTCTTCAATAAGTTCAAAACGTTCCTCTTCACTCGCTTCCGACAGGCTGGCCTCCACGGACGACTCATCCTTGAGTGGGATCGAACCAGGTAGCGCGGCCATGTTAGACCAAGCAGCGTCTCCAACAACCCGACGAATAACATCCAGAAAAATGTCCGGAACCGGGGCAACGAGCCCCTCACCCCAATTCCTGATCAAGACCTGAACATGATTGTCCTTGTGCAGTCTTCGCGCAAAGGGACGAAGGTGTTCGTCCACATGGTGAGTATCGCTAGCGTTGTTCAGGTAATACACATAGTTATCCACAGGTGCAGAGTATATTTCAGTCAGATCCGCCGCAAATTTTGCCTTAGCAGATTCAATAGAGAGTGCCTCGGCTGAACCCCAACACGTACGCGAAAATTTCGCGAACTCCCAACCGTGATACTTCGGCAGAATCGTTTGAGGATTGGTAGCCAGCACAAGCGAACCAGGAAAATGTGTCGAGTAATACAAAGCGGCATAGGCGCCGCCGGATACACCGAAGAATATTGTGCGTTGTGATTCCGAAACAGTCAGGAATTTGCCAATGATTTCGGGTAGGATCCGCTGCAGTTGGAGTTCAGAGCACCCGGCGTACCATGTCAAACTATTGGATGGATCGTGATACAACGTTGCATCGTGGATGTAGATCCGATTTACATCATCGCCACTGACAGACTTCATCATCGATGTTCCCGTGAAACCAGGGCGCGTTGCACTACTTGCGAAGCCGGCGCCATTGAAAAATACAATAGTCGTCGGCGCATTGCGATTGTCATAAAGAATTTCAGTGAATAAGGAATCGGAATGCGGAATCACGTGCAGTCCGCTGTCGAGATCCGCACATCCCATAAATTCTTCCAGTGAATCATGAGCAGATATGTTTGGTTCATATTTACTGAGACTTCTACTCGGATTCTGCAAAACAATACTCCTGATCCATCAATCGGCTAGAAACCAAAGATTCAAATTCATACTAATAACGCTCACCATGCGTCGGCAATTGCTCGGATAGTATCCACTTTAAACATCGGATTATGACCCTGGTCTGTTCTAGAATAAAGGTGCACCGTGTGGACAGGACGATCTCCATGGACAGCGCCCTTTGCAACGCCGGTCGTGAAGACATTCAACTGATTAAGGATGTCATGTTCAAAAGCGGCATTTACCCAGAAGTGAGTCTCCGGATAATTTCCAATCTTATACATATACTCAGTTACATCAGCGCGATGCGGGTGGCTCTCGCGCAACTCTTCCACCGTCAGTCCATTGAACCCAACTTTAAGTAGCCGGTTAATGTGACTTTCGTGAAAATGCCTCGTCCAATCGACTTGAGGATTATTCACCACACATAGGGATCCGGGATCCAATGCTGCCGCCACTAAAGCCTGATAACCGCCAGCCGAACTACCAAAATAAAGCCGCGTCCTCTTCTGTGGGTCGATGCGCAGTGCCGCGCAGATTCCTGCCACGATCTCCGCTACAGACTCAAGGTAGTAGTGGTCCAAATTGCCTTGTCCCCAACTAAGAGCCATGTCGGGATGCTGTTGAATTGTCGGGTCAGCAAAGTTGACAACATGGGCATCTATTTCATCAGTCCAGGAAGATCGCTGGAATTCCCGACCGCTCTTGCGGCTGAGATCAACGGCACCATTGAAGAGAACTACCAGGCGACTGCTGTCTGCCTTGACGTGCAACCGCAGCGGAAATACGACACCCCTATTCTCGATATCGAGGTCCACCAAGGCAGTTCCCGTCGACGGATCACGCTGGCGCGGGATCTGCTCCACAAACGTTCTCGTAAACGGACTCTCGGCTGCCGGCTGGAATATATGCATGGGTCCTTCTACCTAGCCATCGAAATTGATGATGCTGAGATGGCGGACGCGAGAGCATGAATGTCGCCTACCGGAACGAGTATGAGATGACCTTCATCGGCGGCCCGTTCCTCAAGTGCGCCAACTGAATATGCGACCGCTGGCAGCCCCGACGCCATCGACTCCGCCACGCCGTAGCCGAAAGACTCACCGAGACTTGTGCTGACGAAGCACCCTTGGGCGTTGCTGGCATGACGATAAAGACTCGCTATTTCATCAGGGCTGAGATTCATCAACAGATGAACTCGATTCTGGACCTTATAGGCCGAAGCATCTGCAAGGAACGTCGCCATGCGGTCGGGAGAGTCCTCCATACTCACGACGACGACACCTACAAACTCAGGACCTAGGAGTGAAAGTGCGCGCACGAAATCGCGGTAGTTTTTGCCCTTGTCAAACCTTCCCACCCAGACGAGGGGGCGCTGACCGGCCGGGAGGCCCCAGCTGCCACTGGGCCCCTCCGCAGAGAAGATTGAATTATCGACCAAGTTTGGATATACCCGCACGATTTCTGAAGCATCCCCTGAAATAAGCGAATGCACAAGCCCAGCTAGAAACTCGCTGGGAACTCGAATTTCATCCAAATTAGAAATATTCAGAGAATCAAGTTCTCGTGCAAGGACAGTCTCGTCGGACGAGTGGAACTCGTAAATGAGTTTGCTTGAACCACGAGTTTCTACCGAATTGGCAATGTCTGGGAGCGACGTAATGCGGATCTCAGAATAGTGCTGCTCGACGGCAGCCAACTGAACGAACGGTTTCAACCGCCCCTTCGGCACGATGTCAACACGCACTTCGTTCAATTCACTATAAACACGTGACGCACCAAAATCTTTATAAAATACGAGGTCGTGGCTCTCACTCGGCGCATTAACGATGCGGTTCTTGTAGACCGTCATCATTCCGCCCATGCTGCAATTTGGATAGACCGTTAGGATTCTGGTCTTAGACATTTACACTCCCAAAGATGGAGAGCATCGTTTTAGCACGTTCACTCCATAGAACATCGCTAAGGAATCGATCGATTTCTTCTTGCTCTAGCTCTGTCATCTCTCGATCCATGGCCTCCTGCAGCTGCAATTCGAACTCGCTCCTGTGATCGTAGATGTGGGTGGCAGGACAAGAGGCAACACTACCCATTGCTGCCGTTACTACGCGGAGTCCCACAGCTAAATACTCGTAGATCTTGTTCGGATCAACTGCGTAAGTCAGGGTTGAGGCCTTGAACGGAATTAGACCGACCTTCCACCGCGACGAAATTTCAACAAACTCTTCATGACTTCTCGGACCGAGGAACATCACATTTTCAGGAAGGTAAAGACCGTCGGGGATACCATGACCAATGATTTCAAAGGTCCATTCAGGATGTTTTTCGGCCGTCGAGTTAACTAGGGACCAGTCAAACCAGGACGGTGTCAGGTGACCGATATATCCGATGATCGAAGAGGCATCTCGTGCGGTGTATTCCTCTTTGGTCCGAAGATGAGCAGCTCTGGCTACTAGTTCAGGCGAAACTCCATTTGGGATCACAATCGAATCGCTTCGGCCGCTCAAGATATTCATTTTAGCAGCAAGGCGAGGGCTAACGGTGATGACGTTATCTGCCTGGACCGCCATACGCTGCTCAAGAAGTGGGTTAAACCATTTTGAGTAACCAACCCGGTTAAACTCTTCCATGTCATCCCGGACCTCATAGACAACACGCCAGTCCCGCAAGTGGAGATAGTCTGCGGCAACAATAGCCTGTATGTCCGGGAAAGAACTGCATACAAAGATATTATTCTTACCAATTCGAGCGCTTGCGTATTCAAGGAATGAACTCAAATGCTCGCGGGAGACTTGGCGAGTTGTGGGGCTTACGACTTCCGTTCCTCTGGGGACTTTGCTGAAAGGAACAAAGACTATCCACTTGCCCAATTTTTCGTACTCTTTCGCCAACCGATTCGGCCGCAGCGACAGAGTCTGATGCCCCAGAGGTGGAGCGGTGGTGTATAGAACGATAAGTTCGTCATTCAGTGGAATAGATTTTACGAAATCTTCAATTTCCGCTTCAACAGTCCTTATTGTGTCCTGATTATTCAAGGCAGAATGAACCTTCACCTGGCTCGCCGCGAATACCTGTCGGCCGTGCTTCCAAGGGACACCAGAAACGTGCAAGTACCGAGAAGCGGGCGGAACGTCTACTGTGACTTTGGTTTCCGCCGGCTCGTTCGGGTTACCAAGTGCGAGGTACGTGTAGGCGCCGAGTTTAGGGTGAATTGAAGATGTTCCTCGAGGCTGAACCGGTGCTCCGTTTTCGTCACGGAATGAGAAGGTCAGCAGCGCGGAAGCATCCTTGTCGGGTCCGGTTGCATAAGCTGCAAGACTAATGTCCAGCGACTCGATGTCGCCGACGTCTATAACTTTAGACACATCACCAATGGGGACTGCGTCAAAAGCGCGTAGCACGATATTGCGGACAGTAACAGTGCCCTGACCCTTGACTCTAAGGGCCGCTGATATGAACTTGGTTGCTGGCTTGGTATCAACTTCGGCGCCGTGGAGGTCACCAGTAGTCGGTGAGGACCCGTTATCATCGTACTCAACGAGTATCCAGAAGGCCTCGGCATCCCCCGTAACGCCCACATCAGCTGTAAGGGACACCCGCTGCCCCGGCTCAAACGGTGTAGCCGAGGCCGACGGAGGCGCGGCAAAGTTGCCACTTTCTCTGTTAGCCATGATGTGAAAATGGGAAGGAGTCTTCGAAACTACTTTGAATCCATTAGGTTCTGTAGAGACTAGAGATACGTCTTCACGCGTGTGCAGCGTCCAGGTCAGCACGACGTGCCCCCTCATTCGTAGATCAATGGTCAGACGATGGCTGACACTCGGTGGGCCTCCTCTTGCTCGGCGAGCCGGAGCAGGCGAACGACGTCTACACTACTTCAGAATCTCCACTCAACGAACTCAGGCGACAGGATGACACACACATGACAAGCCGAGATCTTCTTGATGCTCGCCTCAGACTCGCCGTCGAGAATAGGAAGGATATTCGCATCCTTCAGATAGGGGCATGCGACGGCCGTCGTTTCGACCCTGTTTATCGCTTTATCTCGACGCATCCCGCCGTATCGGGAGTCTTTATTGAGCCCATAAGCGAATACTTTCGGCAACTAGTTGATACCTATAAGTCTCTTCCGGGGGCTACGTTCCTCAATTTTGCAGTCTCTGATTTTAACGGATTCAGTGACATTCGATATGTGGACCCCCAGGCGATTGCAGACGGTGTCATTCCGGCATGGGCTGTCGGTATCTCGACCATGGAGCATCGTAAGAATGCCATAGATGGAATAATGATAGACCCAGCCGTTTACGGATCCATCGCGCCCCACGTAAAATCGGTCAGCGTTCCGGTTGTACGTCTTCAAGATCTGCTGCATATGCCCTTCTGCGCAACAGCAAATGTGTATTTATCTGATTGTGAGGGGCATGACTTTACACTATTCTCCGCACTAAAGGAGACGGAGTTCAGGCCGGATATATTCTTCTTGGAATCTATGTTGATGTCAGCCGAAGAACTTAGCTCTGTTAAGGAGACGCTCTTTGATTGGGACTACATCGTCCATGTTGACAAGGCTGATTTGGTCGCCTGGAAGCGGCCGAGGAGCTAGAATACACCATCGATCTGCTACCTGCCATCGCTGCAGTCACACCCGAAAGATCGGTTATTTTTCCCAGCTTCGTGTATATGTAGCTGGGCATTCGTGCTTGAGTTATGAGTTTGCTGGGAATAGCTGGCCCACGAGCTCTGTATCCGCTCATAGTTGGAATCTCTCGTCCACCTGTTGTTGAGCTCGACGATAGCTACAAGTCCTGGCGCACAGTCGCGGGGACAACGGTCCGCGTGGGATCACTTGAAAATCACGGACTGAACGTCACCGCCTTCCTAGCACACCCAAAGGAAGTGGGACGGTCTAATCAACCAAGATCACGATCCGGGACGGCTCGCAGTGGGATTCGGCAACACGCAATCCCCTAGCGACCAAACGCCAGAGGCCGGGCATCGCCCGTAAAGTCATAGGGTTTGCCGGCCGAGCTACTTCAGAGCATCCTCGATTGTGCACCACCCAATTCGGGTCCGCAGGACCATTGGAATCATGTTCGTACCCAAAGTGGCGTAACCCAAAGATGCGACCGCAGGGCAATGGCTCCCTTGCGATTCTCAATTATTCATATTGTCGGCGTTCTTCCGCCGCTGGAGCCAGAGATACAACTCGTAGGCGCCGCCCATATTGTCGATCTGTTCCATGGCTACCGCTCCGATGCCAAGATAGTGCTTCCCGTGAAGTGCACGAGCAACCTCATCCCGCAGTTCCAGATAAGTCTTCGCCTCCGGCAGTTCTGACATGAATCTCCCCATAAAAGGGCTCTTCGCGGTTCGTGGGGAAATGCATCCCTGAGATAAGCGTCATGCCGCCGTCCGGACGGCACTTCTCAAGAGAATAACCGATTTGTAGTTGCTTGGGTTGCGATACCCGCGGGCGGTGCGTTTGATGTTTTTTATGGCGGTGTTGTTGGCCTCGACCTTGCCTGTCGTGGCGCCGGTGATGATGAGTACTTCGATCTCCTGCCACCAGCGGCAGACGGTGCGGTAGAGCCTGTTTGTTTCCGGCCGTGCGGCAGCTTTGACCAGTTCCTCCAGGTGTTCTTTCGCTGTGGCGGCGTCCTCCAGGGAGCCGGTGCGCAGCAGGGCCCTGAGTTGTTCCTTGACTTTCCATACGGCTTGGAGGGTGCCGGTCGGATCGTCGGCGGCGAACACGTCTTCCAGCTTGAGGGCGGCCCTGCAGCTGAGCGTGTCGCCGCCGCGAAGGAGGAGCATGCGGTGCGCCCAGGCCTTGTCGACGGCCCTGCCGCGGCGGCCCTTGACCTGCTGGGAGAGGTTCTGCCGGGTCTCGGTCATTGCCTGGTTGGCCAGCGAGATCAGGTGGAAGTGATCGACCGCGACGGCGGTGCGGGGAAGCCACATCCGCAGCGCTTTCCGGAACGCCGCCGACGGGTCGATCGCGACGACCTGCACTCCCAGGCGCCACTCCAGGGGACGGACGAACAGCCAGTCCCCGACGCCCTTGTGGTCCCGGCCGTCGACCACGCCAAGGACCTGGCCGGTGTCCAGGTCAACGATCGTTGTCATCCAGGGTTCGAACCGTGTCCACGCCTTCGTGGCGGGGTCCTGGAAGTAGCGCACGGACCGGAACCGGTGTTCATCGATGCCCAGCATCCGGGGGCTGAGTTTGTCCACGTCCGGCAGCCTGAGCAGGCAGGCCTCATTCAGTGCCGCCCGGACCATCCACCAGGAAACGGCGAAGCCGGCAGCCGTGTCCGACACGGCCCTGCCGGAGCGGATGACCGCGTCCACGAGCTGGTCCCGGAGCCGGCCGGTGGAGCGGGCCCGGCGCGGGACCTGAGGGGTGGATTCAAAGAACGACAGCCGGTCGCAGGCCACTTCTTGGCAATACCAGCGGTACTTGGACCAGAGCACCTCCACCGGCCCGGCAACCGGAATGTCCCTCAGTCGCTGAAAGCGCCGTTCCTTCCGCCGGGAGGAGATGACTCCGCAGCTGGGGCACCCCGGCGGCTGGTCGGTTTCAACGATGACCTGCCGACAGCCGGCAGTGACGGTGGTGGAGACTACGTGGTAGTCGGGCAGGTTGAAGAGGATGGTGGCAGCGTCGGCTGCGACCCCGGTAGGCTCGTTCAAGGGCTCGTGGTCCTGTTCCAGGTTGAATGCTAGACACACTCATCCCAACAGGGCCACGGGCCCCCTTGTCTTCAACGACACGAACTCAATTCCCCACCAACCGCGAAGAGCCCATAAAAGCCAGCCCCCATGGTCGGCAAGGAAGAGCTTACGTCCTACCATCCCTGTCAAGTCAAATCGACCTTCTCCGCGTTGGTGGGCCTTCTGCCTAAAGAGTGAGCCTGAGGAGGCCAGATCTCAACACGACCTAGGGCACGGTCCTCTAGTCACTCGTGGGCTGCTTATTCCATACCCTTGAGTACTAGCGGCGGCCAGCGTCGTAGCACTGCCCGGCGGCCCGGCGGTTGCTTCTGTCAGTCCCCATAAGTGGCTCTGACCCCATGGGTGGTGTCTGCGCCGTCCCGCTCGGACCGCGCAGTTAGTTCGCAGCGGCGCGGCTGAGCGACCATCTAGGCTATGTTCAAGGCGCAGTGCAAAGGCCGTATGCAATCTGTATAGCGACCAAGTGATCCCCCGGCAGGCATGACAAGACCGAGGGTGGACGATAGCGCAAGATGCAGCGGGTCATCTTCACACGGATACTCCAGCCGAACTCCACAAGTACGACACCTGGAAGGCGAACAATCTGAGACGGCATCCACCGAGCGCGTCGGAGTGCGGCAGTGCGTGCTTCATCCCGACATCATGTCCCCCAGCGCAGTCGAAGTGGGCAAGACGCAGATGCACCAACCAGGGAAACAGAAAAGGCCCCGAACCGAAGTTCGGGACCTTTTCATTGGTGACCCCAGCGGGATTCGAACCCGCGTTACCGCCGTGAGAGGGCAGCGTACTAGGCCGCTATACGATGGGGCCTTGTACTGGTGTAGCTGGTACTGCATCTTGATTAGCTTCCGCCAATCAGGCTCAGTGATTGTTTCACAACCATGGCCCGCGTTTCAAATCGGTGGACCGCTTGAAACGGCTGCTTCCCACCTGGCTACAGGCGGAACATGCAGAGCTGGGATACCAGGACTCGAACCTAGAATGACGGTACCAGAAACCGTAGTGTTGCCAATTACACCATATCCCAATGGTATTACCGGGCCTCATCTGCGGGTGTAAACCCGCGCTCTGAGCGCCTCAGCACGAGAAATTACTCTACCTGAGACTTGGTGCCGGCACAAATCGAACAACCCGCTCCCGGCCGTGGCCGTGCCGCATATCGCGACGCTGCCGCTCTTGCGTGACTCCACCGGCCTAGTTTACTCTCGGTAAGTTACCAACCAGTAACCTATCCCGCCCTGACCTAGGGACCCACGAGGACAAGGGACTCCAGACCACGCACGGTTTACTCCAGCGGGCAATGTCGCCCAGCCGGAAAGTTAGGAACGTCAGTGTTGACAACCCAAAGAGCCGCCACTCCTACAGCAAAGACCAATCGAGTCCGCTTCCAGCGAGTGGCAATTATCGTTTTGTCAGTTCTTCTTATTCTTTTTCTTGCCTTCTATACCTACCTGACGGGCCAGATTTCCCGCGGCGCCAACCAACTGATGGAAGGTGCCAGCCAGGCATCCAGCGGTGCCGAGCAACTGAGGGATGGATCCGGGCAGCTGGCGGACGGTGCCGGAGCTGCCCATGCGGGCGCGAACCAAGTCAAGGACGGCACCGGCCAGCTCCACTCCGGCGCTGCCAAGCTCCAGGACGGCGCAGGGCAGTTGTTCGCGGGCGTCCGTGACCAGCTGACGCCCGGCGCCGACAAGTTGCACGCCGGGACCACCAAGCTGCAAAACGATGTGATCAATAAGCTCGTCCCCGGCGTCTACCAGGTGGATGACGGTGCCCAAAAGCTTCAGGCGGGCGCCGTCCAGCTCTCTGCCGCCCTGACGCCCACAGCGGCCGGAAACGCTCCAAACAACCTTGCCGACGGCGCCGGCCAGCTGGCAGCGGGCACCCAACAGCTTGCGGCCGGGGCAGCCCAACTGGATGCCGGTGCCACGCAGCTCAACGCTGGTACTGGTGCATTGCAGGAGGGCACCGGCCAGCTCTGGGCTGGAACGGGGCAGCTGAAAGGATACCCCGGGGCAGGCAATGACCCTACAAAAGGAGCAGGGCTTGCTGCGCTGAGCCAGGGATTGGACCAGCTTGAGGCAGCAGCCAACGGACCCCAAGGTATGGTGCCACTGGCACTGATCAAGGATCAGATCGCCAAACTGGCCGACGGCGGACGCCGGGCCTATGCAGGGGCCAGCCAACTGGAGGCCGGAGCGGCGAAACTCAACGTCGGGGCCACACAGTTGAACGATGGTGCCGCCCAGCTCAAATCGGGCACGGGCTCCTTGGCAACCGGAGCAGGCCAGGTGAACGATGGTGCAGGCCAGCTGACCGCCGGATTCGCTACCTTGGCACAAAAGCTGAACAGCACGGATCCGCAGAACCCGGGCGTGGTGATGGGTACCAACCTGCTGGCCGCCGGTACGGCCAAGATCCGTATCGGCATGGACGGCGTTCCCGGAAACCCGGACAGCCCCGGTTTGATCTATGCCGCCAATAACCTCCAGGCCGGGACCAGCAAGCTGGCCCAGGGCCTTAAGGGAGATGGCGACCCCAACAACCCTGGCCTACTTGCGGGAACCCAAACGCTTTCCGAAGGCACTGTGAAACTGTCGGACGGAACCGGCAAACTGCAGGCCGGAACGGCGGAGCTCGCAGACGGCAACGGAAAATTGGACGATGGTTCCGGCAAGCTCGCCGCGGGTGCGCTCAAACTGGCGGACGGCAACGCAAAGATTGCCGCGGGCACGAAGGAGCTTCACACCAAGGTTGCAGCTGTCTCGCCGTCATCCTGGCTGGATGACCCGGTCATCGCCCTCGTACTGGTGGCACTGCTGGTGACAGGCGCCGTCGTCGGCTACCTCCTGCTTCGGCGGCGGGCCCGGCGGCTGAGGGTGGGCTAGCTGACGGGTGGCAGGAGTTCCGCCAGCGTGCTGACCGCGGCGCCACCATAGTGGCCCGCGGTCTCCCCCACCCTGTTGAGCCACACGCCCACCAGGCCTGCCGCCGTCGCACCCTCAGCATCCAGGAGTTTATTGTCACCCACGAAGAGCGTCTCCTCTGGGGTGGTCCCCAGGAGGCGGACGCCTTCGAGGTAGATGGCAGGCTCGGGCTTGGCCACCCCTACGGTGTCTGTACCGACCAGATGCTCGACTCGCGACAGACCGGCGCCGTCGAGCTTTGCGCGCTGGTAATCATGGACGTTGTTGCTGACGGCACCGTAGGGAATGCCGGCGGCATCAAGCAGGTCAAGGAGTGGCAGTACATCCTCAAACGCCCGGACGTAACCAGGTTGTACCCGGCCGTACGCGGTCAGCCACTGATGCGACTCCTCACCTTCGGCGAGTTCCACTCCGAAATGCCCCAAGGCGGCCCGGCCGCGCAGCAGGCGCTGATCGTTGAACGTCAGTTCGCCGGCGAGGTAGCGGTCGTAGAAGTGGGTGGTCTCGTGGGTGAAGATCCTGCCGAACCGCTCCCAACCGGCCTGGTCCAAGCCCGGCAGGAGGTGTTCGCTGACTTCGCGCAACGCCGTGGTCATGGAGTATTCGAGGTCAACCAAGGTGTCATCGATGTCGAAAAGGACACCGTTGATCACACCAAAACGCGTATGCAGGACACTGCGGGCTGCGCGTACTTCCATGGGACGGATCAGCCCCGGAAGTTACGGAGCCGGCGGAGCGAGGATTCCTTGCCCAGGATCACCATGGACTCAAACAACGGCGGCGAAATCCGGCGTCCGGAAATGGCCGTGCGTACCGGACCAAAGGCAAGCCTCGGCTTGATGCCCAGGCCCTCCACCAGTGCCTCCTTCAGCGCGAGCTGGATGTTTTCCGGAGTCCAGTCAGCGATCGGCTCCAGGGCGGCCAGCGCGGCGTCCAGGACCTCAGTGAGGTTCTCCGGCAGGCCCTTGCGTGCGTCATCGGCGACGTCGATCGCGTCGTCGTCCTTGAACAGGAAGGCCAGCATTTCCGGAGCCTCGCCCAGCAGCGTGATGCGTTCCTGGACCAGCGGTGCGGCCTCTGCCAGGATCTCTTCCTGCCGGTCCGTCAGGATCTCCCTCACCAGGTCCGCGGCACGCAGGTACGGCACCAGGCGTTCCCGGAAGTCTTCCGGTGCCAGCAGGCGGACGTGGGTGCCGTTGATGGCCTCGGCCTTCTTCAGGTCAAAGCGTGCCGGGTTGCCCAGGACGTCGTGGATGTCGAAGTGCTCCACCAGCTGCTCCACCGTGAAAATGTCCTCATCGGCGCTCAGCGACCAGCCCAGCAGGGACAGGTAGTTGAGCAGGCCTTCGGGGATGAAGCCGCGTTCCCGGTGCAGGAACAAGCTGGATTCCGGATCACGCTTGGAGAGCTTCTTGTTGCCCTGTCCCATGACATAGGGCAGGTGCCCGAACTCCGGCATGTATTCGGCAACCCCCACCGCGTACAGCGCCCGGTACAGGGCGATCTGCCGCGGGGTAGAGCTGAGCAGGTCTTCCCCGCGCAGCACGTGCGTGATGCCCATCAGCGCGTCATCCACCGGATTGACCAGGGTGTACAGCGGAGCGCCGTTGGCGCGGACCACCGCGAAGTCAGGAACCGAACCGGCCTTGAAGGTGATCTCGCCGCGGACCAGGTCGTTGAACGTCAGGTCCTCATCCGGCATCCGGAGGCGGAGCACAGCCTGCCGGCCCTCGGCCTTGAACTGCGCGAGCTGTTCCTCGGTCAGGTGGCGGTCGAAGCCGTCGTAACCCAGCTTGGGGTCGCGCCCGGCCGCCTTGTGCCGTGCCTCGATCTCGTCAGGGGTTGAGAACGACTCGTAGATGTAGCCTCCGGCCTTCAATTTGGCGATGACATCCTGGTACAGTTCGCCGCGCTGCGACTGGCGATACGGTTCGTGCGGGCCACCCACCTCCACGCCTTCGTCCCAGGTGATGCCCAGCCACTTCAGCGCGTCCAGCAGCTGGTGGTAGCTCTCCTCGCTGTCCCGTTCCGAGTCCGTGTCCTCGATGCGGAATACCAGCTTGCCGCCCGTGTGCCGTGCGTAGGCCCAGTTGAAGAGCGCCGTGCGGATCAGGCCGACGTGCGGCGTGCCCGTGGGCGAGGGGCAGAAACGGACACGCACCGGGGTATCGGCGGTGACGGCGGGAATCGAGGCAGGAGCAGGCACGGGAGCAGTAGTCATAGTGAGTCCAACTTTACCGCGTGCGGGAAGGGCCTACCGGCGGGGCTTCAGCATCCGCACCAGGTACCAGGCCGCCAGCACCAGTCCAACGCCGGCGAGGGCCACGGCCAGCCACACGGGGCCGCCCAGCCACATCACGGCGCGGGCCGCCATCAGGAATGTCCCCAAGGATCCGAGCGCAAAAAGCGCAAAGGACCGGACGGTTCGACGACGGCCCGCACCTGTGCGGCTGGCGGACCACAAACGGGGGTCAGAAGGAACCCGTCGCAAGGGAGGCTCCGGCTACCGGCGGACGATCGGGTTGGAGAGCCTGCCGATGCCTTCGATCTCAACCTCAATGCGGTCCCCGGCCTCCACCAGGCCGACGCCGGCCGGGGTGCCTGTCATGATGACGTCACCGGGAAGCAGCGTGAAGGCATGCGAAACGATGGACACAAGCTCGCGGACGCCGCGGATCATCTGGCTGGTATTGCCGTCCTGGCGCAGATCGCCGTTCAGCCGCGCCTGGATCTGCAGGTCCTCGGTGTCCAGCTCGGTTTCGATCCACGGGCCCAGGGGTGCCGAGGTGTCAAAACCCTTGGCGCGGGCCCACTGCAGGTCCGACTTCTGGACGTCGCGGGCAGTGAAATCGTTGCCGCAGGTGTAACCGAACACCACATCATCCACGCGGTCTTCCGGAACGTCCTTGCAGATCCGGCCGATCACTACGCAGAGTTCGGCTTCGAAGGACACCTCCTCGGAGAAGTCCGGCAGCACCACGGGATCGTTCGGCCCAACCACGGCCGTGTTGGGCTTCAGGAACAGCAGCGGCTGGACGGGGACCTCGTTGCCCAGCTCCTTGGCATGGTCCGCAAAGTTCCGGCCCACCCCGATCACCTTGCTGCGCGGAATGATCGGCGCCAGCAAACGGACGTCCTCCAGCTTGTGCCTGACGGCGGTGGGCTCCACTCCGTTGAAGAAGGGGTCGCCGTTGATGACAGTGATTTCCTCACTGCCGGGCAGGCCTTCCACAATTCCGTAGAGGGGATCAGAATCGACTACAAACCGGGCAATACGCATGGTTCCCAGCCTACCGTCCCGGCGTCCGTAGACATTCCTACAGCCGCCGGGGGAAGGAATCCCGAAGCATAAAGTCACAGGCTGCCTCACGTTTTGTCGGTACCGGGCTTATACTTGAATCATATTTAGCTGAACTGATTCAACTTGAGGTGGGGGCAATGCACACGGAACCTACGGGCCGGCTCATCGAGCGCGCCCTGGAAGAGGCCGGGATGAGCCAACGCGCTTTGGCTGACGTAACTGACATTTCCCAGTCCACACTGTCCCGGATTATTTCCGGTGATAGGGATGCGAAGCTTCCCGAACTCGTAGCGATTTCCTGGGCTACAGGGTGGACAGTCGCCCGGCTCACGGGCGATGGAACTGTTGCCGAGCGCGCGCTCTGTGCTGCTCGCGCTACCAACGGTTCAGCGATGGAGAGCATGCGCACTAAGCTCATCGAATTCCTCGAGCTTGACGAGCATCTGACAGACCTCGGCATACCTGCGGAGGTCTAAGCCGTGTCACATCGAACAATCGCCCCGGAGAAGGAAGGTTGCGAACGGGCTGCTGCTTTCCGTCGGGAGCACCACTTGGGCAACCAGCCTCTCTCAGACCTCGCCGCAGTCATCGAGCAGACCACCCGCATCGACGTCGCCGTGCTGGAATCTCCAGAGGGCGAGCACGGCATTACCATGCAGGATCCGGGGCGGACCGGCTACTACATTGCTGTAGCCAAGACCACGAACCCGATGCGGCAGCGGAGCTCGCTGGCTCATGAGCTTGCCCATGTCCTTTTTGAAGACGGCTGGGAGAACGCCGGGACCACGTGGGACAGCCGTCGCCCTGAAGAAATGCGGGCGGACTCCTTCGCGCGTCACCTTCTTATCCCGCAGGACGGACTCAAAGCGTTCCTCGGCGAGTCCCGGGCCGACTCCGAATCGGCGCTGTCCTCTGTTGTACAGCGCTTTCTTGTGTCTCCCGCAATCGCTGGTATTGCCCTTGAACAGGCCGGGTACATCGATGCCCGAACCAAAACTGCGTGGAAGGGCATCTATGCACCGCGGCTGGCTTCCCGGTTTGGATGGATGGACCAGTACAGGGCGCTGCAAAGCGACTCTGACCGAACCCGGGCTCCGCAACGGCTACTAGCCCGCGCAGTCCGCGCCTATGAGGAGGGGTTGGTTCCGGCTCAGGCCATCGCTAACCTCCGCAACCTTCCTCTGGAAACCGTTTCGAACGAATTGGGCGAGGCCGGCATTACGCCCAAAACCGTGGACGCAGAGTGGGCGGATGCCTCAACCCTGCCGACAGTCAGCGTGGACCTTGACGAGTTGGATGCGGACCTTAAAGGCATGTGGGAAGACGCGAGGGGCAGCGGGGAATGACCTCGCGACCAATCATCGATGCCGGTCCTGGTTTAAACTTCTTCTCCATCAATCAAGAGCGACTGCTCCTGCAAATCCTTGGACCGTTGTGTGCGCCAGAGACAGTCCGCGATGAGGTACTGCGCAAAGCCTCACAGGACAGCCGTTTCGAGAGGGCGGAGGCCGTCTGGCGCAAGCTTGGCCCCAAGTGGCTGGAGATCCTCTCGGACGCCAACGTTCCTGAACTCAACAAAGCGGTCACCCGCATCAGCCAGATCCCAATGCCTCAGCGCATGAGAAACAGCAGGGATCTGGGCGAAACCATGGTGATCGCCCATGCGGTAGTGATGGCCGAGTCCGGACACGACATTACCGTCCTCATCGATGACGGAGCGGGTTCGGGGCTCGCAACCATCGAAGCACGGCGTCTCACCATGCTGCGGGAGGACGGACGAGACGTGGGCAGCCTCAAGCTCATCAACACTGTCACCGTCCTCGAAAAAGCCGTGACAGAAAAACATGTGACAGCGAAGGGCGAACTTCGCACCATCTACCGGCGACTTCGCGAACTCGACGATGGGCTCCTCCCTATCGAACGGACAACTCTCCTGCCCAAATCTCTCTGGCCATAGCCCGGACGGCCTACTGTCCCGGCCGGAGCTTCAGCTTCGGAGGTAATCCAGCTGTGCCGCAACAGACAGTTCCGCTGCCCTCCGGACGGAAGGGTCGACGTCGTAATACACCACCGCCGCGACCTCCGCCACAGATGCGTCCCGGCCTAGTCCCGCCAGCGCCGTGCGGACCTGTTCCAGGCGCTCCAGCCGGTGGTTGCGGTAGGCGCGGACTACCGTGCGGATATCGGCAGCGGCAGGCGCCGGACCGTGTGCCGGCAGCACCGTCGCGGAACCCAAGGACTCCAGTAAATCGAGGCTGGCCAGGTAGTCCCGCAGCGTGCCGTCAGGGTGGTCCAGCACAGTTGTCCCGCGGCCCAGGATGGTGTCACCGGTCAGGACCGAGCCGGCCGGGCCGTCGTCCGGGAGGAAGAAGCAGACCGAATCGGAAGTATGCCCAGGCGTACCGAGTACCCGGATCCGGACCCCCGCGGCCATGATCAGCTCATTCGCCAACAGCAGGGCTCCCCCGCCGTGGCAGTGCACGGGATCCGCGGCGCGCACCGGTGCACCGGTCAGCTGATACAGGCGTTCGGCTCCTTCGGTGTGGTCGTGATGGCGGTGCGTGATCAGGATGAGTTCAACGCTCCCGGCAGACGCCAACGCCTGCAGGTGATCCTCGTCCAAGGGACCGGGATCAACCACGACGAAGCCCGCAGGTTCCGGGGCGGACACCAGGTAGGAGTTGGTTCCCTCCAGGCTCATGGGGCCCGGGTTGGGCGCGAGGAGGTATTCCGTCAGGGCCGAGCTGCGGCGGATCGGGGCGTCATGGGCAGGAGTCACGGATCCATCTTCGCACCACAGGAAGTTCCGGGGTAAAGGCGGCCATGGAATATCTCAGGCCCCGGCGCAGGTTGTGGCAGATGGACCCATCAGCCCTACAGGAAGCATCCGGCACAGCCATGAGCGATTCACCCACCACCTTGTCCACCTTGCTGGCGGACGTTGATGCCGCAGGGCACGACCACGCCGTCAACGACAGGAACAGCGGCCTGCAGCACATCCACAACCACGCAACCGGCGCCGTGGTCTGGTTCCCCACCTGGCAGAAATTCCGCGAGACCACAGACTGGACCGAAGCCGTCACGGAGCAGGAAGCCCGCCTCGAAGCGGCCACCGCCTCCGGCGTCCCACTCCAGGAGGCAGCGTCCCGGCTCCTGGCCGAACGGCTGGCTGAGCTGCTGGAACGTGCCGCCAGCTCCGCTGATGCAAACGTGTTTGTCCAGGAAAACCTCACCCCGCACCTGACCGACACCTGGGCCATCGCGGACGCTGTTGCACGGGCTGCCGGTTCCGAACTCCCCCACGGCACACCTCCCGCGGCCTTCACCGGATACCCGTACGAGATATACGCGCAGGAGGGCGGCGCCTTCGCAACATCACTCTGGAACGACATCATTGACGCCCGCCGCAACCGCGCCCTCGCCGACGAGGCGGCACGGAAGGCGCTCAAGCCCGTGTCCCGCAAGGCCCTCAAGAATGCCGCCCGGAAGGCCGCGCGCCGCTAAGGACGCAAAGCCATGAATTAACGACGGCGGGTGGCCGGGACGCTGCGCGGATCCGCAGCGCCGGCCACCCGCCGTCGTAGGTTATTTCGGTATCAGGCGAGGCGCGTCAACCAGCCGTGCACGTCCTCCACGGCGCCCGTCTGGATTCCCAGCAACTTTTCGCGGATGGCCATGGTGGTCTCCCCCGCCGTGGCATCCTCGGAACCGATGAACTCGGTGGCGTCCTTGAGCACCCCGATGGGGGTGATGACGGCTGCAGTACCGCAGGCGAAGACCTCGGCAATGTCCCCCGAAGCCACGCCGTCGCGCCATTCATCCAGCGTGATCTTGCGCTCGGAGACCTCACGGCCCATGTCCTTGGCCACCTGGATCACCGAGGAGCGCGTGATGCCTTCCAGGATGGTGCCGGACAGCGCCGGAGTGGCCAGGGAGCCGTCCTTCATGACGAAGAACACGTTCATGCCGCCCAGTTCCTCAACGGCATCGTCGTTGAAGTGGTCCAGGAACAGCACCTGCTTGCAGCCGTTGGCCTCGGCCTCCTGCTGCGCGATCAGCGATGCTGCGTAGTTGCCGCCGCACTTGGCTGCGCCTGTTCCACCGCGGCCGGCGCGGGCGTATTCACGGGAGATCCAGATGGAAACAGGCTTCAGCTCGCCGCCGAAGTAGTTGCCGGCCGGTGACGCGATCACGCGGAAAGTGACTTCGCGGGCAGCGCGAACACCCAGGAACGCCTCGGTGGCGATCATAAACGGCCGCAGGTACAGGGCTTCGCCGTCGCCGGCCGGAACCCAATCCTTGTCAGCAGTGACCAGTTCACGCAGCGCGCCGAGAAAGTATTCCACGGGCAGCTCCGGCAGGGCCAGCCTGCGCGCCGAGTTATTCAGGCGGGCCGCGTTGGCTTCCGCACGGAACGTCCAGATGGAGCCGTCTGCGTGGCGGTAGGCCTTCAGCCCTTCGAAGATTTCCTGGCCGTAGTGCAGGACTGCTGCGGAGGGGTCCAGGGCAATAGGCCCGTAGGGCTCCAGCCGGGGATCGTGCCAGCCGCCGTTGCCGTTGGCGTCGACGGTGTAATCGACGATCGCGGTGTGGTCGGTGAAATAGTCGCCAAATCCCGGGTTCGCCAGGATGGCAGCACGCTCTTCGGCAGATTTCGGGGTGGCCGAAAGCTGCCGGGTGAATTCGACGCCGTGGGCAGTCTGAGTCATGGTTCCTCCACAATCGGCTGCCGTTTACCGGGTGTCGACGCTGAACCCCGCCGGCAGCATTTGGTGATTCGACACAAGCTTACGCCTGCTGGGATGCGCTACAGCGCCGCCGCGATGGCGTCGCCGATGGCACTGGTGGTGCGGTTCCCGCCGTCGCGCTTTTCGACGTCGGAAACCACTGCGGCCTCGATCTTCCGGGCGGCTGTGGTGTAGCCGAGGTGATCGAGGAGCATTGCCGCGGAGAGGATTGCCGCGGTGGGGTCCGCCTTCTGCTGCCCGGCAATATCCGGAGCAGAGCCGTGTACCGGTTCGAACATGGACGGCGCCGTGCGGTCCATGTTGATGTTGCCCGACGCTGCCAAGCCAATGCCGCCGGTGACGGCAGCTGCCAGGTCCGTCAGGATGTCGCCAAAGAGATTATCGGTGACGATGACGTCGAAGCGGGACGGGTTGGTGACCATAAAGATGGTGGCCGCATCCACGTGCAGGTAGTCGTGGGTGACCTCCGGGAATTCCGGAGCCACTGCCTCGACGGTGCGCTTCCACAAGTGGCCTGCGTAGACCAGCACGTTGTGTTTGTGGACCAGCGTCACGTGCTTGCGCTCACGGGCCGCTGCCCGGCGGAAGGCGTCACGGACTACGCGCTCCACTCCGTGCGCGGTGTTCAGGGACACTTCGGTGGCCACCTCGTGCGGGGTTCCGGTGCGCAGGCTGCCGCCGTTGCCCACGTAGGGACCCTCGGTGCCTTCGCGCACCACAATAAAATCAATCGTGCCGGGGTTGGCCAGCGGGCTGCCCACCGAACCGTACAGCCGTGACGGCCGCAGGTTGACGTAGTGGTCCAGGCTGAACCGCAGCTTCAGGAGCATCTCGCGTTCAATGATTCCGGAGGGAATCCGTGTGTCGCCCGGCGCGGCGCCCACAGCGCCAAAGAGGATGGCGTCCCGGGTGCGCAGGTCCGCAAGGACCTCATCGGGGAGCGTTTCGCCGCTTTCCAGCCAATGCTCGGCACCGAGCTTGTAGTGCGTGGGCTCGACGGCGATGCCCTCGGCTGCCGCTGCCTTGCCCAGGACCTTCAATGCTTCGGCGATGACCTCCGGGCCAATGCCGTCGCCGGGAATGACTGCCAGGTTGATCGTGGGTGCGCTCATGGAATCAAGGGTAGTAAGCCCATCCACATGCTGGGCAATCCGTCTCAGTATTCGATCACCCCGAAGATCAGACCGTGGCATGAGGCGCCCCTGACCGCCCGCAGAATAGAGTTCCATGGTGGATAGACGACACAAGATATACAACTGGCTCCGGGACAACACCTTCAAGGTGGACATCACCATCATGGTGGCGGTGTTCCTGCTGACGGGGCCGGTGTACCTCATCGCCGACCGGCCGGGCTACTTCCTGCTCTCCACCGCCATGGTGGTTCCGCTGGCCTGGCGAAGGACAGAACCTGTGCGTGCCGCAGCCGTGATTGTGCTGGCGTGCCTGGTGCAGTGGTCCCTCGGCCTGGAACCCCTGGCCGGGCTGGTGGCCGTTCCCATCATCATCTACGCCGTGGCCGCGTACGGCCCCGCGTGGGCCAGCCGCACGGTCCTGGGCCTGGGGCTGGTGGGCGGCGTTATGCTCACCAGCCGGAACTTCAGTGGCACAGCCGAAACTGGCGTGCTGGGCATGACCATCAGTGCCGTCTACACAGTGCTCATCTGGATGCTGGTGCTGTTCAGCTGGACCCTGGGCGACCTGACCCGCATCCGCCGGCTGCAGCTGCAGACCCTCGCGGACCGCGCCCGCCGCCTGGAAACCGAGCAGCAGCAGGAACGCTCGCTGGCAGCCGCTGACGAACGGGCGCACATTGCCCGTGAAATGCACGACATTGTGGCCCACTCCCTTTCCGTCATCATCACCCAGGCCGACGGCGGGAGGTACGCAGCCGCCGTCGAGCCCGAAGCCGCCACCCGCGCGCTGTCAACTATCGCTGCCACCGGCCGGACCTCGCTCGCCGAGATGCGCCGCCTGCTGGGAGTCCTGCGCAGCGACGATCCCGCCACTACCAGGCCGCTGCCCGGGCTGGACGACCTCGACGAACTGTTCCTGGGACTGCGGGCCACCGGACTGCGGCTGCGCTTCAGCAAGCAGGGGCAGCCCCGCCGCACCTTGCCCGCCGGAGCGGAACTCACCGCCTACCGCGTTTTCCAGGAGGGGCTGACCAATGTCCTCAAGCACGCCGGACCCGACGCCGAGGCGCGCGCCTCGCTGACCTGGACGGCCCGGGGGCTGGAACTGGAAATTCACGACGACGGACGCGGGGCAGCTGCCGACGCTCCGGAATCGCCGGGCAACGGGCTGCGCGGGATGGCGGAGCGCGTGACACTCTACGATGGAACACTGGCCGCCGGACCGGCGCCCGGCGGAGGCTTCCACGTCTCTGCCTTCATCCCTTACACGGAAGCCTGACGATGTCCCTTTCAGCAACCTCCGCCACCACCCCCGCGCCGGAACAGATCCGGGTGGCCCTGGTGGATGACCAGCAACTGGTGCGCTCCGGATTCGGCATGCTGATCAACTCGCAGCCGGACCTCACGGTAGTAGTGGAAGCCGGTAACGGAATCGAAGCAGTCCAGGCCCTCGCCGGCACCACCGCCGACGTCGTGCTGATGGATGTGCGGATGCCCGGAATGGACGGCATCGAGGCCACCCGGCAGCTGATGGAGCAGGTGGCCGCCGCGCCCCCAGGCTCCCGGCGCAGCGAACTGAAAGTGGTGGTCCTGACCACCTTTGACCTGGACGAATACGCGCTGGCCGCCATCCAGGCCGGAGCCAGCGGCTTCCTGCTCAAGGACGCCCCGAAGAGCTCCTGGACGCCATCCGCACCGTCCACCGCGGGGATGCCGTCATCGCTCCGTCAACCACCCGGCGGCTGCTGGACCACGTCGCTCCCCTGCTCCGCACCCAGGGTTCCCAGCGTCCCGAGCACCATGCCGCCGTCGAACGCCTGACAGCCCGCGAGCGCGAGGTCTTTGAGCTCATTGCGCTGGGGCAGTCCAATCCGGAGATCGCGGCGGGGCTGTTCCTCTCCGAAGCAACCGTGAAGACGCACGTGGGCCACATCCTGGCGAAACTCGAAGCGCGGGACCGGGTACAGGTTGTGGTCATGGCCTACGAGACCGGGGTTGTCACACCCGGATCCTGACGTTCCGCACGCCGGTGGTCTGACAGCCTCATAGCGGGCTCTCAGACTCCGGTATGAGGCTGCGGCGCCGAAAGCAGACCCCCGGCACGATTCCCCAGCGGGCGGGGCTGCATAGCGTGGAGCCATGACCACTTCCGCGAATATCCAACAGTCCCCCGCCGCCACTGCCGCGGCGTCACCGGCACCGGCCGTCCAGGCAATTTCCGTTTCCAAGACCTACGGCCGCAACGAAACCAGGGTCACCGCCCTCCGCGACGTTTCCGTCAACTTCGATGCAGGCCGCTTCACGGCCATCATGGGCCCGTCCGGCTCCGGCAAGTCCACCCTCATGCACTGCCTCGCCGGCCTGGACACCGCAGATTCAGGCAACATCCTGGTAGGCGGAACAGACATCACCGCCCTTAAGGACAAGGAACTCACGGCACTGCGGCGTGAACGCATCGGCTTTGTGTTCCAGGCGTTCAACCTGGTCCCCACCCTCACCGCGGAACAGAACATCACCCTGCCCTTGGCGCTGGCCGGCAGCCGTACAGACACTGAATGGCTGGACTACGTGGTCACCACCCTGGGTCTGCAGGACCGCCTCAAGCACCGCCCGCACGAACTGTCCGGCGGCCAGCAGCAAAGGGTAGCCGTGGCCCGTGCCCTGCTGACCCGCCCGGACGTCATTTTCGGTGACGAACCCACCGGAAACCTGGACTCGACGGTAGGCGGCGAAGTACTTTCCCTGCTCCGCCGCAGCAGCAAGGAACTGGGCCAGACCATCATCATGGTGACCCACGATCCCGTTGCCGCCAGCTACGCGGACCGCGTGGTCCTGATGAGCGACGGAAAGCTGGTGGGCGAAGTCCTGGAACCCACCGCAGCCTCAGTCCTGACCGCCCTCGGCAAGCTGGGGGCGTAGCCGTGCTTCGCGTCGCTCTTTCACAGTTCACCGCGCACAGCAGGCGGTTCGTAGCCGTTGGGCTCGCCGTCATGCTGGCGGTGGCCTTCCTGTCCACCACCTTGATGGTCAACGCCAGCACCAGCGCCTCGCTGGGCGCCAGCCTGGGCGAGGCCTACAAAAAGGCTGACCTCGTTGTTGTTCCCAACGGCGATGGCCTGGACCAGAGTGCGCTGGATGCCGTAACCGGCACGGCAGGCGTGGGCTCCACCTACGGCAGCCAGCGCATTCCCGCCTCCTTCACCGCCAGGGGTGAGGAAGTGGTGGGACTGGTCCGCAACCTTGCCCCGGAGAGCCTTGAGTCCGCTGTCCTGACCGAAGGCACCTACCCGGGTACGCCGTCGGACATCGCCATCGACGCCACCACGGCGCAACGGCTGGGGATCAAGACCGGCGATACCCTGGCGCTCCAGGCCATGGACGGTCCAACCACCCTCTCCTTACAAGTCACGGGATTGCTCCGGCCCAGCGCCGATCCGTTCAGTGCGGCGCTGCCCCAGCTTCTGGCGCTGTCCCCCACCGTGGGGACGCTCGCGGCAGGTGAAACTTCGCTGGACAGCATCCAGCTCACGGCACTCCCGGGCACTGATGCCGGCCAGCTCAAGGAGGCAATCACTTCTTCCATGGGCGCCACCGGGCAGTCCGGCGCCACCGTCAGGACCGGCGACGAGCAGGTCACCTACCAGGTGGCTTCCATGACCGGCGGCCAGGACCAACTGACAGGCATTCTGCTCGCCTTCGCAGCAGTCGCATTGGTGGTCTCCGGACTGGTTGTCAGCAACACTTTCGCCGTCCTCGTGGCCCAGCGGACGCGGGAGCTTGCCCTGCTCCGATGCCTCGGCGCCGGCCGGAACCAGGTACGGAACTCCGTCCTGGCCGAAGCCCTGGTAGTCGGCTTCGTCTCCTCCGTGCTGGGCGTGCTTGCCGGAACAGGGCTCATGGCCGGGCTTGTCTCCTGGGCCGCCTCTCAGCCGGACCGGCAGTTCGCCACCCTGGCCGTCCCGCCGTCGGCCATCATTGCCGGCCTCCTGGCGGGCGTCCTGCTGACGGTGGCTGCAGCCTATGTCCCTGCCCGGGCGGCAACTGCCGTGGCCCCCCTGGCCGCACTCCGGCCGGCAGACGACGCCTCGCTGGCCAACACCAAGGGAAAGCTGCGCCTGGTCCTGGGGCTTGTGGCCCTGATTGTGGGCGTACCGCTCCTGGTGATCGGTGCGGTCCAGGGCCAGCTGGTGATTGGGTTCGGCGGCGGCCTGCTGTCCTTCCTGGGCGTCCTGATGTGCTCCACCCTGTTTGTTCCACGGCTGGTTTCCCTGGTGGGTAGACTGGCGGCCCCGGCCGGAGTTCCCGGCCGGCTCGCCGCACTGAACTCCGTCCGCAACCCCGGGCGGACCTCCGTGACCGCTGCCGCGCTGCTGATCGGCGTCACCCTGGTGACGCTGATGATGACCGGCGCGGCTTCCTCACGGACCGCTTTTGACCAGATGCTGGCCAAGAACTATCCGGTGGACCTCGCAGTCACGCTGCCCTCCCCGGTCCCGCCGGAAGGCGCAGAGCCCGCCACTTCGGGGCTGACGACGGCGCAGCGCGACGCTGTCCGTGCCATCTCCGGCGTCTCCGAAGCGGAACTGCTGCCGATCGTGGGTCAGCTCGACGTGGATGGCGCCAGCACGCCGGTCTACGCGATTCCCGCAGCCAACGCTGCCGCACTGCTGCGGGACCAGTCCCTGGCAGTTGAACCCGGCAAAATCTACCTTCCGGAAGATTCCGCCTCCGGCCCAGCCACGGTAACCGGAGGCACAGCGTCACTGGACCTTGACGCCGTCGTCCTCGAAGCCCGTGGCCTGCCGCCGTTTATCAGCATGGAGACAGCGCAGCCGCTGCTGGACGGCACCACGACGGGTGCCGGCGACGCACTCTGGATCGGCCTCGGGGAATCGGACAAAAAGCTGTCCGGCGACGACATCAGGGAGATCCAGTCGTCCGTGGCCCAGGCCCTGGGCGTGCCGGAAAGCGCTGTCGGCGGTGCCGCCCTGGAACGGGTCACCTTCAACGAGATCATTGACGTCCTGCTGCTGGTGGTCACCGCACTGCTCGCGGTGGCCGTGGTGATCGCGCTGATCGGCGTGGCGAACACATTGTCCCTGTCGGTCCTGGAACGGACGCGGGAAAACTCGCTGCTGCGTGCACTGGGCCTGACACGTGGACAGCTGCGCACCATGCTGGCACTGGAAGCCGTCCTGGTGGCCGGTGTTGCCGCCTTGATCGGAGCGGCGCTGGGCAGCATGTACGGCTGGCTGGGCGCGATGTCCGCCCTGGGCAGCGTGGCCACCGTGGCGCCGTCGATCCCGTGGCTGCAGCTCCTCGCAGTGCTGGGCGTGGCAGTCATGGCGGGCCTGTTGGCCTCCGTGGTTCCGGCCCGGCGTGCCGCACGGCTGTCCCCGGTGGAAGGACTCGCAACGACTTAACCCCTTAAACAGCAAAGCCGGGTGGCGGCAGATTTCTCTGCCGCCGCCCGGCTTTTGCTTGTTTGCCTTAGGCTTCCGCGGGTTCCTCGTACTTCGGGAACACCGGGGTTGGTGCCGGCAGCGCCGTGCCGGAGACGATCGGCGTGGCCAAGGCGGCGAACTGGCGGGCGTCGCCTTCCGGCTGGCCCAGGGCGTCCAGGACGGCACCCGTTGCGCCGGGCATGACCGGCTGGACCAGGATGGCGACGATCCGCAGGACCTCGAGCGTGACGTACAGGACGGTGTTCATGCGTTCGACGTCGGTCTTCCGCAGCACCCAGGGGGCCTGCTCGGCAAAGTAGGCGTTGGTGTCTCCCAGGACGGTCCAGATGGCCTCGAGGGCGCGGCTGAACTCCTGCTTTTCGAAGGCCGCGCGGGCGGCGTCAAGGAGCCCGTTGGCCTGGGCCAGCAGCGCCTCGTCCGCGGCGGAGAAGGCTCCCGGCGTGGGAACCTGGCCTTCACAGTTCTTGGCCACCATGGACAGCGACCGCTGCGCCAGGTTGCCGAAGTTGTTGGCCAGGTCCGCGTTCATGCGGCCGACAATGGCGTCATGGTGGTAGCTGCCGTCGGCGCCGAAGGGCACCTCCCGGAGGAAGAAGTAACGGACCTGGTCCAGGCCGTACTGCTCCACGAAGTCGGCAGGAGCCACCACGTTGCCCAGGGACTTGGACATCTTGACGCCGGCGTTGTGCAGGAAACCGTGGATCATCACGCGCTTGGGCATTTCCAGGCCGGCGCTCATCAGGAACGCGGGCCAGTAGATGGCGTGGAAGCGGGAGATGTCCTTGCCGATCACGTGCACGTCCGCCGGCCAGAACTTCCGGAAGGACTCCGACTCAATGTCCGGGTAGCCGACGCCGGTCAGGTAGTTGGTCAGGGCGTCCACCCAGACGTACATGACGTGCTTGTCATTGCCCGGGACCGGTACGCCCCAGTCGAACGTGGTGCGGCTGATGGAGAGGTCGTCCAGCCCGCGCCTGACGAAGCTGATCACTTCGTTGAACCGGGACTGCGGGGCACCGAATTCGGGGTGTTCCTCGTAGAGCGCCAGGAGCCGGTCCTGGTAGGAGGACAACCGGAAGAAGTAGCTCTCCTCAGCCGTCCACGTGACCTCGGTGTCCGTCTCTTTCGAGTAGCGCACGCCGTCGTCCTTCACCACGGTCTCGTCCTCGACGTAGTACGCCTCGTCGCGGACGGAATACCAGCCCTCGTACTTGTCGAGGTAGATATCGCCGTTCTCCTCCATCTTCTTCCAGATGGCCTGCGACGCGGCGTAGTGGTCCGCGTCCGTGGTGCGGATGAAACGGTCGTAGGTGATCCCCAAGGCGGAGTGGGCTGCCTTGTACACCTCGGCGTTGCGGTCCACCAGCTCCTTGGGCGTGATGCCCTCCTTCTCCGCGGTCTGGGCGATCTTCATCCCGTGCTCGTCGGTGCCGGTCAGGAACATCACGTCGTAGCCGTCCAGGCGCTTGAACCGCGCCATGGCGTCCGTGGCGATGTACTCGTAGGCATGGCCGATGTGCGGTACGCCATTGGGGTAGGTAATGGCGGTGGTGATGTAGAACGGCGTTTTCGCGGTGGAAGTCACAGGTGGAGATTACCTTTAGTGCGGAGGGAAGAACTAGATCAGTTCGGTGAGGGTGTCGCTCTGGCGGACCAGTTCGTGGTCGTGGGACGCAACCAGGACGGCGATGCCGTCATTGGTGGTGTCCTTCAGGATGCTGATGATGCGGTTGGCGGAGGCGCGGTCCAGGCTGGCTGTGGGCTCGTCCACCACCAGGACGCGGGTGCCAAGAATCAGTGCACGCGCGATCGCCACACGCTGGCGTTCGCCACCGGAGAGCTGTGCCGGGCGGTGCCGCATGCGGCGGCCCAGGCCCACCAGGTCCAGGAGGTCCTTCGCCATCTCGTGGCGCTGCTTGACTTCGCCATCCGGGACGGCGGGGAGCAGCACGTTCTCGAGGGCACTCATGCCGTCGATCAGGGCGCCGCCCTGGTCCACGTAGCCGATCAGGGCCCGACGGCGGTCGGCGATTTCGTCGTCGCCCATGGTTTCCAGGGGTGCGCCTTCCCAGAAGACCCTTCCCGACGTCGGCAGCGTCAGTCCGGCGCCAACGGTCAGGATACTGGTCTTGCCGGAGCCACTGCGCCCGGCGACGCAGTGCATCTCACCGGCGTGCAGCGTCAGGTTGAAATCCTCGACGACGCTGACTGCCTCGGCACCGCCCTTGTCGCCGCCATAGCGGATGGTGATGCCTTCCAGTTCCAGCGGCGTGGCATGATCCGCAGCCTTGACGATGGTGTTGGCCCGGGTCTGCAGGCCGGCGTCACCGTTTCCGCTCCGACGGGTCCGTTGAAGATTGGGCTCGTGTGTCATTGGACCACTTTCGTTGCAATTGGAATCCAGCAAAGTACGGCGACCAGGCCTGCCAGGCCTGCCCACAGGACGGCGTAGGGAGCCACCAGGAGGCCGATTCCCAGCGCGCCCAGCACACCCAGCGGAACCGCGACGGTTCCCACCAGGGCGTTTTCGAAGAGGCGGACCTGCCGGAGCATGTCCGGGTTCCAGCCCATTGCTTCCAGGATGGAAAGGTACTGGCGCTTGGCCTGGAGTTCAAAGCGGCCGGTGACCAGCGTCAGGACCAGCCCCACCAGCACCCCGGCGACAGCCAGGATGATGCTGGGGGCAGCGATGCTGGCGGCGGCAAGCCCGCTCAGCGCGCTGGCGCCGGCAGCCCGGGGAATGTCTATCAGCAAAGCGATCAAACCGCCCACCGCTGCACCGAAGACGCCAACAGCAATGGCGAGGGCCACGGTATTGAACTTGTTGGTGCTCAGCTGGCGGTTGGCGAACGTCAGCGGCGAATCCACCGGGATCAGCCGTTCGTCATGCTGCGGTTCCTGGTCGATCTCCTCGCGGTGGCGCAACTGCTGGGCAGCGAAGAAGGCCGCTGCCGCATAGAGGACCAGGACGGAGACTGAGACGACAGCGGTCACCAGGCTCCAGCTCAGGAGGCTGAGGATGATTCCGGCAACGGCAACCATGGCGGCGCCGACCCCGAATTCGGCCAGGACCCACGAACGGATCCGTCCCTGGGTCCAGCCCATGGCCCGCAGCGTGCCCGCCTCTGAGCGGCGCTTCCTGACGTAGCTGACAGTTGATGCACCCGTCAGCAGGGCCGCGCCGCAAAGGGTGAGGAACAGCAGGGTGGTGTTGGTGCCGGTCAACGAACCGGATACGGCGTCTGCTGCGTTCTGGCGTACCCAGGACTGCTGCACGGTGCCCAGTGCCGATTCCTTGCCGGCGTCGTCCTTGGAATACCCGGGGACGAAGATGCTGACATCCTCGCGGGCCGAACCGGCCACCACGGTAGCTTCAAGGCCAAGCTCACGTATCTGGTCGGCCAGCTTTTCAACCTCCGGCTGCGCCTGCTTCCAGCTGCCACCGGCCGATGCACGCACGCGCACCGCATCGATGACGTCTGCGTTGTCGGTGTAACCGCGGGCGGCGGCCAGGCCGTAGTAATCGGTGATGGCACCAGCGGACTGGCTGGCCAGGCCCGTGGCACTCAGCGAAGGCTTGAGGCTGCTTGCCTCCACCGTGTTGCCGTCGGCGTCACGGGTCAGCGTCAGCGGGGTGGGGTCATAGCCGCCAAGGGGCAGGCGGTTGACGTCGCCGGCAGCTTCCTGGACAGCAGCGGGATCGAAGGTGCCGTAAACCATAGGCAGCGGAGCTGCGAGCTTCTCACCGGTCTCAAGATCCTCACGGTAGGCACGCTCGTCCACCGGGTCGCGCTGGGTCTGGTCCACTTTTGACCCGTCCAGCCCGGTATCCGGGAGCCTGTTGACGGTGACCCAGTCCCGGGGAACGGCTGTTTTGGCCACAGCGCCGTTGGCTGCGGTGCCCGAATCGGCGTATTCCGGGGCGGCGGCGAAGTCGGTGGACCATTCGGCAGGCTCGTACAGGCCCTGGTTGAAATTTCCACCGGCGCCCAGGAGGCCTGAGTGATCATTGGATCCAGGCCAGGATAGGGCAAACGGATCGTCGGAGACGAACGGCAGGTAACCCTCACCCAGTGATTTGGTGGCAGTGCCGACTTCCTTGACCACGTTTCCGGAGGCGTCGAGTTCTTCGATCTTGACCTTGTAGGTCAGGTCCAGGATGGTTCCTGACCTGACGATCAGCGGGATCGCCTGGGAATCCGCAGTCAGGGCGCCCTTGGCCTTCGCCTGCTGGTACTGGGACATCAGCGGCGCCCAGTACTTGAGCTTGACGCCGAGGAAGTCCGGGCCCTCTTCCAATTCCTTGGGGGTGATCCCGCTGGTGAAGAGGCTTTCAAAGTGGCGGCCAATGGCTCCGGCATTGCGGGCATCCGCGGGCGGGGCCTGCTCCAGCGGGGCCAGGAAGTTCCCGGATTCACCAAGCAGCGCGCGCTCGGCAACGGGGTCGACGGCGACCACGGACTCGGTGATCTCCGGCGCCGTGGGCAGCGAAACAGAGAGATTAAAGAGATTGTGCACCGAACCGCCTGCCGGGGACGGGAACTTGATGCCCGTTTCACCTTCGGCGGGGGCAATCTGGATGCTGGTGCCACCCTGAGTTGTGGTCTCCACAATCCGGGCCTTGCCCACCGAGCCTTCGGCGGAGGTCTCGAAGAGGGTCTGCTCGCTGGATCCGTCCGAGCTGACAGCCGAAGCGGTCAACCGGTACTTCTTGGCTGCGTCCGTGAGCACGGATTCGGCGGCCGGCCAGGAGGACGGGTTGGAGCCGCCGGGCTGCTCAACACTGGCAGTGCCCACCAGGCCGGGGTTGTAGCCCAGGTAATCCATCGCATCAAGGCGGGGGGCCTGGACGTTCTGCGTCACCCGGGAGACCAGGCTGATGGGTGCCGCCACGGAGGTACCGGCAAGCCCGCGGATGCTCTCCAGCTGCTCGAAGTTGATACCTCCGGAGCCGTTGGCGATCTCTGGCTGCAGGAGCACGCCGGAATCCGCCTTGGGCTGGACGAGGATGTCATAGAGGCCACGGGAATTCTCGTCCACTGTCCGGTTCAAGGCAGCCTGCGACTGCCCCTGGATCAGGACGGAGAGTCCCATAGCGATGATCAAGATGGCCGCGGTCAACAGCAGCACACGGCTTCTGATGAACCTCTGGACGGCGTTCATTGGGCTCCTGAAAGCTGGATTGCGTACGCACTCCACTACCCTCCGGGCAAGGTGGAGGGCGGTGTCCCTGGCGGGGTGCAAAAAAGGTGTTGGCCGGCCTGCCCGGCGCGGTCCCGCGAGGGACCAAGCCATTGTAAGCAGACCGGCCAATCATACCTGCCACGCCCTGGCGAGTCGTCCGGGCGCGTCGCAAAGTGGGAAAATATGCGTCGCGAATCGGAGGCTCTCCCGGCCTTGCTGTTTGGCGACTGGCGCCGTTCCCGGTTTAGTCTTCCAGGTCCACTTCGCGGACCATGTCCGCACCGATGCCGGCCTTGATGGCGTCGAGGACCTGCTGGGGCACGGAGCTGTCGATGGTCAGGAGCGCGAGCACCTGGCCGCCTTCAGTCTGGCGGGCCACCTGCATGCCGGCGATGTTGATGTTGTTCATGCCAAGGATGTGGCCGATGGTGCCGATCACGCCGGGACGGTCCGAGTAGGCAACCACCACGAGGTGCTCGCTGATGGGGATTTCCACCTCGAAGCCATTGATGCCCACCAGCTTCTGGATCTGCTTGGGACCGGTCAGCGTGCCGGCTACCGAGATTTGGCTGCCGTCGCTCAGGGCGCCGCGCAGGGTCAGCACGTTGCGGTACGACTCGGTGTCCGGGGTGGTGATGAGCCGGACGTTGATGCCGCGCTGTTCGGCGATGACCGGAGCGTTGACGTAGGAGACCTGCTCCGTCACGACGTCGGCAAAGATGCCCTTCAGCGCAGCCAGTTCCAGCACCTTGACGTCAAGGGTGGAGATCTCGCCGGCAATCTCAACGTCCACTTGGGTGAGCGAAGCATGCGTCATGGCAGTGAAGATGCGGCCCAGCTTTTCGATCAGCGGGATACCGGGGCGGACGTCCGGAGCGATGACGCCACCGGCAACGTTGACGGCATCCGGGACCAGTTCGCCGGCCAGGGCAAGGCGGACGGACTTGGCTACCGACACACCGGCCTTCTCCTGCGCCTCGTCAGTGGAAGCACCCAGGTGAGGCGTGACAATCACGTTGTCCAGCTTCATGAACGGCAGGTCAGTGCTGGGTTCCTTGACGAACACGTCGACGGCGGCACCGGCGATCTGGCGGTCCTGGAGGGCATCGAACAGCGCGCTTTCGTCCACCAGGCCGCCGCGGGCGACGTTGATGACGTAGGCGCTGGACTTCATCTTGGTGAACGCGTCGGCACCGAGCATGCCAACGGTCTCAGGAGTCTTAGGCATGTGGATGGTGACGAAGTCGGACTGGCTCAGCAGTTCATCCAGCGTGACCAGCTTGACGCCCAGCTGCGCGGCACGGGCCGAGGTGATGTAGGGATCGTAGGCGAGGATCTCGGTCTCGAAGCCCTGCAGGCGGGCTGCCACGAGCGCGCCGATCCGGCCAAGGCCGATGATGCCGACCTTCTTCTCGAAGAGTTCAATGCCCGTGTACTTGGAGCGCTTCCATTCGCCGCCCTTGAGCGCGGCGCTGGCCTGCGGGATGTGGCGGGCGAGGCTGAGGATGTGGCCTACCGTCAGTTCCGCGGCGGAAACGATGTTGGACGTAGGCGCGTTGACCACCATCACGCCGGCCTGCGTGGCTGCCTTGATGTCCACGTTGTCCAGGCCGACACCTGCGCGGGCAATGACCTTGAGGTTCTTGGCGGCGGCAATGGCCTCGGCATCAACCTGGGTTGCGGAGCGGACCAGGATGGCGTCCACGTCGGCAATTGCGGCCAGCAGCTGGGAACGGTCGGCGCCGTCGGTCTGGCGGATCTCAAAGTCCGGGCCCAGGGCCTCGACGGTGGCGGGCGAAAGTTCTTCAGCGAGAAGTACTACAGGTTTTGACACGGGTGATCCTCTGCGTTGCAGTCCGGGGAGATAAATCAAAGTCTAGGCTTACATAAAGGCCGGGCCCACATTGTTAAGTGTGAACCCGGCCTCAGTTATGTGTATGTGTAGTAACGGTGGCGCCGCCCCTTAGCGGGCTGCGGAACCCTCCACGTAGTCCACGTCCTGCTGCTGCCAGGCGAACAGGGAGCGCAGTTCGCGGCCCACGGCCTCGATCGGGTGCTGCTCTGCTTTGGCGCGGAGCTCCTTGAACTCGGCGCCGCCGTTGTCCTGGTCATCGATGAAGCGCTTGGCAAAAGCACCGGACTGGATGTCAGCGAGGACAGCCTGCATGTTTTCCTTCACCTCGGGGGTGATGACGCGCGGGCCGGAGACGTAGTCGCCGTACTCTGCGGTGTCGGAAACGCTCCAGCGCTGCTTGGCGATGCCGCCCTCCCACATGAGGTCAACGATCAGCTTGAGCTCGTGGAGCACCTCGAAGTAGGCGATCTGCGGCTGGTAGCCGGCTTCGGTCAGGGTCTCGAAGCCGTACTGGACCAGCTGGGACACGCCGCCGCAGAGGACGGACTGCTCGCCGAAGAGGTCGGTTTCGGTCTCTTCGGTGAAGGTGGTCTTGATGACGCCGGCGCGGGTGCCGCCGATTGCCTTTGCGTAGGACTTGGCCAGGTCCCAGGCGGAACCGGAAGCGTCCTGTTCGACCGCGATGATGTCCGGGATGCCACGGCCGGCTTCGAATTCGCGGCGGACGGTGTGGCCCGGAGCCTTCGGGGCCACCAGGATGACGTCAACGCCCTCCGGTGCCTTGATGTAGCCGAAGCGGATGTTGAAGCCGTGTGCGAAGGCCAGTGCCTTGCCCGGGGTCAGCTTGTCCTTGATCGAGTCGTTGTAGATCGAGCGCTGGTGCTGGTCCGGTGCCAGGATCATGATGACGTCGGCCCATTCGGCGGCGTCGGCGACGTTCTTGACGGTGAAGCCGGCTTCCTCAGCCTTGGCGATCGACTTGGAACCTTCCTTGAGGGCAATGGCAACCTCGACGCCGGAATCGCGCAGGTTCAGTGCGTGGGCGTGGCCCTGTGAGCCGTAACCAACGATTGCAACCTTGCGACCCTGGATGATCGACAGGTCTGCGTCGTCGTCATAGAACATTTCAGTCACTTGGGTAACTCCTCTTGAGTGGATTTCTTTACTGATTAGTCTGTGGTGTTGCGGTACTGCGCGGGCCTTGATGCTGCGGGATTAAGCGCTGCGCAAGGCCCTGTCACTCATGGAGCGGGATCCCCGTCCAACAGCCAAGGTGCCGGACTGCACAATTTCGCGGATACCGAACGGTTCAAGCACCGAAAGGAGTGCATTGATCTTATCCGGGTGGCCGGTGGCCTCAATGACGACGGAGTCTGTGGAGACGTCGACCACTGAAGCGCGGAACAGGTCTGCAGCCTGGGTTACCTGCAGCCGTGTTGCGGCATCCGCACGTACCTTGACCAGGATGTGGTCGCGCTGTACGGAAGATTCTGAAGTCAGTTCAACGATCTTGATGACGTTGACCAACTTGTTCAACTGCTTGGTGACCTGTTCGATCAGGTCGCCATCGGCGTCGACCACCACGGTCATGCGGGACATGCCCGGGACCTCGGTGGGGCCGACTGCCAGCGAATTGATGTTAAAGGCGCGGCGGGCGAAGAGGCTTGCGACGCGGGTCAGGACGCCGGGTTTGTCTTCAACCAGGACTGAGAGTGTGTGGCGGGGCATGTTCAGTCTTCCTCTTCCCATTCCGGGGTCAGGTTGCGGGCAACCTGGATCTGGTCGTTGCTGACACCGGCGGGCACCATCGGCCACACCATGGAGTTGGGGCTGACGACGAAGTCGATGACCACGGGGCGGTCGTTGATTTCCAGCGCCTTCTGGATGGTTGCGTCGATGTCTTCATCGCGCTCACACCGGAAGGATGCACAGCCGTAGGCGTCGGCCAGCTTCACGAAGTCCGGAATCCGGATGGTGTCGTGGCCGGTGTTGAGGTCGGTGTTGGAGTAGCGGCCCTCGTAGAAGAGGGTCTGCCACTGCCGCACCATGCCCAGCGACGAGTTGTTGATGACGGCAACCTTGATGGGGATCTTGTTGATCGCACACGTGGCCAGTTCCTGGTTGGTCATCTGGAAGCAGCCGTCGCCGTCGATCGCCCAGACCACGCGGTCCGGCTCCCCCACTTTGGCACCCATGGCAGCGGGAACCGCATAGCCCATGGTGCCGGCGCCGCCCGAGTTGAGCCAGGCGTGCGGACGCTCGTACTTGATGAACTGGGCCGCCCACATCTGGTGCTGGCCAACGCCTGCAACGTAGATGCCTTCGGGCCCGGTCAGGGCACCGATGCGCTCGATGACCCGCTGGGGTGCGGTCAAGCCGTCCTCCGGCTCAGTCCAGCCCAGGGGGTAGGAGTCCTTCAGGTTGTTCAGGAACGCCCACCAGTGGTCCAGTTCCGGTGTGCCGGTGGCTTCGAACTGGGCCTTTACGGCTTCGGTCAGTTCCGGAATGATCTCCTTGACCGAGCCGACGATGGGGACGTCCGCGGTCCGGTTCTTGGAAATCTCCGCGGGGTCGATGTCTGCGTGGATGACCTTGGCCAGCGGCGCGAAGGTCTTCAGCACACCGGTCACCCGGTCGTCGAAGCGGGCGCCGAGCGTAATCAGGAGGTCCGACTGCTGCAGGGCCGTGACGGCGGAAACGCTGCCGTGCATGCCGGGCATACCCATGTGCTGGGGGTGCGAATCCGGGAACACGCCCTTGGCCATCAGCGTGGTGACAACAGGAGCGCCGGTGGCTTCAGCGAGCTCACGCAGTTCCGCTGAGGCGTGGGCCTTGACGACGCCGCCGCCCACGTAGAGGACCGGCTTCTTGGCCGCGGCAATCAGCTTGGCGGCTTCGCGGACCTGCTTGTTGTGGCCGCGGGTGACGGGCCGGTAGCCGGGCAGGTCGATCCGCGGCGGCCAGGAAAATGTCATCTGGCCCTGCTGCGCATCCTTGGCGACGTCCACCAGCACCGGGCCGGGACGGCCGGTGGATGCCAGGTGGAACGCCTCCGCCATCACGTGCGGGATGTCGTTGGGGTCGGTGACCAGGAACGAGTGCTTGGTGATGGGCATCGTGATGCCCACGATGTCCGCTTCCTGGAAGGCATCGGTGCCGATGACTCCACTGGACACCTGCCCGGTGATGGCCACCATCGGCACGGAGTCCATGTGGGCATCCATGATGGCGGTAACGAGGTTGGTGGCTCCGGGGCCCGAGGTGGCGATGCAGACGCCAACCCGTCCGGTAACCATGGCGTAGCCTTGCGCGGCGTGGCCGGCTCCCTGTTCGTGACGGACCAGCACGTGATTCATGCGTGATGCCATCAGGGGGTCGTAGGTGGGCAGGATCGCTCCACCGGGCAAACCAAAAATGTCGTCGACGCCGAGTTCTTCGAGCGAGCGGACGATTGCTTGCGAGCCGGTGATCACCGTTGGGGGTACAACGTTGTTCGGCCCAATGACAGGAGAGACAGCAGCAAGATCAGCGACGACGACGGCGGTGTCAGCCGTTCGTTCGGCACGTTCCGGAGCCTTGGGGGCTCCAGCGGACTTAGTAGCCATCAGCGAGGGGCTGATCGGCGATCCTTTGCTCATCGGACTCTTCCTTGTGGATCATGGGTAAAACCTGGAAACTGCGGAAAATAAAAAAACCCCTCAGCCGGAAGGCTCTGCGAGGGGGTTGCGCGTGACGGTTCGTTACCAGCCGGGCTATTGAGCCACGCGCTTGGTAAGGACGACTGCTCCAGCAGTGGTGCAGTTGGTTACGAAGGTCATGCGTTCAGTGTTCCCTCTTGGCAAGATACGTGTCAACGCGAGCCGACCGCGTCTCACCATGTGGACGTCATTGTCCACCTAATGGCCCTTCAAGGGAAGGGCCAAGGTTTGGACAGGCTCAACCACACGTGGTTGAGCCTGTCCAAACCTGTTGTATCAGCCGCAGTAAGCGCCGGTACTGGCGCTGTGCACCAACTTGGCGTACTTGGCCAGCACACCCTTGGTGAACTTGGCCGGGAGGGGCTCCCAGCCAACCCTGCGGGATTCGAGCTCGGCGTCGTCCACCAGCAGGTCGAAGCTGCGGGCGGCGATGTCCACGCGGATCCGGTCGCCGTTCTTCACGAACGCGATGGGACCGCCGTCGACGGCTTCAGGCGCAACGTGGCCGATGCAAAGGCCGGTAGTACCGCCGGAAAACCGGCCGTCGGTCAGCAGCAGGACATCCCTGCCCAGCCCGGCACCCTTGATGGCACCGGTAATAGCGAGCATCTCGCGCATGCCGGGGCCGCCCTTGGGGCCTTCGTAGCGGATGACCACAACGTCGCCCTTGTGGATTTCGCCGTTGTCCAGGGCGTCCAGCGCACCCTGCTCACGCTCGAAGACGCGGGCGGTGCCCTCGAAGACGTCGGCGTCGAACCCTGCGCTCTTCACCACGGCACCCTCGGGGGCCATGGAGCCGTGCAGGATGGTGATGCCGCCGGTCTTGTGGATCGGGTTGTCCAGGGCGCGCAGGATCTTCCCGTCGAGGTCCGGCGGGTTGATGGTGGCCAGGTTCTCCGCAACGGTCTTGCCCGTCACCGTGAGGCAGTCACCGTGCAGCAGGCCGGCGTCCAGCAGCGCACGCATGATCACCGGGACGCCGCCGATCTTGTCGACGTCGGTCATCACGTAACGGCCGAACGGCTTCAGGTCGCCAAGGTGCGGGATTTTGTCGCCGATGCGGTTGAAGTCATCCAGGGTCAGCTCAACCTCTGCCTCGCGGGCAATGGCCAGCAGGTGCAGGACGGCATTGGTGGACCCGCCGAACGCCATGGTGACGGCGATGGCGTTTTCGAAGGCCTTTTTGGTCATGATGTCGCGGGCAGTGATGCCAAGGCGGAGGAGGTTGACCACTGCTTCGCCGGACTTGCGCGCGAACTCATCACGACGGCGGTCTGCCGAGGGCGGTGCGGCCGATCCGGGCAGGGACATACCCAGTGCCTCACCGATGCAGGCCATGGTGTTGGCCGTGTACATGCCGCCACAGGCGCCTTCACCGGGGCAGATGGCCTTTTCGATCCGCGTCAGGTCTTCCATGCTCATCTTGCCTGCGGCACAGGCGCCTACGGCCTCGAAGGCGTCAATGAGCGTGACTTCCTTTTCGGAGCCGTCCTCGAGCTTGACCCAGCCGGGCATGATCGAGCCCGCGTAAAGGAACACGCTGGCGAGGTCCAGGCGCGCGGCGGCCATCAGCATGCCGGGGAGTGACTTGTCACAGCCCGCCAGCAGCACGGAGCCGTCGATGCGCTCGGCCTGCATCACTGTTTCAACGGAGTCGGCAATGACTTCGCGCGAAACCAGGGAGAAGTGCATGCCTTCGTGACCCATCGAGATGCCGTCCGAGACGGAGATGGTCCCGAACTGCATGGGGAAGCCGCCGCCGGCGTGCACGCCTTCCTTGGCGCCCTGTGCCAGCCGGTTGAGGGACAGGTTGCAGGGGGTGATCTCGTTCCAGGAGCTGGCAACGCCGATCTGGGGTTTAGCAAAGTCGTCGTCGCCCATGCCGACCGCCCGGAACATTCCGCGAGCCGGGGCCGCGTGGATTCCGTCGGTAACGACACGGCTGCGGGGCTTGATGTCTGGCGAAGTGGTGGTGGCGATCTGGGTGTCCTGACTCATGGGTGAAAGTCTATGACTCCCCGCTGGCCGCTAACGACCAGAACAGGCAGCTGACACCCAATTTCCCGAATATTTCGATCAAATACTGGACCTTCATCTCATATAGTGAGACGAGACGCTGACCGGTGCCGCTGACCGGCCTGGATGCTGGACATGCCTGATGACCCGGACGTACGGTCGATGCACGGCAACCGTGCCTGGCGAAGAGAAGGGCTCTGCCATGGATTTTGTTATCTGGATCATTGTCATTGTTCTGGTAGTTGCCCTTGTGTGGTGGATGGTCAACCGCCGCGGACCGGCACAGGACTCACCGTCCGCCAGCCCAACTGACGCATCCGAGGACCGGCAGGGCGCCGGGCGAACGCACTCCGAAGGAGCCCTCTCCCAAGGCCTGGCGGGCCCTTCCGCCGAGGCAGCCGGAACGGCCGGGCTTCCCGGCGCCGGTGGATTCGGCACCCCCGCTGCCGCCACCCCGCCCGCAACGCCCGACGACGAGCATGATGCCGCTGTTGCGTACGGCGTCGCAGCGGACAAGCCCACCGCCGAAGCCGGGAACAGCACAGCGGCGGCGTCCGCACCTGACAGTACTGCCGACGTCGAACGCTCCGCAGGTGCTGAACCCCAGAGTGCTGAACCCCGGGCCGGCGCCGAAGGAGGAGACGTGGATGACTGGGCTGCCGGGGCCGCAACGGAACGCGACCCTTCAGAAGTCAGCTCGCTGGAGATGCCGGAACAGGAGACCGCGCCGGGTGCCCCTGCGGCAGCGCAGGAACCGCAGGCCGACAGCATTGACGATGACCAGTCCGAGTGGGAGGCCCAGTGGTCCGACGCCGAGGGTACTCCGACTCCACCGCCGTCCCACCACCATGAGTACACCGCGCCCCACGCCCCCACGTTGCCTGGTGCCGAGACCGCAGCTGCAGAAGCAGCAGATGAACAACCCGACGAGGCAGCCCCTGCCGGCCATCTCGCAGCGGAACAGCCGTACGGCGAAGGATCGGCATCACCTGGCCCCGATGGGAGCGGCCCGGAGGGGTACACGGTCAAGGGCGACGCCGCGGCCATGGTCTATTACGACGAGGGCGATCCCGGGTACGAGGACGCCCCCTCCAGCGTGTGGTTCATTTCCCCGGCGCACGCTGAAGCAGCAGGCTTCCGCGAACCCAGGCGCATCCGGCGGTGACCACCAGGGCCGGGTTGGTATTTGCGGCAGCGGCCGCAGCTGCCGTCCTGGCCGGCTGCACCGGTACGCCGGCACCTCCCGCGTCCACGCCCCCTGCTTCAACCACAGTTCCCGCCCCTACAACCCAGGCTCCGACCGCCGGCCCCGGGCAATCGTCGACGGATGCTGCTGCGGAGCCGCGGCTGGTCCGGCAGCTTGACCTGGATCTCGACACACCATGGGCCACCGTCTTCCTGCCGGACGGGACCGCCATCATTTCGGAACGGGACTCGGCACTGCTGAAGTCAGTCAAGGATGGCCAGTCCAGCACCATCGGCGAGGTACCCGGCGTCGTTCCCGGCGGCGAAGGCGGCCTGCTGGGCCTGGCCGTCTCCCCCGGCTTCGCCACAGACCGCTACCTCTACGCGTACTTCACAGCCGCGACAGACAACCGCATCGCCCGCATTCCGTTGACGGCGGCTCCGGACGGCAGCCTCACAGCCGGAACGCCAGAGGTGATCTTCAGCGGGATCTCCAAGGCATCCACCCACAACGGAGGCCGGATCCGCTTCGGTCCGGACGGAATGCTTTATGTGGGCACCGGTGATTCACAGCGCCGGGACCAGCCCCAGGACCCCGAGGCCCTGGGCGGGAAGATCCTGCGGCTGACCCCGGACGGGTCACCGGCGCCCGGCAACCCCTTCGGGAACAACCCGGTCTACAGCCTGGGACACCGCAACGTCCAGGGCCTGGCCTGGGATAGGGAGGGGCGGCTCTGGGCCAGCGAGTTCGGCCCCACTGTGGACGACGAACTGAACCTCATCACCCCCGGCGGCAACTATGGCTGGCCGGACGTTACAGGCGCCCCCGGACGCAGCCCGTTCATCGATGCCAAAGTTGTGTGGCCGGACACCGCCGAATCGTCCCCGAGCGGGCTGGAGATCGTTGGCACCACCGCCTACCTGGGCGCCCTCCGGGGCCAGCGCCTGTGGACCGTAAAGCTCGACGGCGAATCGGCAGGCCAGCCAGTGAGCTACTTCACACGGGAACATGGCAGGCTGCGCGACGTGGCACTGGCCCCAACCGGCGAACTTTGGGTGCTCAGCAACGGCCAGAACCCTGATATCGCGCTGATTGTTGGCCCCGCCGGCTGACCATCAGGCCCCGCTGACCGCCGATTTCCCTTGCTCCGAAAGTTCGTGTAGAGTTTCATGTCGTTGCGGAGATCGCCGCGGGAAATAAAAAGCCCAAAGCAAGCCAAACCGCAGCATGCACCTCTAGCTCAATTGGCAGAGCAATTGACTCTTAATCAATGGGTTCCGGGTTCAAGTCCCGGGGGGTGCACATTACAGAAAGCCGGTCCTGGCACAGCAGAAATGTTGAGCCGGGGCCGGTTTTTTGTGCCCTGGTACGCTTCCCCTCGATCCGGTTCCTGCTGCTCCCGGCCAAGCCGCTTTCCGGACATCCCAAGCCGCTCGCCGCTACGCATATGCACTGGCGCTACGGGTATATCGGGCGCGTCAGGAAATATGCGCAGCGCCACCGGAACCGGGCGCAAAAAAGGCCGCCGGCATCAACCGGCGGCCCTTCCGAAGATCAGTTGTTGTTGTCCACCATTGCTTTGGTGACGGGTGAGGAGTACCTGCTGGCCAGTTCACGGACCACGGATTTCAGTTCCTGGCGAAGAACGTCAGGGTCGATCGACGCGGCCGCCAGGACGGTACGCTCCATGTCCACGGCGGCGGCAACAGCTTCACGTCCCTGGTCCGTCAGGGAAACCACGTGGCTGCGGCGGTCGGTGCTGCTGCGCACCCGGGCTATGTGGCCGTGGCTTTCCAGCCGGCTGAGCGTCTTCCCCATGGTCTGGGCCTGGACGCGGACCAGCTGCGCAAGCTGGGCTTGGGTCATGGGGCCGTTGGCCGCCAGGACCTCAATGGCAATCACCCCGGCGTGGGTCAGGCCGATTGCTCCCAGCTTTTCATTCCAGGAGTGTTCGACGAGGCGGGCCGCGGTGGATAGGAGTCGTCCAGTGGGCCAGCGTTCCATATCAGGCATAACATCCAGTATAACCAAGCGAAGATTCCTTTCAGTGCGCCGGATATTACTAAGCTGATACCTCCAGGAAACCAACAAGGAGTAAAAATTTGGCTGACAGGCTCTTGCCCGGAAGTAAAGCACCGGACTTCACTCTGCCCGATTCCGCAGGGAACAACGTCTCGCTCGGCAGCCTGACCGGCGACGAGGGCAGAAGCACAGTCCTGTACTTCTACCCGGCCGCGTCCACTCCGGGGTGCACCAAGCAGGCCTGTGACTTCCGCGACTCCCTGGCGTCGCTGCAGGCTGCCGGCTACAACGTCCTGGGCGTCTCACCCGATCCGGTGGCCAAGCTGGCAAAGTTTGCCGACGCCGAAGGCCTCACCTTCCCGCTGCTGTCCGACGCCGACCACTCCGTCGCGGAAGCTTATGGAGCGTGGGGCGAAAAGAAGAACTACGGGAAGACCTACCAGGGCCTCATCCGGTCAACGTTCGTCATCGGCCCCGACGGCCTGGTCACCCTGGCGCAGTACAACGTGCGGGCCACGGGACACGTTGCCAAGCTCCGCCGGGATCTGAACCTGGACTAGGTTCTAAGCTTCCGCGCCGGGCGGACAGGTGCCTGGTAGACCCACCGCAGGCCTTACGATCCTGCGGGTACAATGAATGCTGGCATCCGGCGTCGGACGTATTGTGGCCAGCCAGGCCCGTCGTCCGGTGCGGTGCAGGCGCGAGTGGTGAAATTGGCAGACACGCAGGATTTAGGTTCCTGTGCCTTCGGGCGTGGGGGTTCAAGTCCCCCCTTGCGCACTTCCACACCCCCGGTTCCGAGGACCCGGGGGTGTTGTTTTACGGAAACTATCAGCCGGGCTGTCAATTAGACTGGGTCCAGTCCGCAGTCAGCGGCGCCGGCCAGCAGCCGAGAGGTGAAAAATCGAGTGCCCAGCAGTCCTTCCCGCCGAGCAGTAATTGCTTCCGGTTCCGCGTTGCTGGCAATAGCCGTCACCTCCTGCATCGGAACTCCGGCGCCGGTGCCGTCAACGTCGGCCAGGCCCAGTATCCCGGCAGAACCTGAAGCTGTTTTTACCTTCGGAACGGCATCCCAGCCCCTGGGCCTGGACCCGGCCCTGAACAGCGACCTTGAGTCATACCGGGTGTCACGGCAGATCCTTGAAGGCCTGGTGGGAGTGGATCAGACCACCGGGAAGCCCACCCCGTTGCTTGCCACTGAATGGGAGGAATCTGACCAGGGCCGCGCCTATACATTCACCCTCCGCGAAGGTGTGGCTTTCCACGACGGCACGCCCTTTACCGCTGACGCCGTGGTGGCCAACTTCAACCGCTGGTTCAACTTCCCCGAAGCGCTCAGGGCGCAGGCTCCCGGCAGTTCGTTCCGGAGCGTCTTCAAGGCACATGCCGACCAGCCCGAACTTTCGATCTTCAAGTCCTGCACGGCTGTCTCAGCGAACGTGGTCCGCATTGAGCTGACCCAGCCCTTCACGGGATTCCTGCAGGCCCTGACCCTGCCGGCCTTCGCAATGTCCTCCCCCGCGGCCCTGACAGCCGGAAATGCCGATGTGCTGGACCAGACTCGTGCCGGGCAGCCCATCTCGGCCTACGGCTCCAAGCCGGTTGGTACCGGCCCGTTCACCCTGTCCAACTGGGACGACACAGGGCTGACGCTGCAGACCAACCCTTCATACTGGGCGGACCGCGGCGAAATCGGCACCATCCGGTTCGTGACCTATGACCACCCCGAAACCAGGCTGCAGGCCCTCCTGGACGGAAAAATCGACGGATTCGACGGCGTCACGGTGGGCAACTTCGACAAACTCATCAAGCGTGGCATGCAGATTGTCCAGCGGGACCCGTTCTCCGTGATGTACCTCGGCATGAACCAGGAAGTTGCTGCCCTGAAGGACATCAAGATCCGCCAGGCAGTGGAAATGGCGATCGACAAGAATGCCCTGATCAAGGAATTCTTCATCGACAACACAGCACCGGCCACCCAGTTCGTCCCGCCCAAGATCAGCGGATTCAACAACAACGCGCCTGCCTTGGGCCACAGCCCCGAAGGAGCGCGGAAGCGGCTGGCCGAGGCCGGCTACGCGGGCGAAGAGCTGAAGTTCTACTACCCGCTGAACGCAACCAGGCCCTACCTGCCCACCCCTGAGAAGGTGTACGCAGAGCTCAGCCGCCAGCTGACCGCCGTCGGATTTAACATCAAGCCCGTTCCAGTGGACTGGGCCGACGGATACCTCCAGAAGGTCACCACACCCGGAGACCACGCCTTCCACCTGCTGGGCTGGAATGGTTCCTACTCCGACGCCGACAACTTTGTTGGCCCGCTGTTTGGTTCCAAGACCGGGGAGTTCGGGTACCAGGATCCCCAGGTGATCGCCAAGATCAACCGGGCGCGGGGACTTCCCGACGGCGAAGAGCGGAATGAGCTTTATCACACGATCAACGAGGAAATTGCGGCCGCCACTCCAGCCGTTCCCATCGCCTTCCCCATCTCCGCGCTGGCTTTGTCAGACCGCGTGGTGAACTACCCGGCGTCGCCCGTGCTGAACGAAGTTTTCACAATGGTTCGCTTAAAGCCTTGACGGCGCAGGCCAATTTCAGTATGCAGGCGTGGCGGGGATATTCTGTGACAGCCAGAGCCGCCGCCGCTATCGGAGACTGATTGTGACTTTCATTTCCAAGACCAAACGCACCGACGTCGTCCTGATTGGCGGCGGCATCATGAGTGCCACCCTCGGCGCGTTTATCAAGCAGCTTGAGCCGGACTGGAACATTTCGCTCTTCGAGAAGCTGGACCAGGCAGGTCTTGAAAGCTCCGATCCCTGGAACAACGCCGGCACCGGGCACGCGGCACTGTGCGAACTGAATTACTCCCCCGCGGCCAAGGACGGCACGGTGGACCCCACCAAAGCGCTGCTGATCAACGAACAGTTCCAGCTCTCCCGCCAGTTCTGGTCCCACCTGGTGAAAAACTCCCTGATCGGCTCCCCCAAGGGCTTCATCAACACCGTTCCGCACATGAGCTTCGTGATTGGCGATGACCACAGCACGTTCCTGAAGAACCGCTACGAAGCGCTGAAGCCACACACGCTGTTCCGCAGCATGGAGTACTCCGAGGACCAGCGCCAGATCGGCAAGTGGGCCCCATTGATCGTCAAGGGCCGCGACCCGAAGCAGCGTGTTGCCGCCACCTACGCGCCTGAAGGCACAGACGTCGACTTCGGCGCCCTGACCCGGGAACTCACCGGGTACCTGGACAACAACGGCGTAGAGGTCAACTACGGCCACACCGTTACGGGCATCCACAAGGCATCCGACGGCGGCTGGGACCTCAACCTGAAGCACCCGGCTTCCGGGGAACGCGGCTCCATCCACGCCAAGTTCGTTTTTGTCGGCGCCGGCGGCGGGGCGCTGCACCTCCTGCAGGCTTCCGGGATCCCTGAGAGCAAGGGCTACGGCGGGTTCCCGGTGTCCGGGCAGTTCTTCCGTTGCACGGATGAGAAGCTGGCGGCACAGCACAGCGCGAAGGTCTACGGCCAGGCGTCCGTGGGAGCGCCGCCCATGTCCGTTCCGCACCTGGACACCCGTTACGTGCAGGGCAAGCGCTCCCTGCTGTTCGGTCCTTACGCCGGGTTCTCCACGAACTTCCTCAAGCACGGCTCCTACCTGGACCTGCCGCTGTCCATCCGGCCGCACAACATCATCCCGATGCTGGCTGTGGGCAAGGACAACATGGACCTGACCACCTACCTCATCAAGGAAGTGGCCAAGCGCCACTCGGACAAGGTGGAGTCCCTGCGCGAGTACTACCCTGAAGCCAAGGACGGCGACTGGGAACTCATCACCGCCGGCCAGCGCGTCCAGATCATCAAGAAGGACCCCAAAAAGGGCGGCGTGCTGCAGTTCGGCACCGAGGTCATCGCGGGCCGCGACGGCAGCATCGGCGCCCTGCTGGGCGCTTCGCCGGGAGCCTCCACGGCAGTGCCCATCATGATCGAGCTGCTGCAGAAGTCCTTCCCGAAGAACTTCAAGGGCTGGCAGTCCAAGATGAAGGACATGATGCCCGGTTACGGCGTCAAGCTCGACGAAAACGCCGAGCTCGCCGAACAGCTGGAGAAGTACACGGCTGAGGCGCTCCAGCTGGAAAGCGTGTCAGCAGCCCGCTGACCCGCAGCGGGCCTGCGGGGCCCACCCCACGCATCGCAAAACTACAGGAGTCGCGGGATGTTCCGCCTGGCACAACTTTCACTGGCCAACCGGGCACTGATCGCGCTGGTTACTGTCTTCGCGTCCGTTTTCGGCGTGATCACCATGTCCTCGCTCAAACAGGAACTCATTCCGTCCATTGAGTTCCCGCAGGTCACCGTGCTCTCAGCGATGCCTGGCGCGTCACCGGACGTGGTGGACAAGCAGGTCAGCACACCGCTGGAGACTGCCCTGAACAGCGTCGAGGGCCTGGAGTCGACGTCGTCCACTTCCCGCAGCGGAGTCTCGCAGGTCAGCCTGGTGTTCAGGTACGGAACCAACCTGGACCGCGCCCGCAACCAGATCGACCGGGCCATCTCCAATGCCAAGCGGAACCTGCCGGAAGACGTGGAACCCCAGGCGGTGGCGGGCAGCATCAGCGACTTCCCCATCGTGTTCCTGGCTGTTGCATCGGACAAGCCGCTCAGCGAATTGAATGCAGACCTGCAGCGCCTCAGTGTCCCGCGGCTGCAGAAGCTCGACGGCGTCAGGGCGGCGGACGTGACAGGCGGAGCCACCCAGCACGTCCAGATCCTCCCGCGCGCCGATGCGATGGCCGCCCGCGGCGCCACGCTTACCGCCGTCAGCGATTCGCTGGCCAACAACGGCGGCCTGATTCCTGCAGGCACCATTGAGGACCAGGGCCGCACGTTGTCCCTGCAGATCGGCAGTCCGGTGGACTCCCTGGAAGCGATCCAGGCGCTGCCACTGTCCGGAACCAATCAGCCCACCACCATTGGTGAGGTGGCCGACGTCGCCATCAAGGACGATGACCGGACCTCCATCACGCGGACCAACGGCCAGGAAACACTCGCCGTGTCCGTCACCAAGAAGCCCGACGGCGACACCGTGGGCATCTCGCACGCCGTGAACAGCATCCTGCCGGAACTGGAAGCAGAACTGGGTTCCAACGCGAAATTCACCCCCGTCTTTGACCAGGCGCCGTTCATCGAGAAGTCCATCAAGGACCTCACCACGGAAGGGCTGCTGGGACTGGGATTCGCCGTCGCGGTCATCCTGGTTTTCCTGATGTCCACACGTTCCACCCTGGTTACAGCGGTGTCCATTCCACTGTCCCTGCTGATTACCTTCATCGGGTTGAGCGCCACAGGCTATTCGCTGAACATCCTGACCCTGGGCGCCCTGACCATTGCCATTGGCCGGGTGGTGGACGATTCGATCGTGGTGATCGAAAACATCAAGCGCCACTTGAACTATGGCGAAGACAAGGTCACCGCCATCCTCACGGCCATCCGCGAGGTTGCCGGGGCCATTACGGCCTCAACCCTGACCACCGTTGCCGTTTTCCTGCCCATCGCCTTCGTGGGCGAGCTTGCCGGTGAGCTGTTCCGGCCCTTCGCCTTGACGGTGACCATGGCGCTGCTGGCGTCACTGCTGGTCTCACTGACGATCGTCCCCGTCCTTGCCTACTGGTTCCTGAAGACCCCTGCCGTGGAGGGGCTTACTGCCGCCGAAGCTAAACAGCGTGCGGACGAAACCCGGGCCAAGGCACACGCCGCGGAGGAGAAGAGCCTCCTGCAGCGCGGCTACCTGCCCGTCCTGGCCAAGACGCAGAAGCATCCGGCCTGGACCCTCGTGGCGGCGGGACTGGTCCTGGCCGGAACGGCTGCCATGACGCCGCTGCTGCCCACCGACCTCCTGGGCCAGTCCGGCCAGAACAGCCTGACTGTGCGCCAGGTACTGCCCGGCGGCACCAGTCTCGCGGATACCAATGCGCAGGCTGTCCGCGTCGAGGAGGTACTCCTCGGGATCGACGGCGTCCGCACCGTGCAGGTAACGTCCGGCAACGCGCAGACCGGCTTTGCGGCACTCACCTCTACCGGAGCGTCCAACTCCACCTTCACGGTGGTCACGGATGAGCACGCAGACCAGGCGGCCCTCCAGGACACAGTGCGGCAACAGCTGACCGGGCTGCCCGACGCCGGCAAGATCACCGTGGGCACCCAACAGGGCGGCTTCGGCACCTCCAGCACCGTGGACATCACGCTGAAGGCCGCCACCTCCGCAGACCTCCAGCAGGCAAGCGACGCCATGGTCAGCGCCATGACGGGCGTCCCGGGAACCACGGAAGTTGCCAGCAACCTGGCAGCGAGCCAGGACGTGGTCCAGGTCCGGATCGACCGTGCCAAAGCCACAGCCGCCGGGCTGAACGAGGAACAGGTGGCGGGCATCCTGGCCTCCACCATCAGCCCCCTCCCCGCCGGAACCGTGCGCTTCGACACCACCGACTACCCGGTCCGGATCGGCCAGGGAACCGACTTCACCAGTATCGACGCGGTGCGCAGCCTTCCCCTGCCCGGCGGCTCGGCCACCCTCGGCTCGATCGCCACGGTGGAGCAGGCAGCCGTTCCGGTCTCCGTTACCTCCACCAACGGCCAGCGGACCGCCAAGGTGTCATTAACGCCGTCGGGCTCCAACCTCGGCGCGGTCAGTGCTGCGGTGCAGGAGCGGCTGCCCGGCGTCCAGCTCCCCGCCGGCGTTACGGCGGAAATCGGCGGGGCCACCACGCAGCAGCAGGAGTCCTTCCAGCAGCTCGGGCTGGCCTTGCTGGCGGCCATCGCGATCGTTTACGTGATTATGGTGGCAACGTTCAAATCGCTGATCCAGCCCTTGATCCTGCTGGTTTCCGTCCCGTTCGCTGCCACCGGCGCAGTGCTGATGCTGCTGGTCTCCGGGGTGCCCCTTGGCTTGCCTTCGCTGATCGGCATGCTGATGCTGGTGGGCATTGTGGTGACCAACGCCATTGTCCTGATTGACCTGATCAACCAGTACCGCATGCCCCGTGACGGCCGCGCCGGCATGAACGTGGCTGATGCCATCCGCCACGGTGCCCGGCAACGGCTGCGGCCCATCCTGATGACGGCCCTGGCCACAGTGTTCGCACTCACGCCGATGGCGTTGGGGCTGACCGGGGGCGGCGGGTTCATCTCCCAGCCGCTGGCCGTCGTCGTCATCGGCGGTTTGGTGTCCTCCACCGCGCTGACCCTTGTCCTGGTGCCCGTGCTGTACAGGCTGGTGGAGGGCCGTAAGGAGCGGCGCGAACTGCTGGCGGACCTGCAGCGCATTCCGGCCGCCGAAGGTCCCGCAACCGGGGAATTCGCCGACTGGACCACGGGCATGATCCCCAAGGTGAGCGGCAGGCGCGCCCAACACTGATACGGGAATAACTCCCGGCCCCAGGCGTTGTATCGGGTGATAGATGCAAATGCATCTAAATTGGGATACAGTGGAAGCAAGCCACAAGCGGCCACATCAACGGGAGGCAGACCATGCAAATCGGCGTATTCAGTGTCAGCGACATCACCACGGACCCCACGACGGGCCGCACCCCTACGGAGAACGAGCGCATCAAGGCCTCCGTAGCCATTGCCAAGAAGGTCGAAGAGATCGGCATGGACGTCTACGCCATTGGCGAGCACCATAACCGGCCGTTCTTCTCCTCCTCACCCACCACCACCCTGGCCTACATCGCAGCCCAGACCGAGCGGATCACCCTCTCCACCGCCACCACGCTCATCACCACCAATGACCCGGTGAAAATCGCGGAGGACTTCGCCATGCTGCAGCACCTTGCAGACGGCCGCGTTGACCTGGTGCTGGGTCGCGGCAACACCGCCCCCGTGTACCCCTGGTTCGGCAAGAACATCCAGGACGGCATTGAACTGGCGATCGAGAACTACGCACTCCTCCGCCGCCTCTGGGATGAGGACACCGTCAACTGGTCCGGCAAGTTCCGCACCCCGCTCCAGAACTTCACCTCCACACCCCGCCCGCTCGACGGCGTCGCACCCTTTGTGTGGCACGGTTCCATCCGCACGCCGCAGATCGCCGAAGTGGCCGCGTACTACGGTGACGGATTTTTCGCCAACAACATCTTCTGGCCCAAGGAGCACTACCAGCAGCTGATCGGCCTGTACCGCGAGCGCTACGAGCACTACGGCCACGGCAAGGCAGACCAGGCGATCGTTGGACTGGGCGGCCAGTTCTTCATGAGGAAGAACTCACAGGACGCCGTCAAGGAGTTCCGCCCCTACTTCGACAACGCACCGGTCTACGGCCACGGCCCGTCGCTGGAGGACTTCACCTCGCAGACCCCGCTCACCGTGGGCAGCCCGCAGGAAGTCATTGAGAAGACACTCTCCTTCCGGGAGTTCTTCGGCGACTACCAGCGCCAGCTCTTCCTGATCGACCACGCGGGCCTGCCGTTGAAGACGGTCCTGGAACAGCTGGACCTCTTCGGTGAGGAAGTCCTGCCAGTCCTGCGCAAGGAGTATGCCGACAAGAAGCCGGCCCACGTGCCGGATCCGCCCACCCACGCAGGCCGCGTAGCCTCCCTGCTGGCCCGCCAGGACCAGGAACAGAAGGCGTCCGAAGCCAGCGGGACTGCCGGAACGGAGTCGTAGTGGCCGCAGTACAGCAGGAGTCAGCCACCCGGCTGGCTGCCGATACCTGGGAGTCGCTCTTCCGCGCCCAGGTGGCGGTGATGCGGAAGCTCCAGGCCGGGGCCGCGTTCAAGACCATTCCGCTGAACGAATACGATGTCCTGTTCACGTTGTCGCAGTGCCCGTCAGGCTGGCTTCGGCTCAACGAACTGAACGACCAGATCCTGCTGAGCCAGTCCAGCCTCAGCAGGATGGTGGAACGCCTTGAAAAGCGCGGCCTGGTGGAGCGGACCACCGCTCCGGAGGACGGCCGCGGGGTCCTCCTGTCGCTGACCGAGGCAGGCAGGGCGCTGCAGCGCGAAGTGGGCCTGAGCCACGTGCGGGACATCGCCGGAATCGTGAAGCCTGCCCTGACTCCCGCTGAGCAGCGGGAGCTCATCAGGCTCACGGATAAATTGCGGGATTCCGTTAGGACCCGCTAGCCCAGGACCTCCAGCAGCGTGGGATCCTCCGCGGGCAGATCGCCGTTGACCACCGCCGAGACCTGCATCTTCCGCAGTGTCAGCCTGCCACCCACGGTGGACAGGAAGGCGGTGTCAGCGGCGTCCCTGCCCGCCGTGATGCGCACCATCGAGGAACGCGGAGCCAATCCTGTGGGATCAATGACCACCCACCGGCCGTCCAGGTACGCCTCGGCCACGGCATGGAAATCCATCGGCTTCAGGCCCGGCGCATAGACGGCGGAGAGGCGCGCGGGAACATCCTTGGAGCGCAGCAGTGCGATGGCCAGATGGGCGAAGTCCCGGCAAACGCCCCGGCGGTTCATCAGGGTCTCCGCGGCACCGTCTGTCACACGGGAGGAACCGCTGACGTAGCTCAGTTCCTTGGACACCCAATTCCGCACAGCCAGGACCAGGTCCCCGCCAGAGAGCCCGCCGAATTCGGCGTAGGCAGTGGGCAGAAGGCGGTCCGATTCCGCATAACGGCTGGGCCGTACATAGCGGATGAGGTCCACCGGAGCCACATCAGGCGCCGATGCCCGTCCACCGATGGTGGCTGAGTACTCGACGGTGACCTCGGCCGGTTCCGCCAATTCCATGTAGTGCAGCCGGCCTCCGTGGGCATCGGGGAGCTCCTTGAACGGTACCTCCTTGCCGTCGGCCGTGATGCTGAGTTCCTCGGAAAAAGACGAGTAGCCTGCGTTCCGGGCAGCGGCCACGGCGAGGGCAATTTTGGTGTCCGCAATGGTGCTGAACACCAGGCGTGTGGAAACAGAGCGTTCCATGAATCTCCGAAACGGTGGGAAGTTGGGGAACCGGGCACGGCCGGGGAGCCGCTGCCTAGGTATTAATCATCAGCGACATTAGCATCCGTTGCACATTGGCGAATTCGCTCCCCTGGCTCACATATTTTCCGGCCTGTTCCAACGTGTCGAAAGCCTTGGCCGGTGCAACTTTTTCATCCGGGGCGAAGGCCTTGAGCGCACCGAGGTCGCTGAAGGAGTAATTGCCCACGCCGTCCGGGCCACGGACCACGTTGCCCAGCGAGCATGCCATCCCGTCCGCCCCGCCCACCGCATTGGTGATGCCGTAGGAGCCAAAGTACTTGTAGCCCTGGATAACGCGGAAGACCACGTGCGGGGCTATAGCGGCCGCCTCGTGGGAGGGCAGTTCAACGGGCACGCTGCTGAGCACAACATACGGTTTCCGCTGATCCGCCGGGCAATCTGCAGCCGGCACGTCCGGCAGCCCCGTTTTCAGCGTAGCCATCAGGGTTCCATCCGAGGCCTTGACCTCGACTTTCAGCGCGCCCGGCAGCGTTCCTTCGTCAGGGGTCACAGCCTGGGCAATCCAGTTCTCGGGAAGGTCGAAACGCACCTTGCGGGCAGCGTCAGTGTAGGTCTTCCATACCGCCGCCGTGGCCGGAGCCGACGCCGCGGCAGTCCCCGAAGGACTGGCCTCCGTGGCTCCAGCGGAAGGATTCGCCGTGCCGGTACCTTTCGGTTGCGCCGAAGCGCCCGTCTGCGGCGCGGCAGTCCACGAAGGCCCGCCGCCGCCGTCGGTATTGCAGGCGCTCAGAAGTACGACGGCGGCAAAGGCTGCGGCCAGTGCCGCTCCAGGTGTCCGGCTCATGGATTCAGCCTAATGGCGCATGGTGCCCGAGGACACGGACTTTCCCTGCTGTTCAGACAGCTAGGGTGGAAGCATGACGGAAGAGCACGGCCTCGCGGGCGACGACACAGGTTTGGGCATGTCTGCACTGGACATTGCGGACTGGCGGTTGCGGACCTTCGCCCTGTACGACCGGGTGCGGACCCTCTCCGCCTCCGATCCGGCCGAGGCCCACAGCTACTGGCGGCACGAACGTGACAGGATGTTCGCCACGCACCCCGCCTCCGCTCTGTCGGCACAGGATAAAGCGGAATTTTCAGGGCTCAGGACTGCCCACTACGATCCGATCTACCGCTTTTATGTGCCGCTCACCCTCGAGGGCGCCGGCCGGGAGATGCAGGTGGAAACGGGGACGGACGGCACCGTCCACTTCGTGCGGCTTGGCACGTTCGACCTTCCGGAGATGGGCCAGCTGGCTGTCTGGAAGGTCCGCGGCTATGGCGGCGGTATTTTTGTGCCTTTCCGTGATGCCACGGCAGGGCAGCCGGGTGGCAGCTACGGCGCCGGGCGCTACCTCATCGACACCATCAAGGGCGCCTTCCATGGCGTCAGCGGCAGCGGCCCCGACGCCCGGTTCGTCCTTGACTTCAACTTCGCCTACAACCCTTCGTGTGCCTACAACGAGGCCTGGGCGTGCCCGTTGCCTGGTCCTGCCAACCGGCTGGCCGTCGAGATCCCGGTCGGCGAGCTGGCCTGAGCTCTGCTGCGGCGCTGGATCTTCCGCCGGGCCCGTCACCGATGAGCTGAACCAAGCCCCCGCACACGGCCGACGGCGGCAACCACCGAATGCGCCGCCGTCGAAAGTTCAACAGCGGTCACCGAGGAATCAAAGCTGAAGCGCACTGCGGTCTGTGCCACTTCCGGGCTGACGCCCATGGCGGTCAGGACCGGCGAGGGCGCGTCGGACCCGGCGGCGCAGGCGGAACCGCTGGAGCACACCACCCCCGCGCGCTCGAGTTCAAGCAGGAGGGACTCGCCGCTGGTCCCGGGAAAACAGAACGAGGCGAGGCCAGGCAGCCGGCTGCCTGGGTGGCCTGTCAGGAATACGTCCGGTACGCCGGCCAGGACTGCGGCGATGAAGGCGTCCCGGCGTTCCGCGAGCGCCGGTGAAGCCTGGGCACCGGCGGCGAGCTGCAGGGCAGTTGCCACACCGACCGCGCCCGCAACGTTTTCCGTTCCCGAACGCCGGCCGCGTTCCTGGCCGCCGCCGTGGATCACCGGTTCAATCCGGAGCCGGCTGCGGACAAACAACACGCCGCAGCCTTTGGGTGCCCCCAGCTTGTGGCCCGAAATGCTCAGTGCATCCACGCCGAGGTCCCTGACGTTCAGCGGCAGCGAACCCGCAGCCTGCACGGCGTCCGTATGGAAGGCAATGCCGTGATCCTTGGCAATCGCGGCCAGCTCACGGATGGGCTGGACAGTACCAACCTCGTTGTTGGCGTACATGATGCTGACCAGCGCGGTGTCCGGCCGGAGCAGTGGTTTCAGGGCCTGCGGGGTTACAACACCTTGCGGATCGACGTCCACCACGTCCACCTGGAAGCCGTGGAAGCGTTCCAGGTAACGGGCCGACTCCTCAACGGCCGGATGCTCAACAGCGCTGATCACCACACGGTTCCGGGTGGGGTCCACGGCCTGCCTGGCCAAGGCGATGCCCTTGACGGCCAGGTTGTCCGCCTCCGTGCCGCCTGAAGTGAAGGTCACTTCGCCTGGCCGGCAGCCAAGCACGGCGGCCGTGGTTTTCCGGGCTTCCGCGAGCGCTGCCCCCGCCGCCTCACCCAGCGTGTGGTGGCTGGACGGATTGCCGAACTCGCCGGTGAGGTAGGGCCACATGGCCTCAAGCACCTCGCGGCGGACCGGTGTGGTGGCCGCGGCGTCCAGGAAGATCACGATGTCAGCCCTTCGCAGATCCCGCAGTACTGAATGCCGCAGTGTTGCCTGCAGCGATGACGAGTTCCACGTCCAGGCCCAGGTCCAGCGCGGCCACGGTATGGGTCAGGCCACCGATCGAGATGACGTCCACGCCCGTCCTGGCGATGGCGGCCACCGTGTCCAGGCTGACGTTGCCGCTGGCCTCCACCACGGCGCGGCCGGCCACCTGCTCCACCCCGTCCCGGAGTTCCGCCAGCGAAAAGTTATCCAGCATGATGGTGTCCACGCCGGCGGCCAGCACGGGTTCGATCTGCTCCGCCCTGTCCACCTCCACCTCGAAGTGCGTGGTGTGGCCAAGCTCTGCCTTCGCGGCGGCCAGGAGTCCGGTCAACTTGGCGGAGTCGCCGCCGGTCATCACGGCCAGGTGGTTGTCCTTGGCCAGCACGGCGTCCGAGAGGCTGTAGCGGTGGTTCGCTCCCCCGCCGCAGCGGACTGCATAGCGCTCCAGCACGCGGAGCCCGGGCGTGGTTTTCCGCGTGTCAGTAATGCGGGCCCGGGTTCCTTCCACCAGTCTCACGAACTCCGCGGTCCTGGTGGCGATCGCGCTCATCCGCTGGACCAGGTTCAGTGCCACCCGTTCGGCCAGCAGTACAGACCGGGCGTTTCCGCTGACCCTCGCCAGGTGCGTCCCGGCGTCGAACCTTGTGCCGTCGGCCACCAGCAGTTCCACGCTGGTGGCCGGATCCACCAGCAGCATGGCGTCACGGAAGACCGTCCCGCCACTGAACACACCCGGCACCCGCGCATTCAGGACAGCCGTGGCCTGGGCGTCGGCCGGGATGAGGAGCTGCGAGGTGATGTCACCGCTGGGGGCATCCTCCGCAAACGCACGCTCCAGGATGTCCCGCACGGGCGCGGCAGGCAGGGTAAGGCTGGTCATCGGGCAAGGCTCACTTTCCGGCTTGTGGTGTAACGCTGGTCAAGATCGTCGACGGCGGGGAGAACCGAGGCCGGCTCCTCCCGTGAATCACTGCGGTAATGCGCCCCCAGGGATGTGCGACGCTTGCGGGCAGCATGCACCAGCAACCGGGCCGCCACCAGCAGGTTCGCATCCTCGTGGACCCGGGGATCCAATGAGTCAGGCACATTCTGAGGGCTCACGACGTCGGCCCACACCCCAAGCGCGCCGGCCGCCTCCCGCAACAACGCCCCATCCCGAATCACACCGGCCTTGGCGGTCATGAGCGCCCGCAAGGCATCCCGGGAAAAGGGTTCGGGTTCCGCGCCGGAAGGGTCGGCAGATCCCGGCAGCCCGGTTCGCTCGCCGATAGGTTCGGCAGATTCCGGCAGCGCCGTTGTTGCGTAAGAATCCGTGCAGGCCCCCGAGCCCGCGAGGGGAATGCCGGCACGAGAGTCGAGCGCAGGCGCAGAGGAAACTGCCGAACCGGCCACAACCGAACCGAACGCAACTGAAGCAAGGAACCCCTCAACAGCCCGGCGGCCAAAAACAAGCCCCTCGAGAAGCGAATTGCTGGCCAGCCGGTTGGCGCCCTGGACGCCGGTGCAGGCAACCTCCCCCGCAGCCAGGAGGCCGGGGAGTGAAGTGCGCCCGTACAGGTCCGTGGCAACGCCGCCCATCCAGTAGTGGGCCGCCGGCGCCACGGGAACCAGTTCGCGGGTCCAGTCCACGCCGGCTTCGCGGGTGCGTGCCGTGATGGTTGGGAAGCGGCTGGCCAGGAAGCCTTGGCCGTGGCGCTCCTCGAGGACGCGGGCGTCGAGGAAGACGTGGCCGGTGGGATCGCCTTGTGCGGCCAGGTGCAGGGCAATACTGCGGGACACGACGTCGCGGGGGGCGAGTTCGGCGTCAGGGTGGTAGGCGGGCATAAAGCGGTTGCCGTGGGCGTCAACCAGGATGGCGCCTTCGCCGCGGACGGCCTCGGAGATGAGCAGGGGCTCGGTTCCTGCGGTTTCGCGGGCTTCCTCCGCGATCACCATGGAGGTGGGGTGGAACTGGAAGAATTCGAGGTCCGCCAGGTTTGCCCCGGCACGCCAGGCAAGGGCCAGTCCGTCTGCGGTGGCGACTGAGGGGTTGGTGGTCTTGGCAAACAGCCGGCCTGCTCCCCCGGTAGCCAGCAGGACGGCGTCGCCATGGCAGTGCAGTTCGCGGCCGTCGTGGATGAAGTTCACACCCGTTACCCGGCCACCCAGGACGGAAAGTGAGGTGGCGTGGGCATGGCCGAACACCTGGATGCGGCCGGCAGCCTGGGCATCGAGGACGGAACGGATCAGGGCCCGGGCCACACCGGCGCCCGTTGCATCCCCGCCTGCATGCAGGATGCGCGGCGCCGAATGGGCAGCTTCGAGCCCCAGGGCGGGGTCGCCGTCGTTGTCAACGTCAAAAGCCACACCGAACCGCTGCAGCCCGGCGATGTCGTGGCGGGCCTCGGTGCACAGCACCCGCACCGCTTCCTCGTTGCAGTGCCCGCCGCCTGCCTTGAGGGTGTCGGCGATGTGCGCGCCGACAGTGTCGCCAGGGGCAGGCCGGTCCAGGACAGCGGAGATGCCACCCTGGGCGAAGTAGGTGTTGCTGTCCGCCAACGCACCCTTGCTCAGCAGCACCACTTCCGCGCCGCCTTCCGCGGCGAGGAGGGCGGAGTACAGGCCCGCGATACCGCTTCCAACCACAATCAGGCGCGGTGCCTTGCCGCCGGTGCCACCCCTGCCGCCTATGCCGGCTTGGGTCCGCTGCCCGCTCATTTCGGCTTCGCCGCCAGCATGCGCTCCAGCGCCACCTTGGCGTCGGCCTGTACTGCCTCGTCCACCGTGATGCGGTTGACCACTCGGCCTGCCACCAGTTCCTCCAGGACCCAGGCGAGGTAGCCGGGGTGGATGCGGTACATCGTGGAGCAGGGGCAGATGACGGGGTCCAGGCAGAAGATGGTGTGCTGCGGGTATTCCGCTGCCAGCCGGTTGACCATGTTGATCTCGGTGCCGATCGCAAAGGTGGTGGGCTCGGTGGCCGCAGCAATCGCCTTTTTGATGAAGTCCGTTGAACCGGCAGAGTCCGCCGCATCCACTACCTCCATGGGGCATTCCGGGTGGACTATGACGTTGACGCCCGGGAAGTCGGCCCGGGCCTTCTCGATCTGCCCCACGTTGAAGCGCTTGTGGACGGAGCAGAAACCGTGCCAGAGGATAACGCGGGAGTCCAGGAGCGCCTGTTCGTCGTTGCCTCCCAGGTCCTTGCGGGGGTTCCACATAGGCATCTGCTCCAGGGGCACGCCCAGGGCCTTGGCAGTGTTGCGTCCCAGGTGCTGGTCCGGGAAGAAGAGGACCCGCTGGCCGCGTTCGAAGGCTTCTTCCAGCACGGTCCGCGCGTTCGACGATGTGCACACCACACCGCCATTGCGGCCGCAGAATGCCTTCAAGGCTGCCGAGGAATTCATGTAGGTGACGGGAATGACGGGAACCCGGCCATCGGCGTCGGCCTCCGTGCCGAAGATCTCGGTGAGCTGCTCCCAGCAGTCCTCCACGGATTCGGCGTCAGCCATGTCCGCCATGGAGCAGCCGGCGGCGAGGTTGGGCAGGATCACGGCCTGATCGGGGGTGGAAAGGATGTCAGCTGTTTCCGCCATGAAGTGCACGCCGCAGAAAATGATGGCCTCGGCGTTGGGCTTGGTCAGTGCGGCGTTGGCCAGCTGGAACGAGTCCCCCACGAAGTCCGCGTACTGGATGACCTCGTCGCGCTGGTAGAAGTGGCCCAGGATCACGGCCCGCTCGCCGAGTTGCTCCTTGGCGGCCCGGATCCATGAGTCAAGTTCGGCGTCGCCGGCGTTCTTGTACTTCTCCGGCAGCTGGCCCTGGCGCGGTGTCGCCGCCGGAGCAACATCGGCGCTTGAGGCGCCAGGTCCGTAAGCGGGCGTTCCAGCAAGTGCTTCCGCCAGGTCATAGTCCCAGGGACCCTTGGCGAGGTCCGGGCTGCAGGTGCCGCCGTTCCCGCCGGCAGCTGCGGCTTTTTCGGCCTGCTCGCGCGTGATCAGCTGGATTGCTGTGTTGACGCTGCTCATGGTGTGCTCCTGTTGTCTTGGTCAAGGCCGGGGCGGCCGGTGAAGCGGTAGAGACGGGGTGGGCGGTGTTTGCCGCCCTGGAGGTATTGGTCAGTTTCCTGGATTTCAGGTGTGGACCTCACCTGGCGGCGGAAGTTCGCGGGGTCCAGTTGCCGGTCCAGGACGGCCTCGTAGACCTCGCGGAGCTGGGCGAGGGTGAAGTATTCGCCCAGCAGGTGGTAGGCCACCGAGCTGTAGGCCACTTTGCTGCGCAGCCGGCCCAGGGCGTAGTCCACAATGTCGTTGTGGTCGAAGGCCAGCTGGTCCAGCCTGTCCGCCCTGAACCATTTGACGTTTTCAGACTCTGCGGCCAGCGCCGCTTCGGTAGGCTGCACCAGCGCCCAGTAGACGATGGATACAACACGCTGGGTTGGCGAGCGGTGCAGGCCACCAAATGCGTACAGCTGTTCAAGGTAGCTGGGAGCCAGGCCGGTGGTTTCCCGAAGGTTCCGGGATGCGGCATCCTGCAACGATTCCGTGTGGCTCAACGGTCCGCCCGGGAGCGCCCATTGGCCTTTGAAGGGCTCGCGGATGCGCCGGACAAGCGGCATCCATAGCGTGGGGCGTGCCGTGGCAGCACTGGGCCGGAGCGCGAAGATCACCGTGGAGATAGCCAGCGACGGCGGCGCAGCGAGCCGCTCCGAGACGTTCGCGGAGCTTGAGTACACGCCGATCACCTGCCTTCCACCGGATAAGCAAACTTAGTTATAGTCAATTTGACCTGAACTAAGGTTACGCCCGAACCCGCCCGACTCAAAATTCACGGCCAGTATGTCGGCCGCCGGGTAAAGTGGGCCCTACCCGGCGTTGGGCACGAACCTTCGCGGGACTACGCGGCAACCGGAGGTATAAACGCCATGAGCGGCAGGCACAGCGGCCAGCATTCCCACACAGTGGAAGGCACGGATCCCCAACTCCACTTCGAGGTCCACACGCCGGAGAACGACGGCAGCGGCCGGCCGATCCTTCTGATCCACGGCTTTTCCTCCTCCAGCAAGCTGAACTGGGCGGACACCGGCTGGATCGGGGCGCTGCGCGAAGCCGGGCGCACCGCGATCACAGTGGACCTGCCCGGCCATGGCCGCAGCGGCGCCCCGGAGGATCTTGATTCCTACTCCCCCAGCCGGATCCGTGCCGATCTCCTGCAGATAGCTTTCGACGCCGGCGCCCGGCCCCTCGTGGACGGACACCCGGAGAGCGGGCTGGACGTGATCGGCTATTCCCTGGGCTCCAGGCTGGCCTGGGAGTTTGGTGCCACGCAGCCGGAACTGGTGCACCGCTTGGTGCTGGGCGGCGCCAATATCGCCGATCCCCTGGCAGCGTTCGACCTGGCCGCCGCCCGGCGCCACCTGGCCGACGGCACGCCCATTGCCGACGAGTCCACAGCAGGCCTGCTGAAGATGGCCCAGCTGCTCCCGGGCAACAACATGTTCGCCCTTCTTTCCCTGATCGAGGCCATCAAGGCTGAACCCTACGATCCCGCTGAAGCCATCCCGCACATGCCCATGCTGCTGGTGGCCGGAGACAAGGACGAACGCGCGGCCAGCATGCCGCGGCTGGCCGAACTTGCCCGCCAGGCAGGCTCCACGGTGGAGCAGGTGACGATCCCGGGACGCAACCACAACAATGCGGTGACCAGCCGGATCTTCAAGCAGGCTGCCATCGAATTCCTCGCTGCCTAGCGCCCCGGGCAACTGTAGGCTGGTGACTGTGCACACCCACGTAACAAGGCAGTCATGAGCACGCGATTCGAGGACCGCGCGGACGCCGGCCGGAAACTGGCGGCAGTCCTGACCCAGTTCCGCGAACGCAGTGACACTGTGGTCCTGGGGCTGGCGCGCGGTGGAATACCGGTGGCGGCCGCCGTCGCCAATGGTCTCTACCTGCCTTTCGGAACGCTCCTGGTGCGCAAGCTTGGCATCCCGGGCCACGATGAAACGGCCTACGGAGCTTTGGCCTGGTGGGACGGGCAGGTGGTCAAACTGCTGAACAAGCCCCTGATGGCCCGCGTCCTGGAACACGGGGTGCGTCCCGAGTGGCTGGACCAGGTGGAGGAGCGCGAACGGGCCGAACTGGCCCGCCGCGCCGGCCTCTACCCGGGAATCATCTCTGATGTGCAGGGCAAGACCGTCCTCCTGGTGGATGACGGCCTTGCCACCGGAGCGACGATGCGCGCCGCCGTCGAAGCCGTACGGGCTGCCGGCGCTGCCGCCGTCGTCGTCGCCGCTCCGGTGGGGTCAGTCGAAGCCGAAGCGTCGCTGGCCAGGGTGAGTGACGCCGTCCTGTGCCTTCACCTGCCCGGAAAGTTCCGGGCAGTAGGCAGTTTCTACAGCCATTTCGAACAGGTGGACGACACCGGAGCCATAGCCCTACTGGAGCGTTGACACCGGAGGCTTGACGCCCAGCGGACGGCCCTTGGTTTCCTTCGCAAGCAGGACGCCAACTGAAGAAATAACACACAGCACCATGATGTAGATGCCTACAGAACCGGACCACTTGGTGCTCTGCAGCAGGAACTCCGCAATCGTCGCGGCAAACGCGCCACCGAGGATTGCACCCAGCGCATACCCGATCGAAATACCCGAGTAGCGGACGTTCGCCGGGAACATCTCCGCGTACATTGCGGACATTGGCCCGTAGGAAAGCCCCAAGCCAACGGTCAGGATGAAGAGCGCGAGTCCGTAGAGCCAGATGTTGGCGGTATCGATCAAGGCAAACATGGGGATCATCCAGACGAAGATGATGGCGTAGCCGGTCAGGAAGGTCTTGACCCGGCCGATCTTGTCCGAGAGCCAGCCGCCAAAGAGCGTGAAAATGAGCCAGCCGAACGATGCCAGGGTGGTGGCCAGCAGGACCTGCGGCGTTTCCATCTTCAGGGTCCTGGTGGCGTAGGAAATGAAGAACGCGATCAGCAGGTATCCGGCGGCGTTGTTGCCGATGAAGATCATGGCGGAAAAGACGACTTCCTTGGTGTTGTGGCGGAACAGTTCGCCCAGGGGCGCCTTGCTTTCAGCCTTGCGCTGCGCGAGTTCCTTGAACACCGGGCTTTCATCCACTGCACGGCGGATGAGGTAACCCACCACAATCAGTACAACGGAGAGCAGGAACGGCACGCGCCAGCCCCATGATGTGAAGTCTTCCCTGGACATGCTGCTGTTGAGGAAGTAGAGCAGGCCGGTGGCCAGGATCATGCCGATCGGCACGCCGATCTGCGGGTATGCCCCGAAGAAGCCGCGCTTGCTCCGCGGCGCGTGCTCCACGGCCATCAGGGCTGCGCCGCCCCATTCGCCGCCGGCGGAGAAGCCCTGGATCACGCGCAGCGTAATCAGCAGGATGGGCGCCCAGGCGCCGATCGCCGCATAGGTGGGCAGCATGCCGATCAGCGCCGTTGCGGCGCCCATGGTGACCAGGGTGAACACCAGCATGGACTTGCGTCCCAGCCGGTCCCCGAGGTGGCCGGCAACAATGGCGCCGAGGGGCCGGAACAGGAAGCTGATGCCGATCAGGGCAAAGGAGAGGATCTGCGCGAGGCCGGGCGTGGATTCCTGGAGCGGGGTCAGGAACAGCGGCGACAGGAGCGTCGCTGTCAGCTGGGCGAAGATGAAGAAGTCGTACCACTCGATGGTGGTGCCGACCAGGGTGCCGGCAAGGACCCGGCGCTCTTCCTGCCTGGTGCTTGGCCCTGCTTCTGAGTCAACAGTTGACGCGGTCATTTAAACTCCATTGTTTCGGGTGGCCGGGGAACCATCGTCCTGAGGGATTACCGACAGAACGGTCAGTCAGCTAAGACTGTACTACGAATATGTGATGCAGCACACCCATGGCGGAATTTTTACGCCCGGCCCCGGCCTACCATGGAGCAATGAAGCCATCCGTTACGGGAACCTCTCCGGCCGGCGAAAGCACCGCCTCTCCGTCACAAACCCTGTCGAGGGGCATTCGCGCCCTGGAAATCCTGGCCGCGGCGGAACAGCCCCTGACCATCGCCGAACTCTCCGCCGCGCTGGGGGTGCACCGATCAGTCGCGTACCGGATCCTGCGCACCCTCGAGGACCACTCGCTGCTGATGCGCGACGATGCCGGCAAAGTGCAGCCGGGGCCGGGCCTGGCCGTACTGGCACGCGGTGTGGCCCGCAACCTCCAGCAGGCTGCACTGCCGGAGTTGACGCAACTGGCCAACGGCCTGGACATGACGGCCTTCATTGCTGTCTGGGACCACCTGGACTGCACCACGCTGGTCACGGTCGAACCCCGGCACACGGGTGGGGCCGTGGCCCAGCATCCAGGCACCCGCCACCCCATCGGCACCGGCGCTCCGGGCATCGCCATCCAGTCGGCGCTCACGGAAGAGGAATGGCAGCGGCTGGCTCCAGGCGTCCCCTACCGGACTGAAGCGGCGGAGGCGAGGGTGCGCGGCTATGCCGCCAGCCACGACGAAGTCATCCCGGGCCTTTCCTCCCTCGCAGCCCCCATCCGCGTACCATCCGGCCGTCCGGCAGCGCTCGCCGTTGTGTACATCGGCTCCCACAACGACCCTTCGGAGGTAGGTGCGTCACTGGTGGCCAGTGCAGCCCGGATCGAGGGCCAACTGGCCTAAGGCCCGCCTTGGGGAGCCAGCCATCCATACACCCGAAGGCCCGACGGCGGAACGTACGCTCCGCCGTCGTCAGTCCTTTCCGGGGCGGTACTTTTGCAGCAGGAGGGCGCACAGGGTGCCTGTAACGGCCAGCGCAAGCGCCGCAGCGATCGGCACCAGGAAGGCCGCGGAGTTTCCCTGATGCTGGGCGAGGAATCCCGCTGTCGCGGCCCCTGCCGCGGAGCCTGCCACGAGTCCGCTGGCCAGGGCAGTCATGACCGTGCCAAGCCGGCCAAGGGGAGCAAGCCGGCCGCCAATGGCGAAAATCGTCACCATCACCGGCCCCACGGGAAGGCCAAGCGCCAGCAGCACGAGCACCATGGACCCTGCGTCGGCAGCCACCAACAGCAGCAGCGACAGGCCCGCCATGGCTGCGGCGCAGGCCGGCCAGCGGAACCGCAGCGCGAACGTGGACGGCCAGTACGCCACGGAAAGGGCCGTCAACGCCGAGCTCAGTCCCATCACTGAATAGAGCAGTCCGGCAAGCTCGGATCCGCCGAAGCCTGCAGCGAAGGAGGCCAGCGATGCCTGGGTTCCGCCGAAGAACGCCCCCATCAGCGCCATTCCGGTCACCGGCAGGACCAGGGCTGCCATGAGGCGGCTGCGCTCACCGGATGCTTCACGCCGGGTTGACGTACCACCACGGGTGGACTTCTGCGCAGGTCCCCGGCGCGGAACCTGCCTGACCGTGGGGTGCAGCGCAAAGGCCGGCACAAAGGCGAGGGTCAGCACGGCTGCGAGCGCAAGGGGCAGCCAGGGAGCCAACAGGCTGGCCAGGATACCTACCAATGCTGGCCCCAGGACAAAGGTCAGTTCGTCGGCAGTGCTTTCGTACGACAGGGCTGTGTCGAGGTCCCGATTGGTTCCGCCCGGACCTGGGGGGTTCGCTCCCCGGTCCGCTGTCAGCACCATCCACCGGACGCGTGCCAGGGGCCCCACCTGCGGGCAGGAAGCGCCTGAGGCGAAGGCGGCTGCAAGGATGGGAACAGTGCCGGCCGGCCCGTCAACGCCGGCCAGGAAGGCGACTCCCACGATCAGGGCAAGCACGGCGAGGGTGTTCAGCCCCGCGGCCAGCAGCAGCACGGGCCGTTGACCCCAGCGGTCTGCCATGGACCCGACGATGGGTGCTCCGATGGCGGATCCAATGCCCACGGCTCCGGCAGCGGCGCCACCCAGGGCATAGGACGACGTAGCCGAGGTGACCAGGGTAAGGGCACCGACGGTCAGCATGGCCAAGGGCAGCCGGGCGACCAGTCCGATGGGGATGAAGCTGCGTCCTGCCAGCTGGGTCAACCGACCGAAGCGTCCGGGGCTTGCGCTGCCGGCCGCTTCCCGGGACTGCTGCTCAGGAGAGGTTGTTGGAGAAATCACTGTTGCGGGGCTCGTTTCAACGTGCGCATCGTCCCTCCTCCCGATGCGCGAAACCCGGTAACCCATCCATTCTACGCGGCAGCAGTGTCCGAGATGTGGAGCGTGGAACCGGTCCGCCCCTTGACCACCTGCAACTGGACGCCGATGCGCTGCTTCATTTCGGCCACATGGCTCACCAGCCCCACCACGCGGCCCCCGTCCCGGAGTCCCTCCAGCGCATCCATCACCTGTTCCAAGGATTGTTCATCCAGGCTTCCGAAGCCTTCATCCACGAACAGCGTTTCAATATCCACGCCTCCGGACTCCTGCTGGACGACGTCCGCCAGGCCAAGGGCCAGGGAGAGCGCCGCCATAAAGGATTCGCCGCCGGACAGGGTTGAGGTGTCGCGGCGGTGCCCGGTCCACTGGTCCACAACCTCCAGGCCGAGGCCCGACTTGGCTCCCCTTGCCGCCTTGGCGTCGGTGTATTTGAGGAGGTAGCGGCCATCGCTCATGGCCACCAGTCGCTCGGAAGCTGCCGATGCCACCTGTTCCAGGCGGGCCGCGAGGACATAGCTGTTGAGGCTCATCCGGTACGTGTTCTCTCCCCGTCCCCCGGCGGCCTCGGCCAGTCCTGCGAGGATACGGGCCTTCTCCTGCGGGCCAAGCGACTCCGCCAGAAGGGTTTCCAGCTCAGCACGGATGCCTTCCAGGGTGCTGACACTGCGGGCCGCCACGGCAGCAGCAAGCGACGCCTCCCTGGCTGCCGCAGCCGCGTCGTCGGCAAGGGCCCGGGCTTCGGCGACGGCAGCCGGATCCACCGTCCGCCCGGCAGCCTCTTCCTCCAAGGCCTGGACAACGCCAGGACTCTCCATCAGTTCGGCGAGCCGGGCTTCCTCATTCTGGGCGTCCCGGATCTTCGCTTGCAGGGCCTCGGCCCCGCGGGCCGGCAGGAGGGCTTCAGCAGCTTCCGCGGCGTTTGAAAACCCGGAATCCGGCAAGGCGGCATCGAGCTGCTGTTCGGCTTCGGCCAGGCGGGCTGCAGCCGTCTGCGCCTGGACGCCGGACCGGTGGACTGCGTCCAGGGTGGACAGCGACTTTCGCAGCGCCCGCAGCCGGTGGGCAAGACCCTTGTGGGTGCCCCTCAGCTCCGCCAGCGCCGGATCCAGATCCGCGACCTGCCGGTTGACCTCTGCCAGTTCCGATTCTGTTTCGGCCTGCTCCCGGTCTGCCGCCGAGAGCGCGTCCGCCACACCCGCCAGCGACTCTTCGGCGTCCCGCCTCAGCGCGCGAAGCTCTTCGAGCCGGGCCGCCGCCTGCTCCGCTGCCCGGGCCGCGGCAGTGGCTTCATCAGCCTGCCCCAGCGCATCCGCCAACGGCGTATCACCACCCCGGCCGGCGAGGACCGCGAGCTGCTGCCTGGCCTGCGCGAGATCCCTGGCGACGGCGTCCAGTGCGGCCTCGGCAGCCTCGGCCACCTGCTGCGCATCCTGCTCTTCGCGGGCGAGTTCCAGCGCTGCACGGGCGGCGGGTGGCGGCGCCGGGTGTTCTTCGCTTCCGCACACAGGGCACGGATCCCCCGGGGCCAACCCGCCCGCCAGCTCCGCCGCAGCATTGGCCAGCCGTTCTTCGCGCAGGTCAAGCCAGGTCTTGCGGCAGGCCAGGTGGTGGTCCAGCGCAGCCCGGTGACGGTCCCCGGCAGCAGCGGCGTCAGCAGTTGCGGCGTCGTGCCTGCGGACCACAGCCACAAGTTCGCGGGCAGCGGCCGCTTCCTTGGCCAGGAGGGCGGCGTCGGCCGCGGGCCCCTCAAGCGGGAGGATTTCCGCCGCAAGCCCGCTCAACTTCCCGGCCAGGGCGCCGGACCTGCCTTTGAGCGCTTCCGTGGTTTCCAGGAGCCGGATTTTCCTCGCTGCCAGGTCCTTCTGCCGTTCCCGGAGCCCATTCAGCCGTTGTTCGTCCGGCAGCCGGGCCTCGATATGCATCTGCAGGGCCTTGAGCCGCTCGTGTCCGGCCTCAACGTCCGGAGATCCACTGTCCATTTCGGCAAGCTCGGGGTCCTGGGCAATATCCATCCGGAGCATTTCCATGGCCTCGGACCAGGACATGGCGGCCTGTTCATGGGCCGTCCTTGCCGCGGCAAGGGCCGAGAGCTGGCCGGAGAGGACTTCCGCCATCCGGTGCCGGGCCAGGGCCGCTGCGGCAGCCTCCAGCTCCGGTGCAGCGGCAGCAGCAGCGGCTTGCCGTTGCCGGGCGGCGGCCAGCCGCTGATGGCGTTCCATCCTGGCCGTGACGTCTTCCGCCATCGAGGCTGTCCGGGCACGCTCGGCCTCTGCTGCGGCTTCCCGCGCTGCGGCGTTTGCGGCCGCCTGGACGGCCTGCACGTGGAACTGGTCCACTACCGCGACCGCATCTGCCGCCTGCGACCCTTCATCGTCCCGAAGCTGTTCCGCTTCAGGAACGTCCTGCAGTTGCGCTGCCTCCGCACGCGCCCGCTCCATCAGCATGCGGGTGCGGTCCGCATAGCGCTCGACGGCGGCACGCGCCTCCTGTGCCTGCACGCCGAGTTCCTTCTCCACGGCTTCAAAGCGGTGTGTGCCAAACAGCTTTTGCAGCAGTTCGGACCGCTCCCCCGCCTTGGACCGCAGGAATGCAGCGAAGTCGCCCTGGGGCAGCATCACCACCCGGGTGAACTGTTCCCGGTCCATGCCCAGCAGCGCCGTGATCTCGGCTCCTGCCTCATCATTGCGTGAGGATTTTTCCACCCAGGCGCCATCAACCCGTTCGCGCAGCAGCGTTTTGGCCTGTTGTGTGGTGAAGCCGTTCTTCCCGCGGGCACTGGGTTTGTCCCAAGCCGGGGACCGGGTTACTTCAAAATGCCGGCCCTGCGCCGTGAACTCACACGTAACAGAAGGCTCCGTGGCGGCGTCGGCGTGGTCGCTTCGCAACCGCCTGCTCTCTTGGCGGGCACCAGGAACTGAGCCGTAGAGTGCAAAGCAGATGGCATCCAGGACACTGGTTTTCCCGGCACCCGTGGCACCGTTCAGGAGGAACAGGCCGTGCGCTCCCAGCCGTTCAAAATCCACTTCCTCAGTGCCGGCAAACGGGCCAAAGGCGGACATGGCCAACCGGTGGATCCTCATCGCGAAGCCTCCTGGAGGCGGACGTTATCCAGTGCAAGGGCCAGCGCTGCACGTTCGGTGTCGTCGGCAGTCCTGCCCCGGACGTGTTCCAGGAATCCGCAGCACACTGAGAGGTCATCGACTGCCTCCGCCATGCGGCTGCTGTAGGTTTTTGCCTCAGCAACGGCAGCTCCCACGGGATCAAAACCAAGCACCAGCGTGTCCGGGAAGCGGGCCCGCAGCCGTTCCATGGCCTGTACCGGGCGTTGGGCGTCGGTCAGGGTGACCTGGCAGTACGCATCCTGGGCCCACGCATGGTCCGGGGACTCCAGCAGCTCCTCCAGGGTGCCCCGCAGGACGGCGAGCCTGCGCGGGGCTTCCCAACAGATTTCCTCCACCGCTTCCAGACCGTCAGCACCGATGTCCACGAGCCAGGCGCCCTTGCGGTGGTTTGCTTCCGAAAACGAGTACGCCAGCGGTGAACCGGAGTATCGAACAGATGGCGAGAGCTCCTGGCGTCCATGCAGGTGGCCAAGTGCCGTGTAGGTAAAACCGTCAAAGAGGTCCAGCGGTACTGCCCCCACACCGCCGATGCTCAGGTCACGCTCGCTGTCCGAACTGATCCCGCCACTGGCAAACGTGTGGGCCAGCACCACGGAGTGGACGGTCCGGCCGGCGCTGCGGGCGTGCAGGTCCGCCCGGATTAATGCCATGGCTGCCTGCGTCACCTCAAAGTGCCTGGCGGCCTCAACATCCAGTGCCGGAGCCACAAGCCGCGGTTCCAGCCACGGCGTTCCGTAAATGGCCAGGACCGGCGAATCCCCTGATGCCGGGGTCCCGGCTGCGTCCAGCGGCAGGACCAGCGGGCGGGCCAGGTCTGAGACCCGGGTACGGAGATGGACGCCACCGTGTTCCAGGAGCCTGGCGGCGAATCCCAAGCGGATGGCGGAGTCATGGTTGCCGCTGGTCAACACCACTTTTGCGCCTGCCCCTGTGATGCGCACCAGGGCATCATCCAGCAGGTTTACGACGTCGACTCCGGGCAGGGCGCGGTCGTAGACGTCGCCGGCGATCAGGACAACGTCAACCGACTTTTTCCGCACGGTATCAACCAGCTGGTCGATGAAGCCGCGTTGGGCGGCAAGCATCCCGACGCCGTGGAAGGACCGGCCAAGATGCCAGTCTGATGTATGTAGCAACCGCATGCTCCTACGGTATCGGCTGCCCCCGACATTCCACGGACAGGCCTGCAGCCACGGTAAGTTAAACGGCATGAGCAATGAGCCCCACCCCTCCGTCAGCCAGTCTTCCCGCGCCTACGGCTGCATGTTGGGAGGGGCACTGGGCGATGCCTTGTCCGCTCCGGGGCCCGCTCTCCGCATCGGCGGCACCACGCAGCTGGCCCTCTATTCGCTCGACGGGCTGCTGGACGCCCTTGAATGGGCCAACGCCGGTACGGGAGCTGACGTCAACGCCTGCATCTGGCTGGCGTATCTTCGCTGGTACCGTGCGCAGGAAGGTTCGCTGCCGCCGTCGGCCCCCGCTCCACAGCCCCGGTGGATTGACGGCCAGGAGATCCTGCAGCAGCGGGTGGCCCCTGACGCCGTATCCCTCAGCGGACTGACCACCGGAGAAATGGGGACGGCTTTCCGTCCCGTCAATCCGGAGGCAAAGGGCTCCGCCCCGGTGAGCCGTTCGGCAGCATTCGGGCTGGTCCCCCACCTCGAAGCCGTCACGGTGGCCAAAATCAGTTCGGATGCCGCATCGCTCACCCATGGGCACCCCGCGGCACGCCAGGCGGCAGGACTTTTTAGTACGCTCATTCACCACCTGGGTGCGGGAAACAGCCTCGAGGAGGCTGCGGCGAAAACCGTGGGTGCCGCCCGGGAAGCCGAAGAGACAGCACCGGAACTCATCGGGCGCCTGGACGCCGCAGTGCGGCTCGCCCCCGAACAGCTGCTGTCCCCTGAAAACCTGGCCGGAGAACTCGGGGACGGGCATGCCGCCGAAGAAGCCCTCGCCGTCGGGCTCTATGCTGTCCTGGCCACAGCGCCGGCCCACGATGCTGACCGCGGTGCTGGCGGCGATGAGAGCGGCCTTTCTCCGCAGGAGCATTTCCGTTCAGCAATGCAGGTTGCCACGGGCTATGGCAAGGCAGCTCCTGCTGTGGCCTCGATCGCCGGCAGCATCCTGGGCGCCCGGTACGGTGAAGAGTGCCTGCCCGGTGACTGGCTTGACCGGCTCGAAGAACGGAACACCATCCGCGCCCTGGTGGATCAGCTGCTGAAGGTTACCCTCGCCTGAGGCTGATGTTGTTGCAGGCTTCGCAGACGTCCTCCGGGATCCACCCGCGGCTCTGCAACAGTGCAAAGATCCGGCACCCGAGGCAGAATCCCGCAAACGCCTCCAGCGATGCCGCCACCACCAAAACCGCCACGAGGATCCATCCTGCCGGTGCCGCTCCGGCCGCCAGCAGCACGGCAGCAACGGTGGACAGCCCCGCGCCAATCCCCTGTGCAAAGCGCTTGGGCGGACCGGGGACCGGTTTTACCCTGCCCAGCCTAGGGGCAAGGACCTTCACTGAGAGCAGTGCCAGGGGCGAAATCCTGGGACCGAACAGGACGCGCAGCCAAAACCCGATTGCAATCAGGCCAACGCCCCAGCCAAATCCGGTGGCCATGCTGAACACGGCCACAGCAACCACCAGTCCTGCGGTAATGCGGGCCGCGTATTCGTTGACGGGGTTGGGGAAGGCGAAAAGCGTACGCAGGGTTGAGGGGCGGCTTCGCCCTGATGGCTGCGTGGTGGTGTTCGGTTCCGTGATGCCCATGCAGTCAGGGTAGGAGCGCAGGCGGCGCCGCAACAGTTTTATTGCGCCGCGTGAACATCTCCTCCCGGAAAACGCCGCCCCCGAAAATGCCGCAGCTAGGAAACAGGTTCCAGTGTTCCCGGGGCCCTGGACGCCATCTGGAGGAACTCGCCCTCGGACAGCACCTCCACGTGCTGGCCGCGGTCGTGCAGTTCCAGGACCCGGCGCGCCTTGCCCGTCATCCGCCCCGAGCGAAGGTCCGAAGCAACGAATCCGTCGCCCACCACCAATACAGTGGTACGGCCCGTGACCCTGCTCTCCGTGCGTGCACCGGCCTCGGCGGACAGCAACTTCGCCTCAGGCCGGCCAAGGCCCTTCAGCTGGCCGGTAAACACCACCGTCTGCCCGAACAGGGGATGCGCCGGATCAGCGGCAAGGTTGGGTTCCGGATTGGCACCTTCCTCCGGCCAGCCGCTGCGGACCGGATGCCCGACGGCGGACCCTCCACGGGTGCCGCCGCGCAGGGTGGCGAGCGTGGCCTTGGAGAGGGTATCGATGCCCGGATGGAACGCGGGCTGGCGCGGAATGTCCAGTCCCAGCGACAGGTACAGTTCACCGATGCTGTGCGCGCCGTTACGCGCGGCAATGTCGATCAGGATGCCCGCGCAGGCACGCGCGTCCTCTGCGGCGTCGTGGTGGTTGACCAGCGGAACACCGGCTTCCTCCGCAGCGAAAGGCAACGAGTTGGACACCAGGGAATAGCACCGCCGCGACAGCATCACCGTACAGACGTAGTCGTAGCCGGGGCCCGGCAACCCGGAGACTTCCAGGCCGGACCTGATCACGCCGAGGTCAAAGGCGGCGTTATGGGCAGCGAGGATGTCAGTCCCGATGAATCCGGCAATCTCTCCAAAGACGTCGCCGAACCGGGGCTTGTCTGCCACATGTTCGGGCGAAATCCCGTGGATGGCGATGTTCTGGCGTTCGAAGTGGTCGTGGCCGGCGGGCGGGCGCATCAGCCAGGACGCTTCCTCCACCACTTTGCCGCCGCGGACCTTGGTCAATCCCACCGAACACGGCGAGCCGCGAAATCCGTTCGCTGTTTCGAAGTCGATCGCCGTAAAGTCCAAAGCCACGGCTCCACCCTACCGCCGGCGCCGTGGCAGCCAGGCCACCTGATGCACGAAACGCCGGGCCCGAACTAGGGTGGCAACCATGGCAGACCAACAGCACCAGCCCACTGATCCCACCGGCCCCGAATTCGATCCGGACTCAGGCCTTGAGCAACCGGACGGCCTGCTGCAGGCCATGATCCAGCGCATCGAAGGCGAAATCCAGGCACTGCAGTTCCCGTCCTTCAACCAGGCCGATGCCCTGAACCTGGGCCTGATGCTTGTGAACTTCGGCACATCACGCAGCCTGCCCATCGCCATCGACATCCGACGCGAGGGGCACGTGCTTTTCCACGCTTCGCTGCCTGGAGCCACGCCGGACAACGAACTCTGGGTCGCGAAGAAGAGCCGGACCGCGGCCCGCTACTGCGAGCCGTCGCTGCTGGTTGGCCTGCGCGGACGCGTTGGCGGCGGCCGGGTTGAGGACAACCAGTGGTTTGACCAGTCCCGGTACGCAGCACATGGAGGAGCGTTCCCGCTGTATGTGAAGGGCACGGGCGCCGTAGCTACCGTGACGGTCTCCGGACTTCCACAGGTGGCCGACCACAAGCTGGTGGTGGAAGCTTTGGCGGCCTACCTGGAGCAGGCCGCCGGAACAGGGGCCGGATAAGGCGCCGGGCCCTGTCAAGTACCCTAGGAAGGTGAACTTTCCTGTGATGACTGACCTTGCCGTAGCCATGATCGGTGGTGCCGGACCCGTCCAGCCGCAGATGGCCTCGTTCCTTCCGGACTGGCTGAACCCGGATGTTTTCCTCCGCGATTCGCCTCTGGGCCCGTGGGTTGTCCTGCTGGTCTGCGCCATCGTTTTCGCCGAGACCGGCCTGTTGGTGGGGTTCTTCCTCCCCGGCGACTCCATGCTGTTCACGGCCGGCCTGCTGGTTTCCACCGGCGCCATCCAGTTCAACCTGTGGGCCATGTGCGGGCTGATCATCATCGCAGCCATCCTGGGCAACCAGACCGGTTACCTCATTGGCTCAAAGGCCGGGCCCGCAATCTTCAACAAGCCCGATTCCCGGCTGTTCAAGCGCGAAAACGTGGAAAGCGCCCATGCCTTCTTCGAGAAGCACGGCGGCAAGGCCCTGATCCTGGCCCGGTTTGTGCCAATCATCCGCACGTTCGTGCCGGTGATCGTCGGCGTCGCGCAGATGGATAAGAAAAAGTTCTTCCTCTACAACGTCATCGGAGCCCTGCTCTGGGGAGGGGGCGTGACACTGCTGGGCGCCTGGCTGGGCCAGTTCGCCTGGGTCGGAGACAACATCGACATCATCTTCATCGTGATCGTCCTGATCTCCGTCATGCCGATCGGCGTTGAGGTCCTGCGCGGTATGTCCGCCAAGCGCCAGGCCCAGGCCTACGGAACCGATGCAGTGGACGAGTTCATCGAAGAGCACCGGCCCGAAGAGGAGCACAAGACCCCGCGGGACATCTAGTCTCCCGCGAGGACCTCCGCGATGGCCGGCAGCAGGGCGCGGAACGCCTTGCCCCGGTGGCTGATGGCGTTCTTTTCCCCTGCGCTGAGCTCAGCGCAACTGCGTGATTCACCAGCGGGCTGCAGGATGGGATCGTAACCGAAGCCTCCCTCCCCGCGTGGTTCGCGCAGCAGGGTGCCTTCCAGCTGGCCGTATTCCACCACTTCCCTTCCACCGCCGTCGGCCTCCGTGCCCGGCACGGCGAGCGCAGCGGCGCAGACAAACGCCGCCTGCCGGTGGGCATCGGGAACGTCGGCCAGCTGCGCCAGCAGGAGCTGCAGGTTGGCCTCGTCATCGCCGTGGCGGCCGGACCAGCGGGCCGAGAAGATTCCCGGCGCTCCGCCCAGCACGTCAACGGCCAGGCCGGAATCGTCGGCAATGGCCGGCAGTCCCGTGGCTGCGGCAACAGCCCGCGCTTTCAGCAGTGAGTTCTCCGCAAACGTCACACCTGTCTCGACGACGTCCGGGGCACCCGCCGCGGCTGCATCAACCACCTGGGTGTCGACGTCGAGCCCGGGAACCTGCCCGCGCAGGAGCTCACGCAACTCGCGGAGCTTGCCCTGGTTGTGGGTGGCCAGGACCAGCCGCGGACCCGTGCCTGTCACAGCGAGTCCGCGAGCGTCTCGCGCTGGATGGCGGCAAGCTGGCTGGTGCCCAGCAGGGCCAGGTCCAGGAGCTGGTTGAGTTCGTCGCGGTCGAACGGTGCACCTTCGGCGGTTCCCTGGACCTCCACGAACTTCCCCGAACCCGTCACCACCACGTTCATGTCCGTCTCAGCGCGGACGTCCTCAACGTAGGGCAGGTCCAGCATGGGTACGCCGTCGATGATTCCGACGGACACAGCGGCGATGGTGTCCACCAGCGGCTGGGCGTTCCTGGAGATGAGCTTGTTGTCGCGGGCGAACCGGATGGCGTCGGCGAGCGCCACATAGGCGCCGGTGATCGCTGCGGTGCGGGTGCCGCCGTCGGCCTGCAGGACGTCACAGTCCAGGACGATGGTGTTCTCGCCCAAAGCCTTGGTATCGATGATGGAACGCAGCGAACGGCCGATCAGCCGGGAGATCTCGTGTGTGCGGCCGCCGATCTTGCCCTTGACGGACTCGCGGTCCGAGCGGGTGTTCGTGGCGCGCGGGAGCATTGCATATTCGGCCGTGACCCAGCCGCGGCCTTCGCCCTTGAGCCAGCGCGGCACGCCTGCGGTCAGGGACGCGGTGCACAGAACACGGGTATTGCCGAATTCGATCAGTGCGGATCCTTCGGCCTGCTTGGACCAGCCGCGGGTGATGCTGATGGGGCGGAGCTGGTCCGGGGTACGGCCGTCGGCGCGCGCCACAGGGGCGGTTGTTGCTTCAGAAGTCATGGCTCCAGCATATCCATGCCGGGGCGCTGTCCGGTGCCGGTTGCAGCGGCGTCAGACGGTGTAGTGGACCCCCGCCACCGCTATTGCCACGTCTCCGGCAAAGGCCGGCCGGGCCTCGGCCATGATGGTGGTCTGGGATGTCCAGACTGGAAGGTGTGTCAGGAGGAGCCGCTTTGCGCCGGCCGCGGTGGCGGCCTCAGCCGCACGCTTCCCTGTCAGGTGCACGTCCTTGACGGCATCGTCGCGGCCTTCCTCGAAAGCCGCCTCGCAAAGGAACAGGTCTGCTCCCCGAGCAGCGTCTTCGAGTCCCTGGCAGGAATCGGTATCGCCGGAATAGGTGAGGATCCTCGAGACGGGAATGCCGTCCTTGCCGGGCTCGGTGACCTCCACCCGCAGTGCATAGGCTTCCTCGACCGGGTGGTTCACCGCATAGGGCGTCACGGTGAAGGGACCCACCACAATGGGCTTGCGTTCGGCCCAGTTGGTGAAGTCGAATTCATCGTGCATGCCGGGATCCAGGTCCAGTCCATACGCAGTGGCCATACGGTCGGCGGTGGCTGCCGGCCCCCACACGGGAATGCGCCCTGCACCCCAGCCGCCCGGCTTCCAGCGGACGGCCACATGGAGCCCGCACAGGTCCATGCAGTGGTCAGGATGCAGGTGGGTCAGCAGGATGGCGTCGATGTCTTCAAGGTCCGTGTAACGCTGGATCGCGCCCAAGGCCCCGCTGCCCAGGTCCAGCACAATTTTCCAGGTGCGCTCGCCGTCCGTGGCAGTCAGCAGATAGCACGACGCCGGTGAACCGGGGCCGGGGAACGATCCCGTACAGCCCACAATGGTGAGTTTCACAGCCGTGGTCCCCCGCCCTGGCCCGCGGCCATCCTGGAGTTGCCCACGAAGTTGGACGTACGACGTCGGGCGGTTGCCTCTTGTGCCGCGGCGATCATCTCCGGAGTGATCCTTGCCAGGCTGCCGGTGGGGTACTGGGCGGCAACGTGGTCCACATGCTGCACGGACAGCACCTCCGGGCCCAGGAAGCGCCGGGCCAGTGCCTCGAATTGTCCGGCGTCCCCCGTGGCGATGAAGTGGTGTTCCGGCGGTTCCGGATCGCTGCGCTGGAGTCCGTTGTTGACCAGGGCGCGGTAGACGTCCTTGGCGGTTTCCTCCGCGCTGGAGACCAGCGTGACGTCCTCGCCCATAACGTAGGAAATGACGCCGGTGAGCAGCGGGTAGTGCGTGCACCCCAGGACCACGGTGTCCACACCGGCGTCCTTGAGCGGGGCCAGGTATTCCTGGGCCACGGCTAGCAGTTCCGGTCCGGTGGTGATTCCGGCCTCAACGTAGCTGACGAATTCAGGGCACGCCACGGAGGTGATCTGGAGGTCCGGGGCCGCGGCGAAGGTATCTTCATAGGCCCGGGATCCCACGGTTGCCGAGGTCCCAATCACGCCTACACGGCCCCGCCTGGTGGCAGCAACAGCCCGCCGCACCGCCGGCTGGATCACCTCGATTACCGGGATGCCGTACTGCGCCGTGTAGCGCTCCCGGGCGTCCCGCAAAACAGCCGCCGACGCCGAATTGCAGGCAATGGTGAGCAGCTTTACGCCCGAGTCCACAAGTTCGTCCATCACGCCCAGGGCGTTGGCCCGGACTTCCGCTATGGGCAGGGGACCGTACGGGCCGTGGGCGGTGTCGCCCACGTAGAGGATGGATTCGTGCGGCAGCTGGTCGATGATGGACCTCGCCACCGTCAGCCCGCCCACCCCGGAATCGAACACACCGATGGGACGGGAGGCCATACGTCCGCCGGAGCTGCGGCTGGACGCGGAGTCGGCCTGGCCTGCTGCCTGGGCTGCTGGATCCATATTCGAGGCTGTAGTCATTGTTATTCGAGGATAGGTCTTCCCGGCGGGTGCGGCCATCACATTGCGCCGCTGGTTCTGTCTCATTTGTCACACTGCCGGGAGGCAGCTGCCCGGGCGTGCGGGGTCAGCGCGGCGTATCCAGGGACTGGAGCATGGCCTGCACCAGCGATTCCTGCAGCCACGTGGTGAAGTTGTACACCAGCGCCAGGTAGCTGCCGACGTCCTCGGCCTGGGACCAGTCCTGCATCGAGTGGACGTGGCCGGCGTCTTCCTCGTCCCGGATGTCCAGTCGCTCGGCCAGTACCAGGCGGATGTCATTGAGCGCCATTGACCAGTGCCGCGCCGCTGTATCGCTGAGCAGGATTTCGTCCTTGTCCAGGTCCAGGGCCGCAGCCTTGAGCGCGCCGATCTTTGTCTCGCGCAGGGAGCGCTCCGTCAGCTGGCGGAATTCCAGCGAAGCGTCATCGTCGTCCCTGCTGACGTTCGGAAGCAGGCGGCGCAGGGCCGGGTCGGTGGGTTCCCGGACGTCCATGTCCAGCCCGATCAGCGCCGCCAGCGGATCCTGGTGCGCTTCCTCTTCCGGCTCCAGCATGGAGATGACGTCGGCGATCAGGCCGCGGACCAGTTCACGTTCTGCAGGTTCCAGGAAGCCCGTAATTCCCTTGACCCCGTATTTGAAAGCCTTAGCCACGGTTCCCTTTGCCTGTGCCGGAGTTGCCTTTGCCTTTGCCGGAGCCGCCGCCGGCCTTCTCCACCGTGGCCCACAGGCCAAAACCGTGCATGGCAACGGCGTGCTGTTCCACTTGTTCCTTGCTGCCATTGGCTACAACGGAGCGGCCCTTCTTGTGGACCTCCATCATGAGCTTGTTGGCCTTTCCTTCCGGGTACCCGAAGTAACTCTGGAAGACGTAGCTCACGTAACTCATCAGGTTCACGGGATCATTCCAGATCACCAGGTTCCAGGGAATGTCCGGGGCCGTGAGGGAAGAGGTGGATTCCTCAGCCCTGGTCCGGGTGCCCTCCTCTGTTTCAGGGTCGAGCGCAACGCTTAAGGTCATCTGTCCATTCTATGGCGACGCCGGGCCTGGCCAAGCTGGCTGCGCCTTGAGCGCAGCGAGACGCCCGACCGGTGGTGGGCCCACACCGGCGAGGGCCCCGCGTCGAGCGCAGCGAGACGTGGGAGCCGGTGGGGACTAGAGTGAATTTGTGAGTACAACAGCCGGCTGGGACCACCCACGCACGTCCCTGTATACCGACCACTACGAGCTGACCATGCTGCAGGCGGCGCTCCATTCCGGTGCCGCCCACCGCAGGTCGGTTTTTGAGGCCTTCGCGCGCCGCCTTCCGGACGGCCGCCGTTACGGGATTGTGGGCGGCACCGGGCGCCTGCTCGAAGGCCTGGCGCATTTCCGGTTCGGCAAGGCTGAGCTCGATTTCCTGGCGTCCACCAATGTGGTCAACAGGCAGACCCTGGATTTCCTCGCTGACTTCCGGTTCTCGGGAGACATCTGGGGCTACCCGGAGGGCGAGGCGTATTTCCCCAACTCGCCCATCCTGATCGTCGAATCGACCTTTGCCGAGGCGTGCATCCTTGAAACCTTCATCCTCTCGGTGCTGAACCACGACAGCGCCATCGCATCAGCTGCCTCCAGGATGATCAGCGCGGCCGGCAACAGGCCCTGCATCGAGATGGGTTCGCGCCGGACGCACGAGGAATCGGCCGTCGCTGCCGCCCGGGCCGCAGTCATCGCCGGCTTCGGCAGCACCTCCAACCTGGAGGCCGGCTTCCGGTACGGCCTCAAGACGGTCGGGACCGCGGCACACTCCTTTACGCTCCTGCATGACACGGAGCGCGATGCCTTCGAGGCACAGATTGCCTCCATGGGCGCCGGCACTTCTCTGCTGGTGGACACCTACGACGTCGAGACAGCCGTGCGGACCGCCGTCGAACTCGCCGGTGACAAACTTGGCGCAGTGCGCCTGGACTCCGGAGACCTCGTCGCGCAGGCCCAGTGGGTGCGCCAGCTGCTGGACAGCCTGGGCAACGAGAACACCAAGATTATGGTCACCTCGGACCTGGACGAGTTCGCCATCGCGGCCCTGCAGTCGGCCCCGGTTGATGCCTACGGTGTGGGCACGTCCCTGGTCACCGGTTCCGGTGCACCCACCGCCAGCATGGTCTACAAGCTGGTGAGCCGAGAGGACGACGCCGGCACTTTCGTTTCGGTGGCCAAGGCCGCCAAGAACAAGGCAAGCGTGGGCGGACGCAAGTACGCACTGCGCCGGCTGAACGAACGTGGCGTGGCCACCCACGAGATCGTGGGAATCGGCCAGCACCCGGACAACGACGGCAACGACAGGCCCCTCCTGCAGCAGTTTGTGAAGAACGGCGAACTCCTGCCGGGCTGGACCGGGCCGGAGGGCGTGGACCGGGCGCGCCGCCGCCACGCGGAATCCATGCGGGAACTGCCTGCGGTCGTCAACCGGCTGCAGCGCGGTGAAGCCGCCATCCCCACCATCTATGAGGAGGACTGATGTCCAGGGCACTGATCATCGTCGATGTCCAGAATGACTTCTGTGAGGGCGGCACCCTGCCGGTGTCCGGCGGTGCCGCGGTGGCGGGAGCCATCAGCGAGTACCTGGACCGCCATCAGTCGGAGTTCGACCACATCGTGGCCACCCAGGACTGGCACATCGATCCCGGAGCGCATTTCTCGGACGCGCCCGACTACGTGGACAGCTGGCCCCCGCACTGCGTCGCGGGCACCAGGGGCGCGGACCTTCACCCGGACCTCGATACCGAGTACATCCAGGCGTATTTCCGCAAGGGCCAGTACACGGCCGCCTACTCCGGCTTTGAAGGACTCCTGGCTCCGGAAGATGCCGTGCCGGCAGGCGAGCGGCCCGCGGGCACGTTGTCCGCATCCTCGGCAGCCTCGGTATCGGCAGAAGACCTCGAGGACGCAATCGGCCTGGATGACTGGCTGCAGAGCCACGACGTCGAGGATGTTGTGGTGGTGGGGCTGGCCACTGATTACTGCGTGATGTCTACGGCGTTGGATGCCGTACAAGCCGGGTATGGGGTCACGGTGGTGCGCCATCTCACTGCCAGCATCGCCGAGGACCCTTCCGATGCCTTCGCCGAGATGGAACTGGGCGGCGTCGAACTCGCCTGACGCCGCGTTCGACGCCCGCACTGCCTGCGGCAGACCCTTAGCTCCGGCCGATAAACCAGTCCTGGAGCTTGCGCAGCCGCTTCTGCAGCTGTTCTTCGTTCGCCTGGGCCACCGGCGGTCCACCACAGATGGTCCGCAACTTGGTGTGCACCACGCCATGGGGAGTTCCCGTGCGGGCAGACCAGGCGGCAACGTTCTTCGCCAGCTCGTTGCGCAGGTCCATCAGCATGCGGTGATCCGGGATGGCGGCTGCAGGCTCCTGGGCAGGAGCCTTGCCCTTGCGTCGGTTGAGCTGTTCGTGCTGGCGCTGGCGCAGGAGCGTGCCCACCTGCTCTGCGTCCAGCAGGCCCGGGATGCCCAGGAAGTCCAGCTCCTCTTCGGAACCCACCTCTCCCCCGGTGCCGAACTCGCCGCCGTCGAACAGGACGCGGTCGAAGGAGGCCTGCGAATCCAGGGCTTCGAACTTGCCCTTGGTCAGCGAGTCCGAGGCCTTGTCCTCGCTGTTGGCCTCGGCCATCAACGAATCCTCGGGGGTGAAGAGGCCGTCGTCGTCCTTCTCCGGCCGGTCCAGCGCATGGTCGCGTTCGGCCTCCATGGAGTTGGCCAGGGCCATAAGCTGCGGAACCGATGGCAGGAATACCGACGCCGTTTCACCGCGCTTGCGGGCACGCACAAAACGGCCCACCGCCTGGGCGAAGAACAACGGCGTGGAGGTGGACGTGGCGTACACGCCCACGGATAGCCGCGGCACGTCAACGCCTTCTGACACCATGCGGACCGCCACCATCCAGCGTTTGTCGCTGGCAGTGAACTCCTCGATCTTGCTGGAAGCCTTGGCGTCGTCGGAGAGGATCACCGTGGGTGACTCGCCCGTGATGCGCTTCAGCTGCCCGGCGTAGGCGCGGGCGTCTTCATGGTCCGTGGCGATCACCAGGCCACCGGCATCCGGAACACTCCGGCGCACTTCGCTCAGCCTCTTGTCCGCGCCGGCCAGCACGGCAGGGATCCACTCGCCGGTGGGGTTAAGGGCGGTTCGCCAGGCCTGGGAGGTGATGTCCTTGGTCACCGCGGCCTCGCCCAGTGACGCCGCCATTTCCTCGCCGGCACTGGTGCGCCACCGCATCTGGCCCGAGTAGGCCATAAACATCACCGGGCGGACCACGTGGTCCCGCAGGGCGTTTCCGTAGCCGTAGGTGTAATCGGCCTTGGACCGCCGGATGCCGTCCCGGTCCTCCACATAGTCCACAAAGGGAATGGGCGAGGTGTCCGACCGGAAGGGCGTACCCGTCAGCGCGAGCCGACGGATGGCGGGATCAAAAGCCTCGCGGAGCCCGTCGCCCCAGGAGAGGGCCTCGCCGCCGTGGTGGATCTCATCAAGGATCACCAGGGTGCGGGCTGCCTCCGTCTTGGCCCTGTGCAGCAACGGCTTGCTGGCTACCTGGGCATACGTCAGCGCGACGCCGATGAAGCCGCGGCCGTGCTGGCCGTCGGCATTCTTGAAGTTGGGATCAATGGCGATACCCACCCTGGCAGCCGCGTCAGCCCACTGCCGCTTGAGGTGGTCAGTGGGTGCCACGATTGTGACCCGGTTGACAGTTCCGGCTTCCAGGAGCATGGAGGCTACCCGGAGCGCAAAGGTGGTTTTACCGGCTCCGGGGGTAGCTACGGCCAGGAAGTCCCGGGCATTACGGCTGAAGTAGAGGTCAAGCGCTTCCTGCTGCCAGGCACGCAGTTTCTGGGCGGTGCCCCACGCTGCCCGTTCCGGATACGCCGGGGGAAGCGCGGGACCGCCAAAGAGAGTGTCCGCCACTAGTTCTTGTTGCCCGAATCTCCTGAACCGCTGCCGCCGTCCTTGCCGGGGCGAAGGCCGTCATAGACTTCCTTGCATTCCGGGCAGACGGGGAACTTTTTTGGATCCCGGCCCGGGGTCCAGACTTTGCCGCACAGAGCGATCACGGGATCTCCGGTCATGGCCGATTCCATGATCTTTTCCTTGCGGACGTAGTGCGAGAAGCGTTCGCGGTCTCCCGGCTCTACTTCCTGGCGCAGTTCCTCGCGCTCGATGGTTGCCGTGGACGTGCCGGCTCCGGAAAGCTCGCGCATGGGGTCATTTTCAAGAGGGTCCGTCATGCTGGTCATGCCTTCCATCTTAGCCGCTCGGCTTAGAGCCCCTGCCAGTCGGGCTTGTTGTCATACGTGTGCCGGTAGTAGTCCGCCAGCCGCAGCGATGACGCCGCTGCCTCGTCGATCAGAATGGTGGCGTGCGGGTGCAGTTGCAGGATCGAGGCCGCACAGATCGCTGCCACAGGCCCTTCCACGAAGTCCCGGACAGCCTGTGCCTTCTGGGCGCCCGTGGCAACCAGGACCACATGCCTCGCATCCATGATGGTTCCCAGGCCCTGGGTGACCACGTGGTGTGGAACCTCGGCAATGCTGTTGAAGAACCGTGCGTTGTCGCGGCGGGTCTGTTCGATCAGCGTCTTGATGCGGGTGCGTGACGCCAGCGACGATCCGGGCTCGTTGAATCCGATGTGCCCGTCCGTCCCCACGCCCAGGATCTGCAGGTCCACGCCCCCGAGTTCCCTGATGGCGTCCTCATAGGCCTGGCAGGCCGCCGGGATGTCCGCAGCCGTGCCGTCGGGGCCGTGGACATTCTCCGGCGCGATATTGACGCGGTTGGTGAACTCCCGGCGGATCACTTCGCGGTAGGACTCCGGGTGCCCGGGCGGCAGGCCCACGTATTCGTCCAGCGCGAATCCGTGGGCCTGGCTGAAGTCCAGCCCGTCCCGTTCGTGTCGCAGCGCCAGTTCGTCGTAGATGGGCAGCGGCGAGGATCCCGTTGCCAGCCCCAGCACGGCATTGGGCTTGCGGCGGATGAGCGCCTCGATGGCATCAGCGGCAAGCCGCCCGATCTGTTTGCTGCCGGGCAGGATGACAACCTCCACCGTTCACGTTCCTTCCGTGCTGTTGACGATAAGCTCAGCGGTTCACACTGAGCTGGGCCAGCATCTCGGGGCCACGGGCATCCAGCCAGCGGCCACCGATCCTGACACCGGCGGCAAAGAGCGCCAGTCCAAGTATCGGCCCCACAACCAGATTGATCCATCCGAACACGGCATTTCCGGTGACGCTTTGCGTAATGATCAGTCCGATCTCCGGAGCGGCCAACAGGACCAGGAGCAGCATTCCGCCGAACTGCACCAGCATGGTCTGCGCGGTGTTTCCCGGCGGCTTCTTGAAGGGGCTGTCTCCGGGCAGCGGCACGGCCACGTTGTAGCGGGCCGAAACCACCGAGGAAAGCCCCAGCCCGGTCAGGAGTACGCCAATGGACAGGCCAAGAACGCCGGGCAGCCAGGTCCAGTCGCCGCTGATGGCGAAGGGCAGCACCGTGAAGAACAGCACCAGGGGCACGGACAGCACCAGGCAGGCCAGGGCGCGTCCCAATCTGTCAGCCCGGCCGCTCACCCCTGTGGAAAGGTGCAGGGCAAACGCTGTGTTGTCATAGGAGATGTCAGCGGAGATGGACCATGCCATCAGGAACGCGGTGAGTGGCCCCATGACCACCAGGCTGCCTGCATCGCCGTTCTGCGCCGACTGGAAGAACAGCACCACGGCCAGCAGTGGAATCACCACGAGCGAACCGCCGTACCTGGGGTCCCTGAACCAGTACGTCAGGGCGCGGGCAGTTACGGCACCGGCCGGCGTGGACGGAGTCAGCGCGAAGAAGCCCAGCTTCCGCCCGCGCTTGGTGGATCCGCCCGAGTAGGCGGGATTCACCAAGGCCCTGGCCAGCAGGATCTTCCACGCCCAGACCAGCAGGGCGAGGTATGCGCAGGCCAGTACCAGCTTGAGCATTGCGGCGCCGCCATTGCCGGCCGCCAGGTCTCCACCTAACGACCAGGCCGCGCCGAAAGGCGTCCAGGAGACACCCTGCGCCAGGACGGTCAAGAAGCCCGCAGAGTTGCTGATCCCCTGGGCAATACCGGCCATGATGGGCCCCAGGAGCATCAACGGGATAAAGGCGATGACCCCGCTGGCGTCCTTGAATTTCCGGGAGGACGCCAGCCCGGCGGTGGCGCTGGTGGTGACCCTGGCAATAACGATGCAGGTCATCGTTCCCAGCACGGCTCCGGCCAGCGCACCGAGAGCCGGCAGGATTCCCTGGGACCAGGTGGCCACCGTTCCCAGGGACACCAGTGCGGTGGTTGTCCCGGGAATGCCGATCAGGCCCCCAAGGGCAAGTCCGGCCAGCATCCGGGGCATGGGAATGGCGTAGGTGGTAAACCGCGAAGGGTCCAGGGTGAGATCGGCTGCAGAAAGCACCACCGGAAGCAGGGCCCACCCCAGGACTGCTGCGGCACCACCGAGCACGATCACGGTGTGCGCCACGGGAATCCCGGCCTGCGGAAGGAGGAAGAGCCCGATGATCAGCATGGTCACCATGCCCAGGGCGTAGAGGCCGCCGATAATCAGCCCGACCAGCTGCCATGGGCTCCGTCGGAGGCCGTTGCGCAGGAGGGTCAGCTTCAGCCTTAGGAGGTGCGCAACCATTCCAGCCCCTCCGTGGTGTGACGGCCGCCAACCAGCTGCACAAACCGTTCTTCCAGGCTTTCGCCGGCCCGGACCTCGTCAACCGTGCCGGCGGCAAGGAGTCTTCCGCCTGCCACAACTGCCACGCGGTCGCACATCCGCTGCACCAGGTCCATCACGTGGCTGGAGACAATGACCGTTCCGCCTGATGCCACATAGCCGTCAAGGATGGAGCGGATATTCGCGGCAGACACCGGGTCAACGGATTCGAAGGGCTCGTCAAGGACCAGGACGCGCGGCGCATGGATCAGGGCCGAAGCCAAGGCAATCTTCTTGGTCATACCGGCGGAGTAATCAACCACCAGGGTGCCGGCATCCTTCACCAGGTCCATCGCAGCCAGGAGGTCAGCAACCCGGGCCGCCACAGTATCCTTGTCCATCCCGTGCAGCAGCCCGGCATACGTGACCAGCTGTTCGCCGGTGAGCCTGTCGAAAAGCCGCACGCCGTCGGGCAGGATCCCCAGGAGGTTCTTTGCCTCCAGCGGACGGGCCCACACGTCAACGCCATGCACTGCCGCAGTTCCGAGGTCCGGGCGAAGCAGGCCCGTGGCCATGGACAAAGTGGTGGTCTTGCCTGCGCCGTTGGGGCCCACAACACCGAAGAAGGAGCCGGCCGGGACGTCAAGGCTGATGCCGTTGACCGCGATCTTTTCACCGAAGCGCTTGGCCAGTCCGCGGATGGCGAGGGCGGGCACGGCGCCGCCGTCCGGCGGCAGGGTCAGATGGTCCGGTACCGGATATTCAGCAGTCATAAAGCCCAGCCTAGTCCGCTCCATCGTCTGGATGAATCCTCCGGAAGGAGTAGCGCAAAAGGCGTACGGGCGCAGGACAGGCCTAGAAGGCGCCCCGCGGGTAAGCCCGCTGGTACTGGGGCAGCCAGTCCTGCCTGAAACCGAGTTCGACGCCGGCGCGAAGCCACCAGTGCGGGTCCCGCAGTGCCGCGCGGGCCAGGAAGACGGCGTCGGCCTGGCCGCTGACCAGGACGTGCTCAGCCTGTTCGGCCGTGGTGATCATGCCCACGGTTCCGGTGGGAATGCCGGCTTCCTTCCTGATCCGGGCGGCGAACGCGGTCTGGTAGCCCGGCCCCGGCCGTATGCTCTGGTGGGCCACGGCGCCGCCGCTGGAAACGTCGATCAGGTCCACGCCACGTTGGGCCATCCGGGCAGCCAGGCGGACGGACGCGTCAAGGTCCACGCCGCCGTCGGCCCAGTCAGTGGCTGAGATCCGGAGCAGAAGCGGCATGTCGCCGGGGATGGCCTCACGGACGGCGTCCACCACCGCCAGCATCAGCCTGGCACGCCGATCCTCGTCCCCGCCCCAGGCATCCTGGCGCTGGTTGATGAGCGGGCTTTGGAACTGGTGCAGGAGGTAGCCGTGGGCACCATGGATCTCCACGGTGTCGAAGCCGGCTTCCACGGCGCGCACAGCGGCTGCCCTAAAGTCCTCAATAACGGCGAGGATGTCCGCTTCGGTCATCTGCCGTGGCGCCGCATAGCCGTCAAACGCCAGAGGTGAGGGGCCCACGGTCTCCCAGCCGCCGTCGTCAATACCGACGCTTCCGTTCCTGCCGGAGAACGGCCAGTACGTGGACGCCTTGCGGCCGGCATGGGCCAACTGGACGCCGATCCTGGCATTGGTGTTGTTGTGGACGAAATCCGTGATCCGGCGCCAGGCACGCACCTGCTCATGGTTATAGATACCTGCATCCCGCGGGCTGATCCGTCCCTCAGGGTTCACTGCTGCGGCTTCAGTCAGGATCAAGGCTGCGCCGCCCACGGCGAACGATCCCAGGTGGACCAGGTGCCAGTCGGTGGGGACGCCTTCGGCGACATCCGGATCGCAGCTGTACTGGCACATCGGAGAGACCCATCCACGGTGCGCCAACTCCAGGGACCGCAGTGCCAGCGGCGTGAACAGGAGCGGATCAGTCACTAGAAGAGGACCCTGGCCAAAGCCTGGCGGGCGGCCATCACGCGGGGATCGGATACTCCCACAACGTCGAAAAGCTCCAGCAGCCTGACCCTGGCCGCTTCACGCTCGGGCCCGTAGTTGCGGCCGATGAAGCTCACCACCCTGTTGAGTCCGTCTTCAACGTGGCCGCCGGCAATGTCGAGGTCTGCCACCCCCAGCTGTGCATCCAGGTTGTCAGGTTCATCAGCAGCCTTGGAACGCAGGGCTTCGCTGTCTTCGGCAGAGAGCTCCTGCAGCCTGCCCATCAGTTCAACCTGGGCCAGGCCTTCCTTGGCGAGGCTGTCCGCCGGGGCCTCACGCAGGGCCTTGCGGTAAGCGGCTGCCGCGGCTGCATAATCGCCGGCCTCGATGGCATCGTAGGCTTCCTGGTGCAGCGGGGGAAGCGGCGCGGGTTCCCCGTTATCCGGTGCTCCCCCGCCCACGTTTCCGGTGACCCCGTTGGCGGCGGCTACCTTGAGCAACTCCTCAAGGAGGCTCCGGATCTGGGTTTCATCCGCCGCTCCCTGGAACAGCGGAACGGGCTGGCCTTTCAGCACTGCAACAGCGGTGGGTACCGACTGGACCTGGAAGGCCTGTGCCAGCTGCGGGAAGGCATCAATATCCGCGGTTCCGAGCACCAGGCTGCCGGCGTAGCTGTCAATAATGCTGCCAAGGCTGTCCCGCAGGCTGCCGGACTCCGGTGACGCGGCGGACCACAGGATGAAAACAACCGGCACCTGGGCGCTGAGCTCCACCAGGTCCTGGAAATTCTGTTCGGTGACCTGGACGCGCAGCGGCCCCGCGGTGCCGGCAGCAGCAGGATCCGCGCCGGATCCTTCCCCGACTGGCTGAGCGGGTGCCGCGGGCGGCGCGGCCGGGCGCTGCTTCAGGGACGAAAGGTCGACGGCGCCACGAAGGTTAAGCTGGCTGGCGCCGGCGGGCGGGACTGGACGGGAGGCAGGCGAACTCATGCCTTCCACTTTAGCCACTCCATGCCCTGCCGGCGCCACTGGGGCCGTGCAGCACTGCGGTGCTTGGGCCTACTTGAAGGTTGCCCCTACCAGGCCGCGGTTTGCGGCAACAAGCTGCATGGGATCCGTTGATCCCGCCGGGGGCACGTAAACGGCCACGGACTCGGCAAAGTTCAACGCAAAGCCCGTGGTGGTTTCGGTGCCGCCGGCGAGGGCGCCAGCATCCTCGCCGATGGTGAGCTTGTCGCCCGCAGCCTTGGGCGTGCCGTCAAAGCCAAAGGTGAGCCGGCCGAGCACCAGGGCTCCGCCGTCGTCAGTGCGGAACACCGAGGTGCTCCCGGGATCAACCTTGTGCGTGAAGGCGAATGTGCCGTTGGTGCCGGAGGCGACAACCTCGTTCTGGTAGCTCAGCGTGTCCGCGATATACGGCGACGCGGCGCCGTCCAGCAGTTTGTCCTTGAAGGACGACTCCGCGGTAGTCAGGCGGTCCGCCAGGCCGGCGAGGGCTTCCTCGCCGCTGTAGAGCAGGCCTGTCTTGTCTGCCGGCGCCAGGGTCTGGGCGCCGTCGCGGTCCAGTGTGGGCAGCGTAACGCCCGGCTGGAGGAGGGTTGTCTTGGTCAGCTTGTAGTTCTCGCGGGGCGATTCCTGGACCAGCGTCAGCAGCTGCGGGACGGCATTGCCGTCGCCCTGGGTGACTGCGAGGACGGTGCGCGGCCATTCCGGCAGCTCGGTCACGGAACTGGTGAGGAGCTTGGTTGACCGTACAGGCGTCCGGGCCGCGTAGGAGCCTACTGAGGCGCTGATCTTGTAGTTCTGGCTGCGGACCTCCAGCTCCGTGGCCGCGACGCGCGGTTCCAGCTTGCTGGCATCCTTGGCGGCGTCGCCGGCATCAACAGCGCTGGCAACCTGCTCCAGAATCCGGCGGAGCTGTGCTTCAAGGAGTACAGGCGCTGTGGCAGGCTCTTCGGCGGCAGGCGGGGCGGTATCCGTGGGTGCCGGTGTGGCAGCGAGTGCGGGTGCAGCGGAGCCAACCACGACGGCGGCCGTCACGGCGGCGGCGACCATACCCAGGAGCGTTCCCGGCTTGTTTGCGTCAGTAGTGCCCGGCTTGCCGGCGTCGGTGGCAGCGGCGGGAGCGTTGGCAACGAACGGCTCCTTCTTGCTGCCGCCCAGGTCCTTGCCGCCCTTGGCGCCCTTGTCCTTGCCGCCCTTGCCGCGGAAGAACCCCAGCACCAGGAGCGCCAGGCCCGCGAGCAGCACCAGCGAGCCAATGACGATCAACGGAATGGCCCAGGGAGTCGCAGTGTCGTTAGGGAACGTCATGGAGACCTCGGTGGGCGCAGCGGCGGTTCCGTCCTTCGCCAGCAGCAGTGTCCATTCGCCGTCGGCCGGTGCCGTCCAGGTGTAGTCAAGCTGTCCGTTGGCATTTTCGCTGGATACCCAGAGATCGGATCCGGCGGGCGAAGGAGAAGTGGCATCACCCTCGGTGTGCTCCACCTGCAGCGACTTCTGGTCCTCGGAGACTCCGTTGACAGTGTTGTGGCTTGTCCCGCCGACCCAGGCGTCCACGTCTCCCGGACGTCCGACGGCAAGGAGGAACTCGCCGTCGCCCTTCACATTGATCTTGACCGTTCCGCCATGGAGCGTACGGAGCTTCTGGTCAATGACGGTGAGCGGCGCGGCAGCCTGTTCGCCAGAAACGGAAGCAGTGAAGGTCTCCGAAGGAGCCCAGATGGTCTTTTGGCCGATACCGGCCAAAAGAGTCAGGAGGCCGAGCAGCACGAGTGCGACTGCAGTCTTGAAACGCAAGGAATCACCTATCATCAGCGGGGGTTTACCTTCAATGGTAACGGTTTTATTACTAATCCCTGAGTTGGGGTTTCAAAGCCGGGCCGTGGGAAAGCTGTTCCAAGCGCCGCATCCGGGCGTTCACAAGGCTGCTGATAGTGTTTGCGATGATCATCACAACCGGTCCGCAGCAGCGGTCCCACGCACGGTAAGGGCACCAAAAACCAGTGACTGAACACCAGGAATCGCCCGCAGCGGAGCCGCAAGCCGACTCCTCTTCGGACTACCCTGCCGGGGCTGCGGACAGCCCCACGGCCAGCCGGCCTGAACAGCCGGTTCCTGTAGTTCCTTCTGCCCCCCGACGCCCCTTTCCGCCCGCAGCCTTTGGCAATCTGGTACACCGGCTCCGGCAGCCGCTTCCCGGTGCGCAACCCCGCCGCCGTTTTGAGATGCCGCCGGACCAGCTTTCAGCCGGCGAGGCCGGCAGCGATGATCCCCATCAGGATCCGGAGAACGCCGCCGCATATCCGGCTGCCCGCAGTCCTTTCCAGCACCCGCTGTATTTCGGCTTTATGGGTACTGTCGGAGTTGGCTGCGCGCTCCTGTTCTTCTGGATCGGCAGCAACATCACCCAGCTGCTGCTGTGGATTGTCACAGCGCTGTTCATAGCCCTTGGCCTGGACCCTGTGGTCCGCTGGCTCGAAGGCCGGCGGATCCCCCGGCCGGCAGGCATCCTGGTATCCGTCGGTGTCCTGGCCGCGGCAGTCGCCGGTTTTATCGCCATCCTGATCCCCACCATTGTGGACCAGGTCACGGAAGTCGTGGAACAGGCTCCCATCTGGATCCGGGACTTTATCAATTCCGAATTCTTCCGCAGCGCCGATGACCAGTTCGGCATCCGCGACCGCATCAATGAGGAACTGGAAAAATTCGTCAATAATCCAGAGGCCATGAGCGGCATCTTCGGCGGTGTGGTGGGCTTCGGCTCCACCGTGGCGAACGGCCTCTTCGGAACCCTTATTGTGCTCGTCCTGAGCCTTTATTTCCTGGCGGCGCTGCCTTCCATGAAGCGGTGGGGATACCGGCTGGCACCGCGGTCCCGCCGCCCCCGGGTGGAAGTGCTCTCCGAGCAGATCACCAGCTCCGTAGGCAACTACGTCATCGGCCAGGTGTGCGTTGCCTTACTGAATGCCACCTTTGCCTTCATTGTGATGTCCATCCTGGACATCCCGTTCGCTGTGCTGCTGGCATTCGTGGTGGCACTGCTGGCCTTCATCCCCCTCGTCGGAGGCATGATCGCGGCAATCGTGGTCATCCTGATTTCGCTGACCGTCGGCTGGCAGACCACCGCCATCTACGCCATCTGCTACTTCGCGTACCTGCAATTCGAGGCCTATTTCATCTCGCCCCGCATCATGCAGAAGGCCGTGGCTGTTCCCGGCGCCGTCGCTGTTATCTCTGTCATCGCAGGTGGTTCATTGCTCGGCATCCTCGGTGCCCTGATCGCCATTCCCACGGCGGCAGCCGTCCTGCTGCTGGTAAAGGAAGTTTTCATCGTCCGGCAGGACAGCCACTAAGGGCTCCGGCCGCGGTTGCCGTCCTGGCTTGCCGTTTCAGGCGGTGGCGGCAGCCACGGGTCCATCCCATTCCTGGGGCAGTCCGGCCGTTCCGGCACCTGCATCCGTGACGTCGTCGACGATTTCATTCAGGACACGTGAGGCATACTTTTCGCCCACCCACAGGTGCTTGGCGCCGTCCACACCCACCATGCGGGCCTGCGGCACCCTGCTGAAGCGGGCTTTTGCTTCTTCGGGCCGCAGGTAGTCATCATGCTCGGGCACCAGCACGGTCAGTGGCTTGCCTGAAGCACCCCAGGCGGCAAGGTCCTCCTCGCCGGCCCGATGCAGCGGCGGCGACAGCAGCACTGCACCTTCAATCTGTGAGGCGACCGGTTCAACCGCGCCGTACATGAGTGCCAGCTCCGTGCCGAAGCTCCAGCCCACCAGCCAGCGGTTCGGCAGGTTCCGGTCAACGGCAAACTGAACTGCGGCCTCGACGTCGTACCGCTCCCCCTTGCCGTCCTGGAATTCGCCCTCGCTGGTGCCGCGCGGAGAGGAAGTACCACGGGTGTTGAACCGCAGCACTGCCACTCCGGCCAGCGCGGGCAGGCGGTAGGAGGCTTTGCGGTACACGTGGGAGTCCATAAATCCGCCGTGCGTAGGCAACGGGTGGAGCGTAATCAGCGTTGCTGTGACAGGACCGCTCTCGGGCAGGGCCAGCTCCCCCACCAGCGTGAGCCCGTCCTCCGTGCGAAGTTCGATGTTTTCCCGCCGGGCGGGCAGGACAGAAGCGGCCCGGATCGGGGCGGGGCCTGAAGGCTGCTGGAAAACGTACGACGACGGGTCAAAAGTCATGCCCACCAGCTTAGCCGGGTGCCGCCCGGCAGGATGCGCCGGGGGTTCAGCGGTAACGGTACGTGCGGCCCTGCCAGCAGTTGGAATGCCAGTGCCTGCGCTCTGCCAGGCCCACTGCGCCGCCAAAGAGGTGATCATCCTTCCACACCACCAGGTGGGCGGTTCCGGGAGCCACCTCCCGGGAGCAGCCGGGGCAGATGTAGGTTTTCTCGGCGTTCCGCGCGGTCATGGTCCTGACGATCCAATCGCCGTCGGGAGCACTTTCCCGCCGCGCAATTCCGGACCTGGCACGCTCAAGATCGATCTCTGGCACCGGCGGCTCCCTGCGCACGCCAGGGCGGCGGGGACGGTTCGAACGTGGCATTCCTCTACCGTACAACCCGGTAGTCTTGTCCGCGTGCGTCTAGTCATTGCCCGCTGCTCAGTTGATTACGTCGGCCGCCTCAAGGCCCACCTCCCGCTTGCCACCCGGCTGCTGGTGGTCAAAGCCGACGGTTCCGTCCTGGTCCATTCCGACGGCGGGTCCTATAAGCCGTTGAACTGGATGAGTCCGCCTGCCACCCTGCGCGTGGCCGGTCCGCAGGACGTGGAGCTGGAAACGGGCGTGGTGGAGCAGTGGACAGTACAATCCACCAAGACCGACGACCGCCTGATCATCAACATCCATGAACAGCTGCATGATTCCTCACACGACCTCGGCGTTGACCCGGGCCTCATCAAGGACGGTGTGGAGGCGGACCTGCAGCGCCTGCTGGCGGAGCAGATCGAAACCCTGGGCACCGGGTTCTCCCTGATCAGGCGCGAATACTTCACTGCGATCGGACCCGTGGACATCCTGGCCCGTGATGCGGACGGCTCCACCGTTGCCATCGAACTGAAACGCCGGGGTGACATTGACGGCGTCGAACAGCTCACGCGGTACCTGGAACTGCTGAACAGGGACCCGCTGCTGGCACCGGTCCGCGGCATTTTTGCTGCCCAGCAGATCAAACCCCAGGCGAAGGTACTGGCCACGGACCGTGGCATCGACTGCATCACGCTGGACTATGACGCCATGCGCGGCGTGGACGACATAGAGTCCCGTCTCTTCTGAAGTCTGCTCCCATGGGCCCTAGAATCAGTCCATGACCTCTATTCCGCCGCCCTTTGCCGTGCCCGCTGCCTCCCGCTTTGTCCTTGCGGGCACCATCGTCACTGACGGGCAAACCGTTCCAGATGCCCTGCTGGCCGTGGAGAATGGCCGGATCGCCTACGCCGGGCCGCGGGCGGAGTTCGCTGCGGACGGCAGCGGATTTGCCGACGTCGAAACCACAGTCCTGCCCAACGGCAGCCACATACTTCCCGGCCTGGTCGACATCCACTGCCATGGCGGCAACGGCGGCGACTTCCCCGGCGGTGAGGAAACGTCCGCCCGCAAAGCCATCGACTTCCTGCACCGCAGCGGCACCACCACGCTGCTGGCCAGCATGGTCACAGCCTCCCGTGAAGAGCTGCTTCGTGGAGTGGAACTCTTCAGTAGGCTCACAGACGAAGGCCTCCTTGCAGGCATCCACCTGGAGGGACCGTTCCTCTCCCATGCCCGCTGCGGCGCCCAGAACCCCGCCTACCTCCTGGACCCGGACCTGGACCTGGTGGCTGAACTCCTCGAAGCCGCCAACGGCCACCTGGCCACCATGACCTACGCCCCGGAACTGCCGGGCGCCGCCGAACTCGTTGACCTGCTGACGTCGCACCGAGTCATCCCCTCCCTCGGGCACACGGACTCCGACGACGCCACGTCGGCTGAGTCGCTGGCCGCCGCACGCACCCGGCTCGCCGCAGCAGGTTCTGACGGCACCAGCCAGGTTCCCACCGTCACGCACCTTTTTAACGGCATGCCGCCCCTGCACCACCGCTCGCCCGGTCCCGTTGCTGCCTGCCTCCGGCTGGCGGCCGCCGGGCAGGCTGTGGTGGAGCTCATCGCGGACGGCACGCATCTGGCACCGGAGACCGTGAATACCGTTTTCGGGCTGGTGGGACCGGCCAACATCGCCCTCGTGACAGATTCCATGGCGGCGGCCGGGCTTTCCGACGGCAACTACATGCTGGGGCCGTCACCGGTAACGGTCACCAATGGTGTTGCCACGCTCGACGCCACCGGCTCGATCGCCGGAGGTACCGCCACGCTCCTGGATGTGGTCCGCCGGACGGTCCAGGCCGGGGTTCCGCTGGCCGATGCCGTCCTTTCCGCCACGGCCGTACCTGCCGGCGTCCTGGGACGTTCCGATGAAGTGGGCGGACTCAGGCGAGGACTGCGGGCAGATGCCGTGGTGGTCCACGGGGATCTGCAGCTTGCCGGTGTCCTGAGGCAGGGCGAATGGCTCCCGGAATTCGCCCGATAGCCGGTTGACCACGGGGTTCACCTGTTTTTTACGTGAAATTTATCCCTGTGGATCCTAAAAACCGTTGACCAGACGGAGCTGCCGTGGAATTCTTAGAGCAGTCTTTGTGTAGGTGTTTTTCATGCTCGCAAGACATGTTGCGAGCGCGAAGCTCCTGCAACGCCGGAACCTTTTTGGGGACAGCACGTCAGGATTCTTCTCGCGGAGTAACCAGGACAGCACGCAGTGTGCTGGACTGAAATGAGTTCCACAATGAGGAGAAATAAATGGCACTGGGAACCGTCAAGTGGTTCAACGCTGAAAAGGGTTTCGGCTTCATCACCCCGGACGACTCCGATGGAGACGTCTTCGTTCACTACTCCGAAATCCAGACGGGTGGCTTCAAGACCCTCGACGAGAACCAGCGGGTTCAGTTCGAAATCGGTCAGGGCGCCAAGGGCCCGCAGGCTACCGGCGTAACACTCGTCTAGTCTCGGCGGTTTCCGGCACTTTGCCGGCGGCCACCACCAAATGATCCTCGGTATTTATACCGGGGATCATTTCTTTGTGCGTTGGCCCACTACGCTCCTCACCAGGCGTGCTCCCTGGCGCAGGGAAAGTCCAGGGAGGTACGCCCGGGTCAGGGCCCGGCCAATGGCCGGCAGGTGCAGCGCATCCTGGTAGTAGAGGTAGAGGCCGCGATACTCCGGCTTGAAGCGGGACTTGAATGCGGCCAGGGACCGGAAACCGTACAGGGGTTCCAGCGCATGCCCCACCACGTCAAGGATGGCCGCAAGATTCTCCACCGGAGAGGCTGGTCCCTGCGTATCGGGATGCCTGGCCAGCGGCGAACCAGACAGCGAAATGGTGTCCACCGTGTTCCGCAGCTCCAGCACCGCCGTTGCGATCAGGAACTCCATTACCCCTGGAAAACCGTCATCACCACGCCGCATGACGTCCAGGGTCCGGCTGACCAGCCTCCCGCCGTCGTAAACCGGCAGCCAACTGGTAACACCGTGGACTGTTCCGTCAGGGCCGACCGCCAGGCAGCACAGGACCTCGTCATCGTCCAGCTGGTCTATCCCGCCCAGGGTAAAGCCCATTTCAGGGACCGATTTGGCCGAAGCCCAGGCCTCAGACACCTCGCTCAGTTTCGAGCGGAGGGCACCCGGCAGTTCCCGGTAGGTCCCCCAGACCGCCCTCACCCCAAGCTTCGCTGCCCGGTTCAGCGCGGTCCTGACGTTTTGCCATTCCTTGCCCTTGAACTCAATCTCCCGGACCGCCAGCCGGGTCTCCTGGGCAACGGCGACCCGTTGGAAGCCGCGGTCCCGCAGATAGGGCCAGAGCGTTCCGTCGCAGGAGTACAGTGCGGGAATCAGGGCCTGCGCGGTGCAGTGGGCCAGGAATTCCCGGACAACCGGCTCGGCGCCGGCAGATCCGAACGGGCCGCCCAGGGTCAGCGCCACGTTACCGTGCTGCTGGTAGGCGATGCCGCCTTGGCCGTCACTGCTGAACCAGTAGGTGTTCGGTTCCCACAGTGCCATCCAGGACAGCGGGCCGCCGCCTTGGCGAAGGAGCGCCCGGACGGCCGTTTTGTCGTCGGTCCGTGCATCCACCCTGGGGCGCTTCAGGAAGACGGTCCATACCGCGGCCAGGGCAACAGTCCAGAAGACCGGGCCGGAAAAGGCGAAAATGGCTTCCTCCAGGCTGTCCCGTCCGGTGAAGATCCGGTGATATTGGGCAGGAATGGGGACTGGAACAAACTGGCGGGCCAGCTCTGCCGCAAGCCCCAGCAACCCGCCATCACGGGACATCCCTCCTGCAGCAAGCCACGCAGCACTGTAAAGGGCAGCCAGCGCCACGAACGTCCCGCCAACAACTGCGGCGAGCTTCCTGCGTGACAATGGCGCACTTTCCACCCGGAAGTGCCGCCTGTTGAACCACAGCACCGCAGCCAGCAGCAAAGGGACGGCCGCCAGCGGCAGGAAATGCGCAATAACGTTATCAAGGAGGGCCGCGGGAAACCGTTCGACGTTGCGTGGCATCAGGGCAAAGAGCACCACGTACGTTCCCGCAAGCGCAGTCACGCCAAGCTGGATCACGATGGCGATCTGCAGCGCGAGGCGTCGGCCCCGCCGCATGCCGTCGGCGCAGATCAGCAGCAGGACAACCGGCACTATAGCCAGGGCCAGCCCCGCCGGACCGGCAATGCCCTGGTGCCCGGGGTTAAGGCAGGACGCCTGGATCGCCTGCCCGCAGTCAGCTTCCAGTTGGTTCAGTGTGGGCAACGGATTCACAACGACGTCCCGCAGGAACGCCAACGGGCCTACGGGCGACCGGGCCACTCCGGACAGAATCGGGCCAACGGCAAATACCGCCACGATGAGTGCCAGCAGGTGCCGGACCTCGCGTTCCGTGGACCGCTGGTGATGGGCTGCTTCGGATTCTGTGCGGTTCCATCGTGAAAAGCCCAGTCCCAGCAGCGCACCGATGAGGCCCACAACTGCTTCGGCATGGCCCACGTAAAGGACCAGCATGATGGACGCGGACAGCACAGTCGCCCGTAGGCGGCGCTTCCACAGGACCGGAAGCCTGCCGCTGGCAGCAAGGCACACCGCCAGCACCGCGGCGTAGGGCCCGATCAGGATGTCGTCGGCCATCCCGCCGATCCAGCCGTCGCCTGCCTGGTGGGCCACCTGGCTCAGCAGGAGGAACAGGGTGACAGCACCAAACTGGCCCGCGAAAAACAAGGCTGCCACCTGGAGGGAACCCAGACTCCGTTCGGCGAGGCCCACCAACAGCAGGATCATCCCGGACGCCGCTGCATACGCGAGCGGGTTCGTGGCAAAAAACAGGGCTGTAAAGAGTGACCACCAGTTTCCTGAGCGCAGGCCCGGCCCGCTGACGCCTGCGTGCTCCATCAATGGCTCCGGTGGCCCTGCCAGGAAGCTGCCGGTAAAGGCCCCGGCCAACAGGAAGACTGCCAGGACACTGAGCGTAAAGGGAACTCCGCGCAGTAGAAGGATGATCCGTTGTGTCACTAGCCCAGGCCCCAGCGGGCGGCCAGGAAGGCCATGGCGTCCGCGAAGCGCTTCGATGAGGTATCCCAGGAGTGCCCGGCATCCTCCACAATATGGGCTTGTACGCTGAACCCGGAATTTTCCGCGGCAGCAGCCAGCGTCCGGAGGTAGCCGGCGAACTCGGGATCCTCAGCTCCTGCGGTCAGGTACATTCCGCTGCCTTCAAAACGGTTGGCTGCCATGATGGCCAGGGGCGTCTGGCGCTCAAACGCCGCCGGATCCCCGGGGAAGGACGCGTCGATCGTCTTGTGCCGCTCCTTGGCGATGGCAGGCTCCGCCTCACTGGAGAAAGCCAGCACCGCCTTGTAAAGGTCCGGGTGGCGGGTACCGAGCTGCACGGCGCACGTGGCACCGAATGAGAATCCACCCGCGGCCCATTGCCGGTGATCAGGGTCCACGGCCAAGGTGGAAGTAATCCAGCGGGGCACGTCCTGGGACAAGTATGTGTCGGCCTTGGCGATCCGGCTGTCCATGCACATGGTGTTCCCGGACTGGGACCCGTTGGGGTCAGCCACAACCACAACGGGAGCCAGGCCACCGTGAGCGGCGGCAAAGGAATCCATGTGGCTCTGCAGCGAACCGCCAGTCAGCCAGTCAGCAGGACCGCCTGGTTGTCCGGCGATCAACAACAGGACCGGAAGTGCCGGCCTGTTGGGGGCGAAGTAGGCGGGCGGAAGGTAGATGTAGGCGTCGCGGTTGTTCATGCCCGACGCCGTCCCCGGAATGGATGCCGTCCGCAGTTCGCCCTGGCCGGGAATGGCTCCTGCCGGGTGCCACCCGGCAAGGGGGACCAGAGGCGGAGCGTCCGCCTGCCGGGTAAGGCCCGGTTCAAGCCGGCTGACGCCGGCAGTCGAGGTGCCGAACAGGTCGCTGAGCGTGCGGTTCAAGCCAAAGTACGAGTTAACCTGCACCATCGATAACAGGAGTACCAGGGCGAACGCCGTTCCTCCTGCCGCACGCCGCCGCCACGTCTCCCGGCCAACGCGCATGAGCAACAGGATGGCCGTGGCCACGGCAATTCCCACCCAGAACAGCACCGGAGACGGAACGTCGTCGGGAAGAAGGGATAAAACGTCCACGACTGCCCAGTGGGCAATGGCCACCACTGCCAGGGCCGCGGCACCTGCCGCCAGCGGACGGATCAGCCGACGGAGCGGAGGGTCCTTGGGCCTGCCCCACAGCAGGTAAAGTGCACCGGCAGATCCCAGCAGCCATGCAGCCCAGTACACCGGGCCTTCGGTGAGCCGGAGATCGGCAAACAACTCCACAGCGGGATTCTAGCGCCAGGTGCCGACGCCGATTACTGGCCCGGCCTCAAGCCATGACGACAACCCCGTGTAGGCGTCAAACTTCATGGCAAGTTGGACATCGCGGCCTTCGTAGCGAAGATCAACGATCACCACGCCGGGCTGGACCTTAACAAGTTCGGACTCGGTGGGCGCACGCCGGCCCAACAGCTCCAGGGAACTGCGTTTGAAGGCGTAGCGGGGCCTCATGTTCAAGGACATGAGCTTGAACCATTCCAGCTCTTTGTCCTGGTAACGACAAACCCCCATCTGCCAGCGGTTTCCCGTCAGGCAAATGGAGGCGTCCACCGTGCCCAGGGCGCGCCGCAACGTTACGCGGCGCACCCCGGAAAGGCACAGTGCAATAATCAGCAGTCCCAGTGCGACTGCCATGGCGATGAACGGAAGACTCGATGCGTCCATCAAGGTGGTACTAGCGGATCCCTGCAGTAGCCGCTTCACCCAGCTGGGCGTTGTCGGCAACAATAACCACCCGGTTGTTGTCCACGGAGAAGAAACCACCGTCAACAGCTACGCTCAGGCGATCACCGGAAACCGGCTCAATAGCCAGTTCACCTTCGGCCAGGATCGCCAGCAGTGGCGAGTGGCCGGGCAGGATCCCAATTTCACCATCGCTGGTACGGGCCTTCACCATCTTGGCCGCTCCGGACCACACGAAGTGGTCCGCCGCGACAATCTCAACCTCAAGCTCAGCCATATTACTTGGTCTGTTCCTGGATCTTGGCCCACTGGCGCTCAACGTCATCGAGGCCGCCGACGTTGAAGAACGCCTGCTCTGCCACGTGGTCGAGGTCGCCGTCGCAGATGGCCGTGAAGCCTTCAACGGTGTCCTTGATGGACACGGTGGAACCTTCAACGCCGGTGAACTGCTTCGCGGTGTAGGTGTTCTGGGAGAGGAACTGCTGGATACGGCGTGCACGCGACACGACGATCTTGTCCTCTTCAGAGAGTTCATCCACGCCGAGGATGGCGATGATGTCCTGGAGTTCCTTGTTCTTCTGCAGGATCTGCTTCACGCGCACAGCGGTGTTGTAGTGGTCCTTGCCGATGTACTGGGGATCCAGGATGCGGGAGGTCGACGTCAGCGGGTCAACGGCCGGGTACAGACCACGGGAGGCGATTTCACGGGAAAGTTCCGTGGTCGCGTCGAGGTGTGCGAAGGTCGTGGCCGGAGCCGGGTCGGTGTAGTCATCTGCGGGAACGTAGATGGCCTGCATCGAGGTGATGGAGTGGCCCTTGGTGGACGTGATGCGCTCCTGGAGGAGGCCCATCTCATCTGCCAGGTTGGGCTGGTAGCCCACGGCCGAAGGCATGCGGCCAAGGAGGGTGGAAACCTCGGAGCCTGCCTGGGTGAACCGGAAGATGTTGTCGATGAAGAGCAGCACGTCCTGGTTCTGGACATCGCGGAAGTACTCCGCCATGGTCAGTGCGGACAGTGCCACGCGCAGACGCGTTCCCGGCGGCTCGTCCATCTGGCCGAAGACAAGGGCGGTGTCCTTCAGGACGCCGGCCTCTTCCATTTCAACCCAGAGGTCGTTACCTTCACGGGTACGCTCGCCAACACCGGCGAACACGGAAGTACCACCGAAGTTGCGGGCAACACGGGTGATCATTTCCTGGATCAGAACGGTCTTGCCCACGCCGGCGCCGCCGAAGAGGCCGATCTTTCCACCCTTGATGTACGGGGTGAGAAGGTCGATGACCTTGATGCCGGTTTCCAGCATCTCGGTGGAACCCTCGAGCGAGGCGAAGGCCGGAGCCTTGCGGTGGATGGGCCAGCGTTCGCTGATGTCCAGTTCCGACTCGGCAACGTCCAGGGGCTGGCCCAGGACGTTGAAGATGTGGCCCTTGACGCCGTCACCGACGGGCACGGAGATGGGGGCACCGGAGTCGACGACGGACGTGCCGCGGACGAGTCCGTCGGTAGCCTGCAGCGAGATGGCGCGGACGAGGTTGTCACCCAGGTGCTGGGAGGTCTCGAACGTGATGGTCTTGGTCTCACCGTTGAGAGTAATCTCGGTGGTGAGGGCGTTGTAGATCGACGGGATTGCGTCAGCCGGGAATTCGACGTCGACAACCGGGCCGATAACACGGGCGATACGGCCGGTGGCACCGGACGTGGCGGCTACGTGTTCGGTAGCAGTGGCAGTCATCTCTCTCACTTCACTCAGTAGATGGCGTGGGTTAAGTTTTGTCTTTTAGTGCAGGACTAGCTGTATCCGAAGGTGCGGGCTACGACGCGAGGGCGTCTGCGCCTGCCACGATTTCGGAAAGCTCCTGCGTAATTTCAGCCTGGCGGGCCGTGTTGCGCAGACGCGTGTACTTCTTGATGAGGTCCGTGGCGTTGTCGCCGGCGGACTTCATGGCCCGCTGGCGGGCGGCGAGCTCGGAAGCTGCTGCCTGCAGCATGGCTGCGAAGAGTCGGGACTCGATGTACCGCGGCAGCAGCGCATCAAGGACCTGCTCGGATTCCGGCTCGAACTCGTACAGGGGAAGCAGCTCGGATTCCGAAACGGCTTCTTCCTCTACAACCTCAAGGGGCAGCAGGCGGATGACTGTCGGTTCCTGCGTCACCATGGACTTGAAGCGGGTGTAAACGACGTGGATCTCGTCCACTCCCCCGTCCTCGTAGTCCTTGGCGAACTCGGCCAGCAGTACTTCTCCGATTTCACGGGCAGTGGCGAACTCCGGTGCATCCGTACCGCCGGTCCAGACCTGCTCGGACGGACGGTTGCGGAAATCGAAGTACGCCTGCGCCTTACGGCCGACGAGGTAGGTCTTAACTTCCTTGCCTTCGGCGTGGAGCAGCTCATTGAGACCTTCCGCCTGCTTGAGCACACTTGCCGAGTAGGAACCAGCCAGGCCACGGTCCGAGGTAATTACCAGGACTGCGGCACGGCGGATCTGCTCCGGCTCAGTGGTCAGCGGGTGGTCGATTTCGCTTTGGCTTGCGACAGCAGAAACGGCACGCGTGATCGCGTTCGCGTAAGGCAGTGAAGCTGCTACGCGCGCACGGGCCTTGCCGATGCGCGAGGTAGCGATCAGTTCCATCGCCTTGAAGATCTTGCGCATCGACGTCGTCGAGCTGATCTTCTGGCGGTAGACCCGGATCTGGGCTCCCATACTTATCCTTTCCTAAGATTCCGTAAACCGGATGTGCCGGACCTGCGCGGTCCGGCACATCCGTTCAGCGGAACTAGCGCTTCTGCTTGACGATCTTTTCCTGGTCGACCTCGGCGTCGGAGATAGCACTGTGCTCCTCGTGGCCGGCTCCTACCAGGTGGTTGTCACCCTCGCCGAAGAAGCCCTTTTTGAAGTCCACGATGGCGGTCTTCAGCGCTTCTGCGGTGTCGTCGTCCATCACGTTGGTCTGGGCCAGCGTGGTGAGGATCGAGGACTTGTGGGTCAGGTGCTCCAGGAACTCGTTCTCGAAGCGGCTGACATCTTCAACCGGAACGTCGTCGAGGTAGCCGTTGGTGCCGGCCCAGATGGAGACAACCTGGTTCTCAACCGGGAACGGCGAGTACTGGCCCTGCTTGAGCAGTTCCATCAGGCGGGCACCACGGGTCAGCTGCTGGCGGGAAGCTGCATCCAGGTCCGAGGCAAACATGGCGAAAGCCTGCATGTCGCGGTACTGGGCCAGTTCCAGCTTCAACGTACCGGAGACCTTCTTCATGGACTTCACCTGGGCGGCACCGCCAACGCGGGACACCGAGACACCCACGTCAACAGCGGGACGCTGGTTGGCGTTGAAGAGGTCCGACTGGAGGAAGATCTGACCGTCGGTGATGGAGATGACGTTGGTCGGGATGTAGGCGGAAACGTCATTCGCCTTGGTCTCGATCAGCGGCAGGCCCGTCATGGAACCGGCGCCCAGCTCGTCGGAGAGCTTGGCACAACGCTCCAGGAGGCGGGAGTGCAGGTAGAAGACGTCACCCGGGTAGGCTTCGCGTCCCGGCGGGCGGCGGAGCAGCAGCGATACTGCACGGTAGGCCTCAGCCTGCTTCGACAGGTCATCAAACACGATGAGGACGTGCTTGCCGCCGTACATCCAGTGCTGGCCGATGGCCGAACCGGCGTACGGTGCGAGGTACTTGAAGCCTGCGGGGTCTGACGCGGGGGAAGCCACAATGGTGGTGTATTCCAGTGCGCCGTTGTCCTCGAGGGTCTGGCGGACAGCGGCGATGGTGGACGCCTTCTGGCCGATAGCCACGTAGATGCAGCGGACCTGCTTGGTGACATCGCCGGAAGCCCAGTTGGCCTTCTGGTTGATGATGGTGTCGATCGCGATCGCGGACTTGCCGGTCTGGCGGTCGCCAATGATCAGCTGACGCTGGCCACGGCCGATCGGGATCATTGCGTCGATGGCCTTCAGGCCGGTCTGCATCGGCTCGTGGACCGACTTACGCTGGGTAACACCGGGGGCCTGGAGTTCCAGGGCACGGGTGGTTTCAGCCTTGATCTCGCCGAGGTCATCGATGGGCACGCCCAGCGGGTCAACAACGCGGCCGAGGAAGGCATCGCCCACGGGCACGGACAGAACCTGCCCGGTGCGGTGGACTTCCTGGCCTTCTTCGATGCCGGTGAAGTCACCGAGTACGATGACGCCGATTTCGCGGACGTCGAGGTTCTGGGCCAGGCCCAGGGTGCCGTCCTCGAAGCGAAGCAGCTCGTTCGCCATGACCGAGGGAAGGCCCTCAACACGGGCGATGCCGTCACTTGCGGTGGTTACGCGGCCAACCTCTACGCGCTCTGCGTTTCCGGGTTCGTAGGACGCCGCGAACTCGTTCAGCGCATTACGGACGTCGTCGGCGTTGATGGTCAATTCGGCCATCTGCAGTCCCTGCTCTCCTGTTTTGTGATCACCGTTGCTCACGATGACCGGGGTTTCTATCAGTTAAGTTGTGCTTGTCCGGCCGGCTAAGCCAGCTGGCGGTTCAGTTCACCCAGGCGGGCAACTACTGAAGCGTCAAGTACTTCGTCGCCCACCTGGACCCGGATGCCGCCGATGAGGGCAGGATCAACTGTGACGTTGATCTTCAGCTCCCGGCGGTACAGGGCGTTGAGCGCCGACTGGAGGCGGTCCAGCTGCGTAGCCGTCAAGGGACGGGTGACGCTCACCGTGGCGATCCACCGCTGCTGCCGTTTGGCAGCGAGCTGTGCAAAACGCTCGACGAGGCGGCCCGGCTTCAAACCACGCGGGTTGGACACGGCCTGTGCAATGAGGACTTTCGCTTCCTCGGAAGCGCCCGGCACAAGCTTCTGCGCCAGGGCGGTCTTGGCAGCTGCACTGGCCTGCGGCTCAGACAGAGCACGTTGTGCCTCATGGCTGGAGGCCACGGTCCGGTTGAAGGAGAACAGATCATTCTCCAGCTCTTCCAGTCCGGAGATCCCGGAGGCAGAAACGGCCGACTTGTTTTCAGCAACGGCGATGACCACCGTTGCCCCAAGCGTCTCGAGTGCATCGCCAATATCGCGTGCCGATGCCCAGCGCAAGCTGGCCAGTCCGGCTGCGATATCCGCAGCATCGGCGGAAACTTTTCCACCAACGAGCTGCCTGACAAGCGCAGACTTTTCCTCACCGCTGCGGGACGGGTCAGTCAGGGCACGGCGCAGGCCGGCCGAGCTGTCCAGCGTTCCCAGGATTCCGAAGAGTTCCGTAGCCAACTGCAGCGACGCACCCGGAAGCCTTGCTTCCAGTTCCGTCAGCGCTGTGGTCAGCGATTCGCTCGATACACCTGCCATTACTTAGCTGCACCTGCGTTCTGGCTCTCCAGATCTGCCAGGAAGCGGTCAACAACACGTGCTGCACGCTCATCATCGGTGAGTGCTTCGCCAACGATGCGTCCTGCCAGTGTGGTGGCGAGGGTGCCCACCTCCGAGCGCAGCGACACAACGGCAGCCTGGCGCTCGGCTTCGATCTGTGCGTATGCCTGGGCGGTGATGCGGGCCGACTCGGCGCCGGCCTTTTCCTTCAGATCTGCCAGGATCTGAGCACCCTCGGCACGCGCTTCCTCACGGATGCGGTTGGCTTCGGTGCGGGCGTCCGTCAGCTGCTGCTTGTACTCTTCGAGTGCAGCAGATGCCTCAGCCTGGGCCTTTTCAGCTTTGGCAATGCCGCCTTCAATGGCTTCGGCACGCTCTGCGAACGTCTTCTCGAACATCGGGACAACAAACTTGACCACGATGAACATGAGCACGGCAAAGCTGATAAGGACAACGCCCATTTCCCAGACGTTGGGCACGAGGGGACTGACTTCGCCCTCAGTGGCGGCTGAGATGATCAGCTGATTCATATTTCACCCGTCCTTTTCTACTCGGTTCTGGATGTTCGCTTGGTTCTGAAGTCAGACTAGAGAACGAAGGCGAAGACCAGGCCGAGGATGGCGAGGGCTTCAGTCAGCGCGAGGCCGAGGAATGCGATCGGCTGCAGGACGCGCTGGGCTTCCGGCTGGCGTGCCACACCGTTGATGTAAGCGGCGAACACGAGACCAACACCGATACCACCGCCGATTGCGGACAGACCGTAACCTACGAGGTTGAGATTGCCTTCCATTTTTCTTCCTTTCAAGATGCCAACTCTGTGGCAGGTTGTTTGGGTTGCTTCATCCCCGCTGTGGGGGAAGTTTAAGGGTGCCTAGTGGCTGTCGGCGTGGAGTGCGCCTTCAATGTAAATAGCCGTCAGCAGGGTAAAGACGTAAGCCTGGAGGACCATGATCAGCGCTTCAAGCATGTACATGGCGATCGCGCCGGCCAGAACCAGCACGGACGTGCCCTGCAGCAGGATGTTCTCCTGCATGACCAGGTACTGGATGCCGGAGCCGGCGATCATCACGATCAGGTGGCCTGCCAGCATGGTCGCAAACAAACGGAGGCTGTGCGTGACCGGGCGGACCAGGAAGTTGGAGATGATTTCGATCGGGATGATCAGCGGCAGGATGTAAACCGGAACACCGGAGGGAACGGTGGCCAGCTTGAAGTAGCGCAGACCGTTCTTCTTGATGCCGATGGCAATCCAGGTGATGTAGACGATGCCGGCCAGAACGTAGGCGCCGCCAACATGGGAGAAGCTGGGAAGCTGGATCAACGGGATTGCACCGTAGATGTTGTTCACCAGGATGAAGAAGAAGAGGCTGAACAGCAGGGGGACGTACTTCATGAAGTCCCTGCCGCCGATGATGTCCTTGGCGATGCCGTTGCGGACGAAGCCATAGGCCATTTCGCCTGCGAACTGCAGCTTGCCGGGAACCATCTGCTGCTTACGTGCAGCGAGCACGAAGAACGTGGCAATAATGACGACCGAAAGGATCACCAACAGCATCTGCTTCGAGAAGCCGTCTGCCGCACCCCACGGCAGGATTGCCGGCAAATGCATTTCGTTAATACCAGGAGGAGTGAACTCTCCTGATTCTTGGGCCGGGAGCGCAAGCGCGATCAACGCGTTTCCTCTCTGCAGTGTCCATCATTGGGCGTTGGTCGGGTTCCTGCAGCAGTATGGCCTGCTGGTCCCCTTGTGAAATTATTTGGCATTGTTGGGTCCGTCCTTGGACGGTCCGCCGGCAGCACTGCTGCCACCAGTACGCTTCTTGCTACTGGTGAGGCCGTGCATGTAGGACAGGTAAAATCCTCCGAGAGCTCCAAGCAGAGCGCCTGCGAGCACAATCCAGCGGGTATCCCACAGATTATCCAGACCCCACCCTATCAAACTCCAGACGATGATTCCGCCAATGATGTAGCTGAAGACGGCCATGCCATCGTTGTATCCGCTACCGCCATTTTGGGCGTCAGAAGTGGAGTTTCCGGGGGTTGAGGTGTTCTTAGGCATTGCTTTTCCCCTGGTCCGGCGTGGGGTCGTTGAAGATCTGGAGACGGGCCTTGCTGAAGCCGTACAGTTCGGCGGCCTGCCACAAAACGACGGCGGTGACAGCACCTATGAGGAACCATTGGCCATGCAGCCAATCAGGCCTGCCGATGACGAACAGCACGACGGCGAATCCGACAACCTTGACGAAGTACGTGGCTACAAACAGCCCGATCGCTCCGGATGGGTTCCGGCGGCCAACGAAGTGGCCTACCAGCAGGCTGATCCCAAAGAACAGCATCACCAGCAGGCCACCAAAAACAGTGGAGAGCATGCCCGCCTGACCGTTCAGGATGACAGCCGCTGCCGACGCAATTGCCAGGCCGGCTGCGGCAGCGAGGGCGCTCAGCTTCAGCAGCTTCAACCACAGCGAGGAAGTGGATCCGGAAACTCCAACGGGCCCGTTGCCGGACGTGCGTCCGGAATCGGCGTTGGAGGTCATGGAGATCCCAATCGTCGGTGCGTGCAGGCGGGAAGAGCTCGCGGCGAAAGACCGCACTTGAATTCTACACGAGATAGAAATATTTCAGAAAGCTACGTTGCGGTGTCGGTGTTGCTGCGCCGCAGGTATGGCCAGGCGGTCACAACCGCCATGGCCCCCGCTGCCAGGATGTCGATGGGCAGCACAATCTGCCATGGAAAAATCGCCAGGGCGAGGCCCCCGAAGGACAGCACCGCCGTCCATAGATAGAGCAGGATTACTGCCATCCGGTGCGAGTAGCCGATGTCCAGCAGCTTGTGGTGCAGATGGCCACGGTCCGCAGACCAGGGCGATTTGCCCCTTGCCGTCCGCCGTACCACCGCCATGCCAAAGTCCAGCAGCGGCAGGAAGACCACGGCGAACGGCAGGAGGATGGGGATGATCGTGGGAATACCGTTGGCGCGGTCGTAGAGGCCTGAGGTGATCTGGCCCGTGGAAACAATGCCTGCCGACGCCATGACAAGGCCGATCAGCATGGCCCCGGAATCCCCCATGAAGATCTTGGACGGGAACCAGTTGTGGGGCAGGAAGCCGACGCAGCTGCCAACAAGCACTGCCGTAAGCAGCGTGGCGAGGTCGGATCTGTCCAGGATGATGGCGGTGCGGTGCACCCAATAAGCGGTGAGGAAGAACGCCGATCCGCCAATAATGGCCACCCCGGCTGCCAGGCCATCCAGTCCGTCAATGAAGTTGAACGCGTTCATGGTGGTGACAATCAGGAATGCCGTCAATACGATGCTGACGGTCTCGTTCTCCAGGTACACAGGCTCCGGTACGAACGGCACGATCGTCATTCGGACGCCCCAGACTGCCACGATCAGGGCCGCCGCAACCTGGCCGATCAGCTTGACCCACCACCGCAGATCCACCAGGTCATCCACCATGCCCACCAGGACAATGACTCCGGCGCCGGCGAGGACGCCCCACGGGGCGAAGTTGCTGCGGTAGATGTCCTGCACGAAGAACGATTGGCTGGCAACAATCAACGCCACCAGGACACCCAGGAAGATGGCGACGCCGCCCAGCCTGGATACGGGTGTGGAATGCATGTCACGGCTGCGGATGGGCAGGAACAGTTGAAGGCGGTTTCCGACGAGCCGCGCCCCCCACGTCGCGGTATAGGAAACGACGGCGGCAGTCAGCGCCATCAGCAAGTACATGATCATGTGCTTGGCCTGGGTGTTCGTGTGGAAGGTTGGATTGAAAATCTCCGTCGCCGGGCTCACAGCAGGCAGTGCGAGGTGCCAAACAGGGCTGTATTACAGTGGACTCTAGTCAAGATACTAGCGCCACGGGCCTTCCCCCTCCGCGCCACACTGCCCTCCGGAAATCTCCCGGCGGGACTCTGAAGGGAAATCATGCAGAACCCGGTCGCAGTTGCAGCCGTCACTTTCGACCGGCCAGCCGAGTTGTCCACCCTGCTTGATGCCATCAACGCCCAGACCGCGCCCGTGGAGACTATCTGCCTCGTGGACAGCGGAACCACGCCCGCCAGGGACGTGGCAGCACAACACCCCAACGTCGACTATGTGCGCTCCGAGGCCAACCTTGGCGGGGCCGGCGGCTTCTCCCTGGCAGCGCTGAAGGCCGTGGCCAGCGGCGCGCGCTGGATCTGGATGATGGACGACGACGCCGAGCCCGCCGATCCGGAATGCCTCGCCACGCTCCTCCGCGAAGCCGAGGCGCGGGACCTCGAGGCCGTGCTGCCGCTGGTTGTTGCACCCGGCCACCCGGACCGGCTGTCCTTCTTCTTCCGGCTGGACGGAAAGGTCACCCACAGCCGTGCCGCCGTCGAAAGCCTTGGTTTCCTGCCCAACGACGGGCACTTCTTCAACGGAGCGCTGATCCGGTCCGACGTCTTCTTCAAGGTGGGCCTTCCGGACATGAGGCTGTTCATCCGTGGTGACGAGGTGGACTTCACGCTCCGCCTCCGGCAGGCAGGCGTCCGTTTTGGCACTGTCACCACCACGGCCATCACCCACCCGCACGCTTTTGCCGAAACGCAGCACGTATTTGGCGCCCGCTGGCATGTAATCGTCCCGGAGTCAGCCTTCAAGCGCTTCTACTATTACCGGAACCGCGGCTACATGATCCGCCGCTACTTCCGCGTGAAGTCCTTCGTGGCCGACGTCGGCGGGTACCTTGGCTACTTCCTCAAGCGGGGCGACTTCAAGGGATTGTCCGAATGGGCATCGGCCTTCAGCAAGGGCCTGCGGGGTAAGGGCTTCGCCCCCCTGGAAGACCAGAACTTCTAGGACCCACGGAGCGGTTCCCGCCGTCGTCAGCCCCTGCGCAACCGCCGCCTGGCCAGGAGTCCCAGCAGCACCCAGGGCTCGCCGAACACCCGGTAGGCAACCCGCCCCGGATGAAGCGCCAGGCGCCAGGCCCATTCCAGGCCCAGCCGGCCCAGCCATCGCGGCGCAAGTTTCTGCACGCCTGCGAGCTGCTCAATGGCGCCACCCACGGTGCAGTACGTTGCAGGTGGAAGGGTGGGCAGCCAGCGCTGCAGCACTTCTTCCTGCAGGGGCATTCCCAGCCCCAGGAAAACCAGTTGGGGACGCAGGGTTTTCAACTGACCGGACGCCGCCGCTTCGAGCGCATCGTTCCAGCCCTCCCCCGGAATTCCGTGGATTTCCGCACCCGGGACAATCTCCTGAAGCCGGCGCACCGCACCGGCATTGGCATCAGCTCCAGCGCCTATCACTGCGATCCGCTGGAGCCCCTTCAATGTTCCCAGGGCTGGAATCCAGTCCGTGGAACCAAGCCGGTAATCCGTGGCCGGCCGGTCCAGTTTCCGGCCGCGGCACCACAGCCACAGCACCGGGGCGCCATCAATGAGCACAACGTCGGCACGGTCATAGAACGCCCGGAACCGCTGGTCCGAATGGCAAAGTGTCACACTGTGCAGGTTGTGCCCCACCACCACGCGCCGCACGCCGTCGTCTACAAATCCCTGCAGTACGTCCATCAGGCCGTCAACGGCGAGCGGCGTGGCATCAACGTCAAGGACGGGAACTGCCTGCCGCTTCAGGCTCATGTGGTGCGGGGTTCCGAATCAGCGGGGTCATCGGCCTCTGATGCGGGGTCGGTGGGGGCAATCTCCGCCCCGGTTTCCGCCTCGGGTTCCCCCGCCGCTGGCTCCTGGAGCCCGGATTCCCGTGCCTCGGGAACCTCGTTGATGCCGAGGATTTCCGGGACAACCTCACGCAGCCGTTCGAGGCTGATGGCGCCTTCGCGGACCACCCGCATGGGATTGGCTGTGGCGTCAACGATGGTTGAGGCCAGGGCCTCGGAACCACTGGCCGGCCGTTCCCCGCCTTCCAGGTAGACCTCAACGGATTCAGCAAGCTGGCCGTAGGCCTCGGCCGCAGTACGCGCGGCGGGCTGGCCGGTCCGGTTGGCCGAGGACACAGCCAGGGGCCCGGTCAGGGTGAGGACCTCCAGGGCAATGTCGTCATCGGGCATACGGAGCGCAACCGTGCCCTTGGTCTCGCCAAGGTCCCAGTCCAGTGACGGCTGGGCGTGCAGGATCATGGTCAGCCCGCCCGGCCAGAACTTTTCGGCAAGGCGGCGGGCCTCGGCAGGAATGTCCGTGGCCAGGCCGTCCAGGGCGTTCAACCTGGGAATCAGGACCGGCGGCGGCATCTGCCGGCCGCGCCCCTTGGAGACCAGGAGCATGGTCACCGCTTGCGGCGAAAAGGCGTCAGCGGCGATTCCATAAACGGTGTCAGTGGGAAAGACAATGCATTTCTTTTCCGCAATGGCCCGCTGGGCATGCTCCAGTGCGTTGGCCCGTTGATCTTCGGAAGTACAGTCGTAGCTCGTGGTCACTGGCCTATTCTTTCATCACTTTCGGGGAAATCCCGGCCACTCCTGATGCAGGGCCTGTCACAAGGAACGCGCTGGTGGCGCGGTCGCGGCCGTTGAGGTCCTGGTGGGTTGTGATGGAGGCCCAGCAACCCGCCCGGTCTAGCATTGACGCAATCCACCCGGCCTGCACTTCGGCATGTTCCATCACAAAGTAGCCGCCATCCACCAAGAGGCGCGCGGCCGAGGCTGCAGCCGCCGTCGGGAGTTCCATGCCGTCCGCTCCCCCGCCATACAGGGCTTCCGGCGGATCATGCAGTGCCACTTCAGGTTCGATGGGAATGGCCGCCGCGGGAATGTACGGCGGGTTGGAAATGACGACGTCGAACGTACCGTTCAGCTCAGGCAGGGCGTTCCGCAGGTCCCCGAGTACCAGATGGACACCCAGCGGTTCCAGGTTCCTTGCCGCCCAGGCATGGGCGAAGGGGCTGTATTCCACGGCGTGGACTTCCGCGTCTGGTACCTCGTGCGCGATTGACCCGGCAATGGCCCCGGAGCCGGTGCCAAGATCGACCACCTTTGGCTTGGCCACGCCCTTCACATGGTCGATCACCAGCTGCACCACTGATTCAGTCTCCGGCCGGGGAACAAAAACGCCAGGCCCAACGGAGAGCTCCAGGTAACGGAAGTGTGCAACCCCGGTGATGTGCTGGAGCGGGGTGCGCTGCGCCCGCTCTGCCACCAGTTCCGCGTATCCCTCGGGCGCCTTCGCGTTTCCGAGCATCCGCGCCCGCAGCTCGCCGAGTCCGATACCAAGCAAGTGGGCGGCGAGGAGTTCGGCATCGACCTTCGGGCTGGGAACACCGGCTTCCTGCAATACGGCTGCAGCTTCCCGTACCGCTCCGTCCAGGTCCTGGTTGGCCACTGGACTACTCGCCAATGGCGTCGAGACGCGCCTGTTCGTCCATTTCGATTGCCGACTGGATCACCGGTTCCAGGTCCCCGTTCATAACCTGGTCCAGGTTGTACGCCTTGTACCCGGTGCGGTGGTCCGCGATGCGGTTTTCCGGGTAGTTGTAGGTCCGGATGCGCTCGGAACGGTCCATGGTGCGGATCTGCGACTTACGCGCCGCGGAGTTCTCGGCGTCGATCTGTTCCTGCTGGTGGGCCAGGATACGTGCACGCAGGACGCGCATGCCGGCTTCGCGGTTCTGCAGCTGCGACTTCTCGTTCTGCATGGCCACCACAATGCCCGTGGGCAGGTGGGTAATGCGGACAGCGGAGTCGGTGGTGTTAACCGACTGGCCACCAGGACCCGAAGAGCGGTAGACGTCGATCTTGAGGTCGTTCTGGTTGATTTCCAGCTCTTCAGGCTCATCAACCTCAGGCAGCACCAGCACGCCTGCAGCTGATGTATGGATGCGGCCCTGCGACTCCGTCACGGGAACGCGCTGCACGCGGTGCACTCCGCCTTCGAACTTCAACCGGGCATAGACACCCTCGGCGGGATCGTTCGAGTTGCCCTTGACGGCAACCTGGACGTCCTTGTACCCGCCAAGATCGGACTCCGTGGCGGAAATGATCTCCGTCTTCCAGCCACGGGATTCCGCGTACCGGGTGTACATGCGCAGCAGGTCACCGGCAAAGAGCGCAGCCTCATCGCCGCCTTCACCGCCCTTGACCTCGAGGATCACATTGCGTGCGTCATCAGGGTCCCGGGGAATCAGCAGCCGGCGAAGCTTCGCAGCAGCAGTCTCGAGCGACGCCTCAAGTTCAGGAACCTCGGCAGCGAACTCGGGATCCTCGGCAGCCATTTCCTTGGCAGCTGCAAGGTCATCCCGAAGCCCCTCCCACCGGTGGTAGGCCTCAACAATGCCGTTAAGCTGGGCAGACCGCCGCCCCAGCTTCCGGGCCAGCCGCTGGTCAGCATAAACAGCAGGATCACCAAGCTGCGCCTGAATAGCATCATGCTCATCAAGCAGGCCCTGTACGGACTCAAACATTTCTCAAACCTCTTTCGACTTGATGCCAAGTCTAGTAATGCAACACGGTGACTTAACGACGTACCGCTCAAAATATGCCGGCCAGGGAGTGGCTTCGGGCCTGCCGGAGCCGGGTGGCTTGGGATCGTAGATCCAAAGCCACCCGGCGTAGGGGCGGGGCCGGCATATTTTGAGCGGTGAGCTCAGCTATTTGTCGTTATCGGACTTCGCGCCAAGCGTGGTCTTCTGAACCTGCATGAGGAACTCGACGTTGCTTTGGGTTTCCCGGATCTTGTTGGTGAGCAGTTCAAGGCTCTGCTGGGTTTCGAGTCCGGAGAGGACGCGGCGCAGCTTCCACATGATCTTGACTTCCTCGGGGGAAAGCAGGTTCTCCTCGCGGCGGGTGCCGGATGCGTTGACGTCGACTGCCGGGAAGATGCGCTTGTCGGCCAGCTGGCGGGACAGGCGCAGTTCCATGTTGCCGGTGCCCTTGAACTCTTCAAAGATGACCTCGTCCATCTTGGATCCGGTCTCAACGAGTGCCGTGGCCAGGATGGTGAGGGAGCCGCCGTTTTCGATGTTGCGGGCGGCGCCGAAGAAGCGCTTGGGCGGGTAGAGAGCGGCGGAGTCCACACCACCGGACAGGATGCGGCCGGAGGCCGGTGCTGCCAGGTTGTAGGCGCGGCCCAGGCGGGTCATGGAGTCCAGGAGGACCACCACGTCCATGCCCATCTCGACGAGGCGCTTGGCGCGTTCGATCGAGAGTTCGGCCACGGTGGTGTGGTCATCTGCGGGGCGGTCGAAGGTGGAGGCAATGACCTCGCCCTTGACGGTGCGCTGCATGTCCGTGACTTCTTCAGGGCGTTCGTCAACGAGCACCATCATGAGGTGGACCTCAGGATTGTTGGTGGTGATGGCGTTGGCGATGGACTGCAGGATGAGCGTCTTACCGGCCTTGGGCGGGGAGACGATCAGGCCACGCTGGCCCTTGCCGATCGGGGCCACTAGGTCGATAACACGGGGCCCGATCTTCTTGGGGTCGGTTTCGAGGCGCAGGCGCTCCGACGGGTACAGCGGGACCAGCTTGGCGAATTCGACGCGGTCCTTGAGCTCTTCGGGCGTCTTGCCGTTGACCGAGGTGACGCGGACCAGGGCGTTGAACTTCTGGCGTGCGGACTGCTGGCTGCGGTCTTCGCCTTCGCGGGGTGCACGGATGGCGCCAACAACGGCGTCGCCCTTGCGGAGGTTGTACTTCTTGACCTGAGCCAGGGAGACGTAGACGTCGTTCGGGCCGGGCAGGTAACCGGAGGTCCGGATGAACGCGTAGTTCTCCAGGACGTCCAGGATGCCTGCTACGGGCAGAAGCACGTCATCTTCGGTGACCTCGACGTCGTCGACGTCGGGTCCCTGGTTGCGTCCGCGGCGGCGGTCGTTGCGGTCGCGGAAGCGGTCGTTGCGGGAGTTGCCGTCGCGGTTGTCGCGATCCTGGCCGCCCGAACGGTCGTTGCGGTCGTTACGGTCCCGGCGGTTGCGGCGGTTCCGGCGGCTGCCGGTGTCGGTGTCGTCCTGGGTGTTGCCGGCGTTGCGGTTGTCTGCGTTGCGGTTATCACCACGGTTGTCGGCGCGGTCACCGGAGCGGTCTTCCCGACGGTCACCGTTGTCGGCGGAGCCGGCGTTGCGGTTCCGGTTGTTGTCGCGGCGGTCGCTGCGCTGGCCCTGCTCACCGTCTTCGGTGCGCGGCTCTGCAGCGCGCTGGTCCGCTGCTGCTTCCGGAGCTGCTGCTTCCTCGGTGGTTGCGGCAGCTTCACCACGGCGGCGGTTGCGGGTGCGGGGCTGGCGGCGTTCGGTGCCGGCCTCTGCGGGGGCCTGTTCAACGGCTGCGGCAGGAGCTGATGCAGCGGTCTCGACGGCGGCTGCCGGGGCTTCGCCGGCCTCGGTGCCGGCGGGAGCCGAAGCGGCACCTGCGGCGACAACGCCGTCACTTCCGGCGCGGCGGCTGCGGCCACGGGTACGGGCCCGGGGGTCAGCAGCCGGCGCTTCGGCTGCTGCGGCTGCTTCGGGAGCGTTTTTCTCCGGTGCAGCGGCAGGAGCCTTCGAAGCTTCAGTCTTGGGTGCCGCAGCGGCCTTGGCAGGCGCCTCGGCCTTTACGGCGGGGGTGCCGGCGCGGTGGGCGGAAATGGCCGTGACCAGATCGCCCTTACGCATGCGGGAACCGCCTGAAATGCCCAGCTGGCTGGCAAGTGCCTGCAGCTGTGCGAGCTTCAGGCCGGCAAGGCCGCTGCTCTTTGCGGGTGCAGCCGTTGCAGCGGCGGCAGAAGATGATGTTTCCACAGCTGGAGACAGCTCAGTGGTTTCGGTCACGAAGGATCCTTCCCCCTCGACGGCGTCCAGACTGGGAGCTGGACGCGGTGATTTGATCTGGGCCGCAGTTCAGATCTGCGGCCACGGTTCGACGGAACTGGCGGCCAGGGCCAGGACAGCCTGATACTGATTCACCTCGCTCCGAAAATGGGCGGAGCGGCGGCTGACGGTTCACGGGCAGGAAGTGATGATCTGCGGGTTCCTGCGTCAGACCAAGCAGGCGGCACCGGAAACTATTGCGCAGTAGGAGAATTAAGAGGCAACAATGGCCAACATCCAGTACGGAATTACCGCCGGTGCACTTCCACTTTAGCACCTTCAACGTCCACTGCCAGCTTCATCACTCGCCATCCGACTTCCGGCGTGTTGGCGGCAGTAAAGCCGGCGATGAAGTCCACCGCACTGTCCGCGTCCGTGGCGCCGTTGGCCAGCACGAGGACCGTGGGCCCGGCGCCGGACACTACGGCTGCATGTCCCGCCGCCCGAAGCGCTGAAATCAGCCTGGCGCTGGGAAGCATGGCTTCCGCGCGGTAGCTCTGGTGCAGGTAGTCCTCAGTGCCGGGAAGCAGGAAACCCGGCTGCGCTGTGAGGGCGTGGATCAACAGCGCTGCGCGTCCGGAGTTCATGGCGGCAGCGTGGTGCCCCACTGATGCCGGGAGCAGCGCCCGCGCAGCTTCCGTGGCAAGTTCGTAGTCAGGAACCGCGACGACGGGAATGACCTCGGGAGCGACCCTTACAGCCGTGCTGCTGTACTGGTCACTGTCCTGCCATGACAGCGCCAGTCCGCCGAAAATGGCAGGCGCCACGTTGTCCGGGTGACCTTCCATTTCGCTGGTCACCTGCAGGATCCAGTCGCGGTCCCGACGGGATTGCCCGGGTACCAGCTCATTCGCTGCGGAAACTGCAGCAACAACAGCCGACGCCGACGATCCCAGCCCCCGGCCGTGCGGGTTGACGTTCTCGGCAGTGATCTTCAGCCCTGAACGCTGGAAGCCAAGGCGCGCGAAGGCATTATCCAGCGCGCGGACCACCAGGTGGCTGGCGTCCCGGGGCAGGGTCTCGGAGCCCTCGCCGGAGAGGTCAAACTCGAGCTCTCCGCCGTCGAGCGTTTCGACGGTGAGTACATCGTGCATTGCCAGGGCAAGGCCCAGGCTGTCATACCCGGGGCCGAGGTTCGCGCTGGTGGCCGGCACCCGGACAGTAACGCGCTGGCCGGCAGCAACAAGCGGGAGTTCTACCGACGTGGACATGGTTTCCAACGCTATTTGTCTTCCAGTCCCAGCTCGGCAGCAACAGTGACGACGTCGTTGGGCACTTTGACCGGCTGGACGTCGGAGCCGTCCTCCGTGCGCAGTGCCCACTGCGGGTCCTTGAGCCCGTGGCCGGTAACCGTAATGACGATCGTCTTGCCCGTGGGCACTTCACCGGCGGCGTGCTTCTTGATCAGGCCTGCGACTCCGGCGGCGGAGCCGGGTTCCACAAAGACGCCTTCGCGGGCCGAAAGCCAGCGGTGCGCAGCAAGGATTTCGTCGTCGGTAACGGCCTCGATCAGGCCGCCGGATTCGTCGCGCGCTGCAACGGCTCCATCCCAAGATGCCGGGTTCCCGATGCGGATGGCGGTGGCGATGGTGTCAGGCTCCGTGATGGGGTGTCCGGCCACAAAAGGTGCGGCACCGGCAGCCTGGAACCCCCACATGATGGGCGTCTTCGTCGACACGGCCGGCAGGGTGCCGGCGGTGTCGGACTCGAACGGCGCTGAATACTCCTTGTAACCCTTCCAGTAAGCCGTGATGTTTCCGGCGTTGCCTACGGGAAGGACGTGGATGTCCGGGGCATCGCCCAGGGAATCGACGACTTCGAAGGCACCGGTCTTCTGGCCTTCGATACGGGCAGGATTGACGGAGTTGACCAGGAAGACCGGGTAGGACTCCCCCAGCTTGCGCGCGATGTCCAGGCAGTTGTCGAAGTTGCCGTCCACCTGCAGCAAGGTGGCGCCGTGGGCGATCGCCTGGCTGAGCTTGCCCATGGAGATTTTGCCCTCGGGGACCAGCACAGCGCACTTCAGCCCGGCGGCCGTCGCATAAGCGGCGGCCGAAGCTGACGTGTTGCCGGTGGAGGCACACACCACGGCCTTGGCGCCGGCGGCGACTGCAGCCGTCATGGCCATGGTCATGCCACGGTCCTTGAAGGAGCCCGTGGGATTCATGCCTTCCACCTTGAGGTACACGGTGGAGCCGGTCAGTTCCGACAGCTTCTGTGCGTGGACCAGCGGGGTGCCACCTTCACCCAGGGTGATGACCTTGGTGGATTCGTTAACGGGCAAGCGGTCGGCGTATTCGCGGACAACACCGCGCCATTGGTGAGCCACTTAGACTCCTTCTACCCGAAGAACGGATGTAACAGAATTGATGACGTCCAGGCCCTTTACGGCCTCGACGGTGGCCGCAAGTGCGGCCTCGGTTGCGCGGTGCGTGACAATGCGCAGCTCCGCAGTTTCCGCCTGGGTCTGCGGGTCCCGGTGGATGGTCTGGCGCATGATTTCGATGGACACCCCATGTTCGGCGAACAGCTGGGCGATCCGTGCGAGGACGCCGGGCTGGTCCGCCACGTCCAGGCCGATGTAGTAGCTGGTGTTGACGGCGTCAATCCCCAAAGCGGGGACCTGGCCGGTGGTGGTCTCGGTCCGGCCGGGGCCACCAAGGACCAGCCGGCGTGCGGCGGAGACGAGGTCTCCGAGGACAGCCGAAGCAGTGGGCGTGCCACCCGCTCCCTGGCCATAGAACATCAGCTCGCCGGCGTTCTCGGCTTCGACAAACACAGCATTGAAGGCGCCGCGGACGGCAGCGAGGGGATGTTCGCGGGGAAGCAGCGTGGGGTGCACGCGGACGGAAACGCCCTCGGCGCCCTCCCCGCCCTGGGCATCAGTGAGCTTCTCCGCGATGGCCAGCAGCTTGATGACAAAGCCCGCATCCTTGGCGGCTGCAATGTCAGCGGCGCTGACTGAAGTGATTCCCTCGCAGTGGACGTTCTCCAGAGCGAAACGCGTATGGAAGGACAGCGAGGCCAGGATGGCTGCCTTGGCGGCGGCGTCGTGGCCCTCGACGTCGGCGGTGGGGTCAGCTTCCGCGTAACCCAGGCGCTGCGCCTCGGCAAGGGCGTCGGCAAACTGCGCACCCGTGGAGTCCATCTGGTCCAGGATGAAGTTGGTGGTTCCGTTAACGATGCCCAGGACCCGGGTGATGTGGTCACCGGCCAGGCTGTCGCGGATGGGCCGCAGGATGGGAATGGCGCCCGCAACAGCGGCCTCGTAGGACAACTGGACGCCGGCCTTGTCCGCTGCCTCATAGAGCGACGGGCCGTCCTGCGCCAGCAGGGCCTTGTTCCCGGTGACAACGCAGGCGCCGTTTTCGACGGCGGCGAGGATGAGTGAACGGGCCGGCTCGATGCCGCCCATCAGCTCGATCACCAGGTCCGCTTCCTTGACCAGGGTGTCGGCGTCGGTGGTGAACAGATCCTTGGGAAGTTCGACGTCGCGCGGTGCATCGACGTTGCGCACGGCAATGCCGCGCAGTTCCAGCCGGGCCCCGGTCCGTGCGGCGAGGGCATCGGCGTCGTCAATCAGAATGCGCGCAACCTGGGCCCCTACGTTGCCACAGCCCAGCAGGGCCACCTTAAGGGTTTGCATCTCAGTCATTCAGGCTCCCATGTCGCGGTTGAGCAGGTCTTCTTCGGTTTCGCCGCGGACAATCAGCCGGGCGGCACCGTCGCGCACAGCGACGACGCCCGGCCGGGCCAGATAGTTGTAGTTGCTTGACAGGGCCCAGCAGTAGGCGCCGGTCCCCGGTACAGCAAGCAGATCACCGGCTGCCACGTCCTCGGGCAGATATACATCTCTAACAACTATGTCGCCGCTCTCGCAATGTTTGCCCACTACTCGGGATAGCGCGGGCACGGCGGCAGAAGTGCGGGAGGCCAGCACGGCCGAATAATCCGCGTCATACAGGACCGGGCGGGCGTTATCGCTCATGCCGCCATCCACTGACACATAGCGGCGCGGATACGTAACGTTGGCTGCGTCGCCGGCAGCGCTTACAGCCCCGTCAGCTGCTTCGGCATCGACACGCACGGTTTTACGGGTGCCTGCCTCATACAGCGTGAAGGTGGTGCTGCCAACGATCGCGCGGCCGGGCTCGATCGAGATCCGCGGCGGAACCAGTCCCAGCTCAGCACACGTGGAACGTACGACGGCGGCCATCGCCTGGGCGATTTCCGCAGGCGGGCGCGGGGTATCCACCGGGGTGTAGGCGATGCCGTAGCCGCCGCCAAGGTCCAGTTCGGGCAGCGTGATGCCGTATTTGTCCTGCATCACGGCCAGGAAGCGCAGCAGTTTCTCGGCGGCGACGGCAAAGCCGTCCGGTTCGAAGATCTGGGAGCCGATGTGGCAGTGCAGGCCCAGCAGTTCGATGCTGTCATAGGACGTAGCAGCCGCTACGGCTTCCTCAGCAGCTGACAGCCCGGCTTCCTCGGTGGAGTCCTCAGCCATGGAAAGGCCGAACTTCTGGTCTTCATGGGCCGTGGCAATAAATTCGTGGGTGTGTGCGTGCACTCCGGGAGTGAGCCGCAGCATGACCTTGGCCTTTTGGCCGCGGCTTGAAGCGATCTTGGCCACCCGCTCCAGCTCGTCCAGGCTGTCCACCACGATCCTGCCCAGGTTAAGGTCAAGTGCGCGGTTAATTTCGGCGTCGGACTTGTTGTTACCGTGCAGGCTGAGGTTTTCCCCAGGAATGCCGGCGCGCTCAGCCACTGCCATTTCCCCGCCGGAACAGGTATCCAGCCGGAGCCCTTCGTCCGCAACCCACCTGGCGACCGCCGTGCACAGGAACGACTTGCCCGCATAATAGACGTCCACTCCGCCGCAGATGTCCGCGAAGGCGTCATCGAAAGCATCCTTGAAGGACCTGGCGCGGGCCCGGAAGTCCGGCTCGCTCATCACGAACAGCGGCGTGCCGAATTCCTGCTTGAGGGCATCGACCGAGACGCCGTCCACCGTCAGGACGCCGTCGTTGTTCCGTTGCACCCCTGCAGCCCACATGGGTGCGTGCAGCGCGTTCAGGTCCGCAGGGAACTCAAGCCATTCCGGCGCCAGCGGTGACGCCGCCGGGTTGAAGTCGTTGGTGTTCACGGCCATCACATCCGTTCCGGCGCCGAGACGCCAAGCAGGTCCAGTCCGTTGGCCAGCACCTGGCTGGTGGCATCGTTGAGCCACAGGCGGGTGCGGTTGAGATCGGTGACGGGCTCTTCGCCCATGGGTGCAACGCGGCAGGCGTCATACCAGCGGTGGTATGCGCCGGCAATGAGTTCCAGGTGCCGGGCGATCCGGTGCGGCTCGCGGAGTTCCGCGGCCTTGGCAACGATCGAGGGGTAGCTGCCCAGGTAGGACAGCAGCTCATTTTCCGTCGCATGATCCAGCAGCGAAGCGTCGAACGCATCTTTCCCGTCAACGCTGCGCTCAACGCCCGCAGCCACTGCGTTACGCGCCGTGCCGCGCGAGCGGGCGTGCGCGTACTGGACGTAGAACACGGGGTTTTCGTTGCTGTGCTTCTTCAGCAGCTCAGGGTCCAGCGTCAGCGGGGAATCCGCAGGGAAGCGGGCCAGCGAATACCGCACGGCATCCTTGCCCAGCCAGGAAATGAGGTCCTTGAGCTCGATGATGTTTCCGGCGCGCTTGGACAGCTTGGCACCGTTGACGGAGACCAGCTGGCCGATCAGCACCTCGATGTTGACCTCCGGATCATCGCCGGCGCAGGCGGCAATGGCCTTGAGCCGGTTGATGTAGCCGTGGTGGTCCGCACCCAGCAGGTAGATCTTCTCCGTGAAGCCGCGGTCCTTCTTGGAAAGGTAGTACGCGGCGTCGGCGGCGAAGTACGTGGGCTCGCCGTTAGCGCGGATCATCACGCGGTCCTTGTCATCGCCAAAGTCCGTGGTGCGCAGCCACACGGCACCGCCATCGTCATAAACGTGCCCCTGCCCGCGGAGGCGTTCGACCGCGGATTCGATGGCGCCGGCGTCGTGCAGTTCCTTCTCGGAGAAGTAGACGTCGAAAACCACACCGAATTCGGCCAGGGTGCGCTTGATCTCTTCCATCTGGGCCTCATAGGCGGCGGCCCGGATAACGGGCAGGGCAGCCGCGTCCGTGAGTTCGCGGATGCCCGGATGGCGGGAAAGCACCGCATGGCCCAGTTCCGCGATGTACTCACCGGGGTACCCGCCGTCGGGCACCGGACGTCCGTGAAGGCGGGACAGCACCGAGTTGGCGAAAACGTTCATCTGCGAGCCGGCGTCGTTCATGTAGTACTCGGCCGTGACGTCCGCGCCGGAAGCACGCAGGACGCGGGCAATCGCATCGCCCAACGCAGCCCAGCGGGTATGCCCGATGTGCAGCGGCCCGGTGGGGTTGGCGGAGACGAACTCCATGTTGATCACGTGGCCCGCGAGCGCGGAGTTGCTGCCATAGGCGGCCCCGGCCTCGACGATCACCTTGGCCAGCGCGCCCGCGGTGGCAGCGTCTACGGTGATGTTGAGGAATCCCGGCCCGGCAATCTCAACCTGTTCGACGCCGTCGATCTGCCCCAGCCGGTCACTGAGCACCGTTGCCAGCTGCCGCGGGTTGGTTCCTGCCGGTTTGGCCAGCTGCAGCGCAATGTTCGTGGCCCAGTCGCCATGCTCGCGGTTCTTGGGTCGCTCCACCCGGACCTCATCCGGCAGCGCCGATGCGTCCAGCGCAATCTCGCCGGCGGCGACGGCATCTTTCAGGCAGGCGGATATGGCGAGGGAGAGTTCTTCGGGAGTCACGCTCCTAGACTACCGGCGCCCCCGCCACCGCGCGGAATCGCGCAGTAAACGGAGCTCCATTTCACAGGAGGCGCCAAGCCACTTCACAGCTTGGGCCATTACGCTGATAGTGACCAGTCCCCGTGTCCGCGCCTCCATGAAACGAGCCCCCATGAAATCAACAGTCCGACGCAGCGTTTTTGCCGGGATCGCCGGCCTGTCCCTCATGGGCACAGTTGCCGCCTGCGCACCGTCCGCTACTGAAGAAGCACCGGCCACATCGGAACCTGAGACCACCAGCGCGCCTGCCACGGGATCGTCCACGGCCGGGGGCTCCACGGGGTCCGTGTACAAGGATGGGACCTACAGCGCAGACGGGACCTACGTCTCCCCCAACGGGACCGAAACCGTGGGCGTGGAACTGACCATCGAATCGGACGCCGTGAAAGCCGTGGACATCACCACGCATCCGTCCAATCCCAACACCCAGAAGTTCCAGGGCGAGTTCGCAGGCGGAATCGCCGGCCAGATCGTGGGCAAGAAGATTGACGAACTGAACGTCTCCAAGGTGGCCGGCTCCTCCCTGACCAGCGGCGGCTTCAATGACGCCCTCCAGGAGATCAAGGCCGAAGCCAGCTAGAAATGGACGCCCTGCTGCCGCACGATTTCCATTTCGAGGCGATCGGTACGCAGTGGTGCATCAGCACGCCGGACCCGTTGTCTGCGGACCTTCGCTCTTCCCTGCTGGCCCGGGTTGGGGAATTCGACGCCACCTGGTCCCGTTTCCGTGACGACTCGATTGTGGCCGGGATGTCCCGGCACGGCGGCAGCTACTCCTTTCCGCCTGAAGCAGAGGTTCTGGGCCGGCTGTACCGGGACCTTCACCGGATAACGGACGGCGCGATGACACCGTTGATCGGGGCAAGCCTGGAGCGATTGGGGTACGACGCCGGCTACTCACTGAAGCCGGCAGGCGCTCCCCTCCCCGCGCTGGCGTGGGACGACGTACTGGATTGGGACGGCACCACACTGCGCACCCTCGCGCCGGTGGTGCTGGATATCGGGGCGGCCGGCAAGGGGCTGCTGGTGGACATCCTTGGCGGGCAACTGGAAGACGCGGGACTCTCCGCTTTCGTGGTCGACGGCAGCGGCGACCTCCTGGCCCGTGGTGCAGGCGTTGTCAGCGTAGGCCTGGAGCATCCCTACGACCCCACGCGGGCGATCGGCACCTTTCCCCTGCGGTCCGGTGCGCTGTGCGCGTCAGCGGCGAACCGCAGGGCCTGGGGTGACGGCTTCCATCACGTCCTTGATGCCACTACCGGGATGCCGGTTCGGACGGTGGTGGCCACCTGGGCCGCCGCGGAGACCGCCATGGTGGCTGATGCACTGGCCACCGCCTTGTTTTTTGCCCCCGGCGCACAGCTCGAGGAACAGTTTGAATTTTCCTGGCTTACCGTGTTTGCCGACGGAAGCGCTGCCCATTCACAGGGTTTTGAAGGGACACTGTTCTCATGAGCGAAACTGGAGCCCTCTCAGCCGTTCACCGCCCGGCGTTGAAGGCCCGCCTGGACACCGCCTTGGGAAAGTTCACGCAATACCGGCTGATCCTGCTGGTCCTCGCGGTGCTGGCCGTCTACAGCCTGGTCCTGAACGTCCTGGGCTGGCTGACGTTCGGCCTGCCGGAAATGCTGGCCCACCTGGCCCTGTGCGTGGGCCTCAGTTATCTTTCCAACCGCGTCCTAGCGGCGGTGTTCAGGGTCCAGCCGCATTCGGAATCCTCGTTGATCACCGGGCTGCTCCTGTATTTCCTGTTCTGGCCCACGTTCGCACCCCTGGATCTGGCCGGTGTTGCCATCGCCTGCGTCCTGGCCACCGCTTCCAAATATGCGCTGGCGTGGCGTGGCCGGCACATCTTCAATCCTGCTGCTGCGGGCGCTTTCCTGGCCGGGTTGACCGGCCTGAACATCGCTACATGGTGGGCCGCGACACCCGCCATGTTGTGGCTGCTGGTTCCGGGCGTCCTCCTGGTGGTTTACCGCACCGGCAAATGGGTGCTGGCCGGCACCTTCACGGCGGTGGCTGCTTTCTTTATCACGTGGCAGCTTGTTGACGCCGGGCTGAGCGCTGGCGCCGGCCTGTGGCAGGCCCTGGCACAGCGGCCGGTGCTCTTCTTCGTGGGCTTTATGCTGACGGAGCCCCTCACACTGCCACCCCGGCGCTGGCAGCAGCTGGTGGTGGCCGCCGTCGTTGGCCTGGCGTTTGTGTCCCACTACAACCTCGGCCTGTTCGCAAACTCCCCTGAGGCAGCGCTGCTGCTGGGCAACCTCCTGGCATTCCTCGTAGGCCAGCGCGGAGGGGTGCGCCTGCGCTTTACCGACGCCCGGCCACTGACCCCCAGCTCCACCGAATTCTCCTTCCGCGCCCTGCGTCCCGTCCGGTTCAAGCCGGGACAGTTCCTGGAACTGGACCTGCCACACCGGGACAGGGACGGAAAAGGCCGACGCCGGGTGTTCAGCCTGAGCAGTCCGCCCGGCAGCCGCCGGGTCACCATCGGCGTGGAGACATCGCCCCCTGTCTCCGCCGCCAAAGCGGCCCTGCTGGCCCTGGAACCCGGCCAGGTAGTGACGGCGACGTCCGTGGGTGGCGATTTCGTCCCGCCGAGGAACAGTTCGGCACCGGTGCTGCTGATCGCGGCCGGCATCGGCATTACCCCCTTTATGTCCCATCTGGCCGCACGGCAGGAATCGGACGGTGACACCGCGCTGCTGTATCTTGCCAAAAACGCATCGGAGCTCGCCTATGCCAGTGAGCTGGGCGCCCTGGGGATCCGCGTTGTGGCGCTGACGGCGGATGGGTCCGCGCCGCCGTCGTTTATGGAAGACGCCTCAAAGGTGCTCCGGGAGACCGGCAGCGGCCGTATGACCGGGAAAGCCTTGCAGGCCCTGTTCCCGGACATCGCGGAACGCCACGTCTACATTTCCGGTTCACCGCGGAGTGTCTCCTCCCTGCGGTCCGCCGCGCGGGAAGCGGGCGCCCGGCGCGTCCATAAGGATGTGTTCGCCGGGTACTGAGGACCTGCGTTTTTCATTGCAGGGCACCTTCCTGCTAAGCTCTAGGACGTCCCGCCGGCAACGGCAGGAACCCCGGATTGCCCTCGTAGCTCAGGGGATAGAGCGTCTGCCTCCGGAGCAGAAGGTCGTAGGTTCGAATCCTATCGAGGGCACCACAGCAGTAACTGCAACATTCACCGCGGATCCGCCAAGGGTCCGCGGTTTTTGTTTGCCCCTTTTTTGCCTGCGGGCCCCGCTCTCGCCCGGTCCGCCGTTGTCGACACACTTATGTCCTGGCGCGCCCGTTCTATCCGGTGCGCCAGGACATGTACGCGTCACAGGGCCGGTTGCGCGTCGACAGCTTCCCGGGGATTGTCGCACGCTCCGCATAGGCTGATTCCAACGCCAGCAGCAAAGGGGTAAGCCGTGGAACCTGTCCTCGAACCGACCAACCAGCCATCCAGCACGCATGCGCAGCAGCACGTCCGCTGCTCCATCGTTCCGCCGTACATGCTGCGCAGGCTGGCACGCCAGGATGAACCGCAGCTCTCGGAGGTGGCCCGGGCGGCCAAGGAAGCGCTGGCCCACGTGCGCAGCGTCCAGGCGGCGCGCCTGGCCCCCGCACCGGCCCACCGCCCCGGCGCACGCAGTGGCGCTCCGGCCAAGCCGGACCGGTCCATCTTCGATGCCCAGCACACCGAGTCACTGCCGGGAAAGCTGGTCCGCAAGGAGGGCGAGCCCGCCGTCAAGGATGTTTCGGTGAACGAGGCCTACGACGGCCTCGGCCACACCCACAAGTTCTACGCGGAAGTTTTCGGCCGCAGCTCCATCGACGGCGTGGGAAATCCGCTGCTGGCCACCGTCCATTTCGGCAACAAGTACGACAACGCCTTCTGGGATGGCACCCAGATGGTATTCGGCGATGGTGACGGCGAGGTTTTCCAGCGGTTCACCAAGTCCCTCACCGTGATCGGCCATGAACTGGCACACGGCGTGACGCAATACACCGCCAACCTGGCCTACCGGAACCAGGCCGGTGCCATCAACGAGTCACTGTCGGACATCTTCGGTGCGTTGGTGGAGCAGTACACAAAGCAGCAGACCGCTGCTGAGGCCAGCTGGCTGATCGGCGAGGGACTCTTCACGGAAAAGGTCCAGGGCACGGCCTTGCGTTCCATGAAGGCGCCCGGAACCGCTTATGACGACGATGTACTGGGGAAGGATCCGCAGCCGGACTCCATGGACTCCTACGTGCGCACCAGCGCGGACAATGGGGGCGTCCACATCAATTCCGGAATCCCCAACAAGGCGTTCTACGTGCTGGCCACGGACATCGGCGGGCACGCCTGGGAGGCTCCGGGACGCATCTGGTACGACGCCCTCACGGGCGGCTCGCTGCCTACCAATGCCACCTTCACCGTATTTGCCAAGGCCACGGCCGCTTCAGCGGTTGAACTCTTCGGGGCCGATTCACCAGAGCATGACGCCGTGCGCAAGGCGTGGGACACTGTCAAGGTAAAGCTCTAACCGGCCGCCGGGCGCTTCGCCCGGGACCGGAAACCCCAGGGATCGCCCATGAAAATTACTGTTGAGCGTCACGGTGGCATCGCCGCCATTCCCCGCGTCTGGACGGTGCAGGTCAGGTCCTCCAGCGCCGTAAGCCGCTGGGAACCGCTGGTGGATGCATGCCCGTGGGACGCAGTCCCCAACACCCTGCGGGACGCGTCCAAAGCATTCGAGGACGGCCCGCCGGACCGCTTTATGTACGCCATCCGGGCAGGACAACGCAGGGCCGCCCTGCCTGAGCGGGCCGTTGTGGGCCCGTGGCGCAGGTTGGTTGATTCCACGCGCGAAGCTGCGGAAGGTGATCAGACGGCCTCGGCCAGCTGACCCCGGAAGGCCCGCCGGTACGACTGCGGACTGGTGTCCAGCACCTTGGCGAAATGATGGCGCAGGAGCACAGGGTGGCCGAACCCCGACTGCCGGGCCACCTCGTCAATGTTCAAGTCACTGGTTTCCAGTAGTTCCTGGGCCCGAAGCACACGCTGGGAGTTAAGCCATGCCGCCGGGGTGGCACCCGTCTCCGCGCGGAACTTCCGGGCGAACGTGCGTGGAGACATGTGGAGACGGGCAGCGAGGTCGTTGACGGAGTGCTCCTTGTCCAGCTCAGACACCATCATCCGCAGCAGCGCCTCCATGGGCGCTGAACCGCATTTGGGCATGGGCCTGTCAATGTACTGGGCCTGTCCGCCGTCACGGTGCGGAGGAACCACCATGTCGCGCGCAATGGAAGCTGCGACGTTCGCCCCCAGTTCCACGCGCACCAGGTGCAGGCAGGCGTCGATCCCGGCGGCGGTGCCGGCAGAGGTGATGATGTTGCCGTCCTGGACGTAGAGCACGTTCTCATCCACCTGTGCTGCCGGATAGCTGGCGGACAGCTCCCCTGAGTAGTGCCAATGTGTGGTGCAACGCCGGCCATCCAGCAATCCTGCCCTCGCCAGGGCAAAAGCACCCGAGCAGATCGACATCACCCACGCACCCCGGGCGTCTGCGGCACGCAGTGCCTCCAGGACGGACTCCGGAACGTCATCGTCCCTGCCGTACGGCGCCATGATCACCAGGTCGGCGTCGGCAGTGGCTTCCAGGCCCAGGCTGACGTTCATGGACAATCCGGATTTGAGCGGGACGTTGCCTGGCTGCGGTGTGCAAATGCGGAAGTCAAAGGCAGGAACCGTTCCGCCCCGGCCGGACCTGTCGATGCCGAACACCTCACACGCGGTGCCGAACTCGAAGATGGAGAAGTTGGGAACCACAATCAAAGCGACTGTCTTAAGCATGCTTCCAGTGTGGCAGAAATTTAACCCTTTTGGGCATTTCTGCCACTGTTTCTTCGGGAAGGACCGGAGCAGCATGGAGGCATGGAAATCTTCGGAGTCATCGTCGTCATACTGCTTCTCATCGTTGCCGCAGCCACCGTGGCGGCACTCCTCCGCGATGGCCGCGGGCACACTCCCCCGGTCACCTCGGATCACGAATGGTCAGCCCTGGACCTGCCCAGCACCAACTACACGCTTCGTATCTTCTAACCGGACACCCAAGGGCCGGGGACACCCCACACCGGGTGTCCCCGGCCCTTTCGCGCGGGGGAGCCACGAGCACAGCACGGCCCCCGGGTGACGCCGCAGTAGACTGGCTGCAGCCATGACACTTCATATCTCCTACCCCGCCGAGCTGCCGGTCTCCGAGCGCCGCGAGGACCTGATGGCAGCCATTGCAGCCAACCAGGTGACCATCATCGCCGGCGAGACCGGTTCCGGTAAGACCACCCAGATCCCCAAGATGTGCCTGGAACTGGGCCTCGGGGACAAGGGCCTGATCGGCCACACCCAGCCGCGGCGCCTCGCAGCGCGGACGGTTGCGGAACGCATTGCGGAGGAACTCGGCGTCGAGCTGGGCCAGGAGGTGGGCTACCAGGTCCGGTTCACCGGCGAGACGGGGCCCACCACCAAGGTCAAACTGATGACCGATGGCATCCTGCTGGCAGAAATCCAGCGCGACAAGCTGCTGCGCAAGTACAGCGCCATCATCATTGACGAGGCCCATGAACGCAGCCTCAACATCGACTTCATCCTGGGCTACCTCAAGCGGATCCTGCCGCAGCGCCCGGACCTGAAGATCATCATCACCTCGGCCACCATCGATCCCGAACGGTTCGCGAAGCACTTCGGCGCCGAGGACGCACCGGCGCCCATCATCGAGGTCTCCGGCCGTACCTTCCCGGTGGAGATCCGCTACAGGCCGCTGTCCCAGCCTGCTTCTGCCGAGGACTCCGAGAACCTCTCCGACGACGCCTTGGAGGAGGACCGGGACCCGCTGGACGCCGTATGTGACGCCGTCGACGAACTGGCCCTGGAAGCACCCGGGGACATCCTGGTGTTCTTCTCCGGCGAGCGCGAGATCCGCGACGCCGCTGATGCCCTGAAGGCAAGGATCCAATCCAACCGGCGGCTGGCCGGCACCGAGGTCCTGCCGCTGTTCGCCCGGCTGAGCCTGCAGGAGCAGCACCAGGTGTTCCATCCGGGCTCCAAGCGGCGCATTGTGCTTGCCACCAACGTTGCCGAAACCTCGCTGACGGTGCCGGGCATCAAGTACGTGATTGATACGGGCACCGCCCGCATCTCCCGCTATTCGCATCGCACCAAGGTCCAGCGGCTGCCCATTGAACGCGTCTCCCAGGCCTCTGCGAACCAGCGTTCCGGCCGCTGCGGGCGCGTCTCGGACGGCATCGCGATCCGGCTCTATTCGGAAGAGGATTTCGAGTCCCGGCCCCAGTTCACTGATCCGGAGATCCTGCGTACCAACCTTGCGGCAGTGATCCTGCAGATGACGGCCATGGGCGTGGCCCGTGGCCCGAAGGACGTGGAGAATTTCCCCTTTGTGGAACCGCCTGAAACACGGGCCATTAACGACGGCGTGACACTGCTGCGCGAACTCGGTGCCCTGGCCAATGCCCCGGCAGGAGACGAACGCAAGGGTGCCCGCGGAAGCGGCCTCACCGCCGTCGGGCAAAAGCTTGCGCAGCTGCCCGTAGACCCAAGGCTGGGCCGGATGATCGTGGAGGCGGGCCAGCGCGGTTGCGTCCGCGAGGTCATGATCCTGGCGGCAGCGCTGACAATCCAGGATCCGCGAGAGCGCCCGCAGGACAAGCAACAGCTGGCAGCCGAAAAGCACAACAGGTTCCGGGACGAGAAATCCGACTTCACCGGCTACCTGAACCTGTGGAACTACCTGCAGGAAAAGCAACAGGAACTGTCCTCCTCCGCATTCCGCAGGCTGTGCCGCAACGAGTTCATCAACTACCTCCGCGTGCGCGAATGGCAGGACCTCTTTGCCCAGCTCCGCCAGCTGGCACGGCCGCTGGGCATCAGCCTGGACAACACCCGGACCGTTGACCCTGTTGGCAACCACGATGCCATCCACATCAGCCTGCTCTCCGGCCTGCTGAGCCACATCGGCATCCTTGACGAACGCAAGCGCGAATATGCCGGCGCCCGCGGAACCCGGTTCGCCATCTTCCCGGGCTCGGCGTTGTTCAAGAAGTCCCCAACGTTTGTGATGGCGGCCGAACTGGTGGAGACCAGCCGGCTGTGGGCACGGGTTGCGGCCTCCTTTGATCCGCTGTGGGCGGAGCAGGTGGCCCCGGGGCTGGTGAAGCGCAGCTACAGCGAGCCGCACTGGTCCAGCAGGCAGGGCGCGGTGATGGCCTATGAGAAGGTCACGCTGTACGGCGTGCCCATCATTCCCCAGCGCCGGATCAACTACAGCCGCGTGGATCCTGAGCTTTCCCGGGAGCTGTTCATCAGGCACGCCCTGGTGGAGGGCGACTGGAAGACCCACCACAAGTTTTTCCACCGCAACCAGGCCCTCCTGAACGAAGTCGAGGAGCTGGAAGCACGGATGCGCCGCCGGGACCTCCTGGTGGACGACGAAACGCTCTTCGAGTTTTACGATGCCCGGATCGGGCCGGAAGTGGTGTCCGCCCGGCATTTCGACAAGTGGTGGAAGGACGCCCGCCACCACCAGCCGGACCTGCTGGACTTTGACCAGTCGCTGCTCCTGAGCGAAGGCGCAGAGGAACTCGACGAGTCGGCATTCCCCAAGGTGTGGCACCACAAGGGCTTTGACCTGCCGCTCACCTACGAGTTCCACCCGGTTGCGCCCGGCTCACCGCCCAATCCGTCCGACGGCGTCACGGCAGAGGTGCCGGTCCTTTTCCTGAACCAGCTCGACGACGCCGCTTTCCGCTGGCTGATCCCCGGCCAGCGGGTGGAACTCGTCACTGCCCTGATCAAGTCGCTCCCCAAGCAGATCCGCAAGAATTTCGTGCCGGCTCCGGACGTGGCGCGACAGGCCGTGGCCGCGCTGGAGCAAGACTTTGACCCTGCCGGCGACGAGCTTGAACCTTCGCTGGAACTTGCACTGCGCCGCATCAAGGGCGTTGTGATTCCGCCCGGATCCTGGAACTGGGACGCCGTTCCCGCGCACCTGCGTGTGAGTTTCAAGGTGGTGGACAGCAAGGGCAAGGTGCTGGATGAAAGCAAGGACCTCGCGGGGCTCCAGGAACGGCTGGCTCCCGCCACCAGGCGCGCGATCGCCGAATCCCTCGGTGCCACCCCCGCCACCACTGCCCCCGCTGCACGGAAAAAGGGCCCCGGAGTACCGGCGTCGAACACTGCAGCTTCAAACGGCGCCCAGGCAGCCCCGGTAGCCGGGTTCGCTGAGCAGTCCGGACTGCTGGAATGGTCCTTTGGAACGCTGCCCCGGCAGGTCAGCAACCTGGTGGCCGGCCACACCGTCACCGGTTACCCGGCACTCGTGGACCAAGGCGGTTCGGTGGCCCTGCGCGTCTTCCAGAGCCCCCTGGAACAGCAGGCATCCATGCGCGCAGGTGTGATCCGGTTGCTCGCGCTCCGCGTCCCCTCCCCGGACCGGTACGTCCTGGAACACCTGAACAACACCGAAAAACTCACCTTCAGCCAGAACCCCCACGGTTCTGTCTCTGCCTTGATCGCGGACTGCGCACTGGCGGCGATCGACAAGCTGACCCCGGCTGAGTTGCCCTGGGACCGCGCCGCCTTCGACGCACTCTACGAGCAGGTCCGGGCGGAACTGATCGACACAGTATTCACCGTGACGGCGGTGGTGGAGCGGATCCTTGCGAGCACCCGGCGGATCCAGGCACAGCTCAAGGGCACCACCAGCCTGGCGCTGATCAGCGCGCTCAACGACATCCGCAGCCAACTGGAGCAGCTGGTTTATCCCGGGTTCGTGGCTAAGACGGGGTATGCCCAGCTCAGCCAGGTACCGCGCTACCTGGCCGCGATCGAGAAGCGGCTGGAGAAACTGCCGGGCAACGTCCAGCGGGACGCCAACAACATGGCGGTGGTGCAGCGGCTCGAAGACGATTACGACGACGCCACAGCCGCGTTGCCCCCTGCCCGGCGTGCTGCCACAGGACTGGAACACGTCCGCTGGATGATCGAGGAACTGCGCGTCAGCCTCTTCGCCGTGGAGCTGGGAACGGCCTACCCGGTGTCCGAGAAGCGGATCCGGGTGGCGCTGAACAAGGCACTGGCGCCCGCCTGAACAGTTCCCCGGCCGGGTCCGCCCGGCCCGGGAACCGTTACTTAAGCGGCAGGCACCGCTTCGCCGTATCCGGCGGCGCGAAGTCCTTCCCGGATCGTCTCGGCGTTGGCGTCCAGGGCCGACTGGTCCGGGTTGCTGTCCGCATTGGCGAAGTCGAAGTCCGCCATGGACCGCGACGGCCAGACGTGGACGTGCATGTGGTTTACCTCGTAGCCCGCCACGATCAGGCCTGCCCTGGGTGCTCCAAAGGCCTCTACCTGGACGGCTCCGATGCGGCGGGCCACTTCCATCACCTTGGCCACCGTCTCCGGGCGGGCATCCGTCCAGCGGTCCACTTCCTCGGTGGGAACCACCAGGGTGTGGCCGTCCGCCAGTGGCGCGACCGTCAGGAAGGCAACGACGTCCGGCTCGCGCCAGACAAAACGGCCCGGGATTTCGCCATTGATGATCTTGGTAAACAGGGTGCTCATGCGTCTGCCTTTCCGGCCGGAGCCTGCAAAGTACTGGTATCCAGGACAAAGCGGTATCTTACGTCGCCTGCCACCATTCGATCGTAGGCGTCGTTGAGCCCGTCAGCCCCCACCATTTCGATGTCGGAGACCACGTTGTTCGCGGCGCAGAAATCCAGCATTTCCTGGGTCTCGGCAATGCCGCCGATCAGTGACCCTGTATAGGCGAGGCGCCGGCGGATCAGCAGTCCGGGGTTGACCGGGGGCATCGCGCCCGAGGGAAGGCCCAGCTGGAACAAGGCGCCATCCCGGCGCAGGGTCTCCAGGTAGGGATTGAGATCGTGCGGAGCGGCCACCGTGTCGATAATGACGTCAAGGGTCCGCGAGGCCTCCCGCATTGCAGCGGGGTCCGCAGACAGTATGACGCCGTCGGCACCGAGGTCTGTGGCTGCGGCAATCTTCGCCGGGGACGTCGTAAAGACCTTCACCACGGCTCCCATCGCCTTGGCAAGCTTCACGGCCATGTGGCCCAGTCCGCCCAGCCCCACAACTCCTACGGCGTGGCCCGGTTTCACGCCAAACCTGCGCAGCGGCGAGTACGTGGTGATCCCGGCGCACAGCAGCGGCGCAGCGGCGGCCGGATCAAGTGCCTCCGGAACGCGAAGCACATAACGGCGGTCAACCACCACGGACCGGGAATAACCGCCCTGCGTGATGCTGCCGCCCTGCCGCGCGTCCACCGCTCCATATGTGCCCACCATGCCGCGCTCGCAGTGTTGCTCAAGGCCGTCCAGGCAGCTGGCGCATTCGCGGCAGGAGTCCACCATGCAGCCAACGCCCACCAGTTGACCCACTGCAAAGTCCTTAACGCCGGCACCCACGCGGCGGACCGTGCCCACAATCTCATGCCCGGGCACCAGCGGATAACGGGGAGCTGACCATTCGCCCCGGGTGGCATGCACATCCGAGTGGCAGAGCCCGCAGTACAGGATGGCAATCTCGACGTCGTCAATGCCCGGCGCGCGGCGGGTTACAGTCATCGGAAGCAAGCCGCTCTCCGGGCTCACGGCACCATAAGCCGCCGCCAGCGAGCCATCGGGGGAACCTGATGGAGCCTGGGAAACGGTATCCGGCAGGGGCTTGGCGAGCGGGGGCGGTACGGGTCGTCCTGGAGTCATTCTCCGACGCTACCACCGGGATCAGCGCCGACTGCTACCTCATTCGACGGTTCTGAAGACCACTGCGAGAACGAACCCGGGTACAGCGTGGCCCGGAAGCCGGCAATCTCCAAGGCAGCAATCTGGTGCGCGGCGGTGACGCCGGAGCCGCAATACACTGCGACGTCTGTCCCGTCATCAACCCCAAGGTCCTTGAACCGGGCACGGAGCTGGTCCGGCGGAAGGAATCGTCCGGTCGCGTCAAGGTTCTCCCCGGTCGGGGCGCTTAGGGCCCCTGGAATATGACCGGCCCGCGGATCAACCGGTTCCAGTTCGCCCCGGTATCGCTCACCGGCCCGCGCATCAAGCAGGAGACCGTGCCGGTGCCAGTCCGACGCGCCGGGCATGTCAGTCGCAGGGAGGTGGCCGCGGCCAAGAACCACGTTGCCCGGAAGCGGGGCGTGTTCACCCTTGTTTAGCGGCAGTCCTGCCGCCCGCCAGGCCCCAAGTCCGCCGTCGAGCATAAAGACGGACGATACGCCTGCGTCCCGCAGAAGCCACCAGGCACGTGCAGCAGCGGTATTTCCGTTGTCGTCATAGGCCACCACGGTATCGCCGGCATTGATGCCCCAGGCACGGGCGCTCCGCTGCAGAGCTTCCTTCGCCGGGAGCGGGTGCCGGCCGGCACCCTGCACGGCGGGATCCGCGAGCTCGTGGTGGAGGTCCACGTACACGGCTCCGGGTATGTGGGCTTCCAGGTAGTGCGCGTGTCCGTTCGGATCGCCGAGCACCCAACGGACATCCAAGAGGACGATCCGTTCGCCGGAGTCGAGGCGTGTTTTCAAAGTCAGTGCATCCACCACGGTTTTCATAACGTCTCCTTCGTGACAACCGGCCTTCTGGCACCCCGGCAAGCTTAGCGTGACCTCCAACACTCGCCGCGAGTCTGGCATCCCAGACAAATCTTCCGGATTTCCCGGCATAAACACCTTGGTCCTGAGAGAATCAATGCCGGCCCATGGCCTCTGGCAGTCCGTTCCGCCAGAACAACAAATCGCATGCGCGCACCCGGCTGAAACACCGTCGAAATCTCGGCTGTGCAGTATTGGCGTATTGCCCGCAACACGGAGGTGGATTCTATGAGTGATGTTCTCGACAACATCAACAGCGTTATCTGGAGCGATTGGCTCGTCTATTTATGTTTGGCCACCGGAGTCTACTTCTCCATCCGTTCCCGCTTCGTGCAGGTGCGCCAGGTCCCTGAAATGCTCCGGCTGCTTGTCAAAGGCGAGAAGTCGCCGTCGGGAGTCTCCTCGTTCCAGGCGCTGGCCATGTCCCTTTCCGGACGTGTCGGAACAGGAAACATCGCCGGCGTTGCCACGGCGATCGCCTTTGGTGGCCCGGGAGCCCTGTTCTGGATGTGGGCTGTTGCGTTCCTCGGGGCATCAACGTCCTTCGTCGAGTCAACGCTCGGCCAGATCTACAAGAGCAGGGACCGGATCACCGGCGAGTACCGCGGCGGGCCTGCCTACTACTTCAGCAGGGCACTCGCGCACACACGCGGGGCCAAATTCTTTACCGTGTACGGCTTTGTCTTCGCTGCTGTCACAGTCGTGGCCTGCGGCGTCCTGATGCCCGGCGTGCAGTCCAACTCCATGGCGTCAGCCATTGAGGGCGCCTGGGGTGTGGCACCGTGGGTGGTTGCCGTCGGCACCGTGATCGTGCTGGCCTTCGTGATCATTGGCGGAGTAAAGCGCATCGCCGCGTTCGCCTCTGTTGTGGTTCCGTTCATGGCACTTGCCTACATCCTGCTCTCCCTCATTGTTGTCTTCGCGAACGCGTCAGAACTCCCCAGGGTCATCTCCGACGTCTTTGCGAGCGCCTTCGGCCTCGACGCCGCCTTCGGCTCCATCATCGGCCTGGCCGTTATGTGGGGCGTCAAGCGCGGCGTCTACTCCAATGAAGCAGGCCAGGGCACCGGCCCGCACGCCGCAGCGGCCGCGGAGGTCTCCCACCCCGCAAAGCAGGGCCTCGTCCAGGCATTCGCCGTCTACATCGACACACTCTTCGTCTGCTCCGCCACCGGCTTCCTCATCCTTTCAACCGGTGCGTACAGGGTCTTCGAGGGCGGTTCCGCCGCCGGTGCCGTCCTTGCCGACGGCGGTTCCCTTTCCGCAGCGGCAGCTGTGGGTCCCGCGTATGCCCAGAGTGGATTCGACACGGTGTTCCCGGGCGTCGGTGCCTCCTTCATTGCTCTGTCGCTGATTTTCTTCTGCCTCACGACGATCATCGCGTACTACTACATGGCAGAGACCAACCTGCAGTTCCTGCTGGGCAAGGGCGCAACGTTCGTCGTTCCCGGTATCCGCACCAGCCTGGGACGCCTCACCACCTTGGCCCTGCAGGTCCTGATCCTGGTGGCATCTGCCGTCGGCGCCGTTACCACGGCCACTGAAGCATGGGCCCTGGGCGACATCGGCGTGGGCACCATGGCGTGGCTGAACATCATCGGCATCCTGATCCTGCAGAAGCCGGCCTTCAAGGCGCTGCGGGACTACGAGCGCCAGAAGAAGCACGGCCTGGACCCTGTCTTCAATCCGAAGGAGCTGGGCATCACCGGAGCAACGTTCTGGGAAACCTATGCTCCCGAAAAGGAGAAGGCAACGGCCGGCAAGGCCTAAGGCAACCCCTGGCTCCCGCCGATCAGGCACCCGGCCGATCCGGCTCCCGGAACCCGTCTTCCAAACCGCGGGCGGTCCCTCCTTTTGCAGGAGGGACCGCCCGCGGTCTGTTATATCTCCACGGACTCCCGCGGCGAAAGGCTGGTGTACGTGGTGCCGTATTTCCCGCCAATGCGTTCCACGTGGCCCTCGATCAGCCCCCGCCCCACATCGTTAAGCAGGGCGTCGTGGATCGGGTATGCCTGGGGCGCCCGGACCGATACAACGAAGTCCAGCACCTCTCCCACCTTGGACCAGGGCGCATGCAGCGGCAGCAGAAGGGTTTTCACCCCGATGCCGTCGGGCACAACAAATGAATCACCGGGATGAAAAATGCTCCCGTCCACGAGATAGCCAATGTTTGCCACCATCGGAATCAGGGGGTGGATGAGGGCGTGCTGGCCTCCAAAGGACCGAACGGAAAAACCCCCGGCCTCAAACGAACCACCGGCTTCGACGGCGTGCACCCTGCCGCCGTCGGACCCTGCCTTTGCGGACAGTTCCGCAGCCACGCCGGCCGGCGCATGGACTTCCAGCCCGGAGTTGCTTCCCAGCGCCGCCAGGACGGCCGGAACATCTATGTGGTCCGGATGCTCGTGGGTGACCAGCACGGCATTGGCACCCTCCAGCGCCTCAGCCGCTTCCGAGTAGGTGCCCGGGTCAATCACCAGGACCTGGTTGTCCTTCTGCAGTCGCACACAGGAGTGCGTGAACTTGGTGAGCTTCATACAGCCAGCGTAAAGAAGGCCCGCGGGCAGTGTCCACGCTTCCGCCTGCGCCCGCTGGTAATCTGGGACATTGCCAACCACATCAGGAAGCGAGCCCAGCCATGCCCCACGGCAGCCACGCCGACGCCGCGGCAGCCTCCCCTGCCCCCGCGGGCAAGGAGCAGCGCGTCACCAAGCAACGCTTGGCCGTCAGCGCCGCTCTGGATGAACTCGACGACTTCGTCAGCACGCAGGAGTTGTACCGGCTGCTGCAGAACCAGGGCGTTTCCGTATCCCTGGCCACTGCCTACCGCATCCTCCAGTCACTGGCAGATGAGGGCCTGGTGGACGTCCTGCGCACCGGGGACGGCGAGGCGGTGTACCGTCGTTGTGCCGTATCCGGCCACCACCACCACCTGCTCTGCCGGAACTGCGGCAAGGCCGTGGAAATTGAAGCTCCCGCGGTGGAAACCTGGGCCGCAAGGATTGCCAGGGAAAACGGCTACACCGAGGTTGCGCACACCGTGGAGATCTTTGGCCTCTGCCCGGACTGTACCGCCCTCAAGGCCGCGGGAAAGCTCTAGGCTGGCTGACCGGCCCGCTGGCGTTCCGGCGTCGTAAGTTCTGCATCCCGGGGCGCGGTCCGGCCATTCATGCCACGGCGCGAACGGACGTTCCCGACCACCCTGCACACCACATAAATCAGGAACGACAACGTGGTGACGTACGGGCTGATGGGGAGACGGCCGCCCAAAGCCAACAGGATTCCGCCCACAGTTGCCGTCACAGCGAAGGCAACGCTCAGCAGCACCACCGCCCAGGGCGCGGACGATACCCGCAGGGCAGCGGCCGCAGGCGTAATCAGCAGGGCCAGCACCAGGAGCGCCCCCACCACCTGGATGGACAAGGCAACGCTCACACCGAGCAGCAGCATAAAGCCGATGGAAAGCGCCCGCACGGGAACCCCGCGCGCTTCAGCAACCTCAGGATCCACGCTGGCAAAGCTCAGCGGCCTCCAGATGGCAACAAGCACCAGCATGACCACAACGGCTGTGCCCGCCAGCGCCTGGAGCTGGACGGTGTCAACGGACACAATTTGTCCGGTGAGCAGGCCGAACTTGTTGGCAGCACGTCCCTCGTACAAGGCCAGGAACAGGATGCCCAGGCCCAGGCCAAAAGGCATGATGACGCCGATGATGGAATTCTTGTCCCGTGCGCGCACGCCCATAAAACCCAGGGTCAGGGCCGCGGCCACCGATCCCAGCAGTGAACCGAAAATGATGTCCGCGCCAATCAGCAGTGCAAAGGCAGCACCGGCAAAGGAAAGCTCCGAGATGCCGTGCACCGCGAACGCCAGGTCCCGCTTCATCACGAACGTTCCCACCAGGCCACCAAGAAGGCCCAGTACAGCTCCCGCCCAGATGGAATTCTGGACCAGGACCAGCAGCTCGCCGTAGTTGTCAAAGTTGAAAATTGACCGAAGGATTTCCTGCAGGTCCATCTAGAGCACCTCTCCGGCCAGCGAGTGCTCGTCCGCGTGGTGATGGGTGGTGGCATCCGGAAGACCCACAACGACGATCCTGCCGTTGGCGTGGATGACGTCCACATGGCTGCCGTACAGCTCAGACAGCACTTCGGTGGTCATAACCTCCTCGGGCGTCCCCACGCGGAACTTGCCGCCGGCGAGGTAGAGCACCCTGTCCACGTAGTCGATCACGGGGTTGATCTCATGGGTGACGAACACGACTGCACTGTCCTGCTCCCGGCATTGTTTGTTGATCAATGCGCTCACGGCCTGCTGGTGGCGCAGGTCAAGTGAAAGCAGCGGTTCATCGCACAGCAGGACTTTGGGGCTCGTGGCCAGCGCCTGGGCTACCCTCAGCCGCTGCTGTTCTCCGCCGGAAAGCTGGCCGACCGGCACGTTGCAATACTCCGTGGCCCCCACTTCCTCCAGCAGCGCATCAATCCTGCGGGCGGCCTGGCGTGGCTTGAACCTGACGCCCCAGCGGTGGCCATCCACACCCAGGCCCACCAGGTCCCGGGCACGCATCGGAGTATCCGGAGCAAACGACTTCTGCTGCGGGATGTAGCCAATCAGGCTGCTGCCGCGTTCCACCGGAGCTCCACCCAGGCTTACCTGACCTGCGTGGAGTTCCTGCAGGCCAAGCAGGACTTTGAGGAAACTGGTCTTGCCGCTGCCATTGGGGCCAAGCACGGCGAAGAACTCGCCCGGCCTGATGTCCAGGTCCAGGTCTTCCCAGAGCGCCCGTTTTCCGAACTTCAGGGACGCGCCGCGAAGGCTGACCACTGGTTTCAACTATTTGCTCTCCAAGACTTCCTTGACGTTCTGAACATTGTCCGTCATCCAGGCCAGGTATCCCGCGCCTTCAGGCAGTGTCTCACTGAAATTCACAACCGGCACGCCGGCGGCTTCGGCAGCCTGCTTGACTGCCTGTGTCTGGGGACCCTCGGTCTGCTGGTTGTAGGCGAGGAACGCGATGTCCGGAGAGCCCGCCAACCTGGTGGCTTCCTGGAGCGTGGCAGGCGGAACGTCATTGCCTTCCTCTATCGCTGAACTGTAGTCGGCAGGAGTGACGTTCTCCAGTCCCGCCGCTTCGAGAAGGTAGAACGGCACGGGCTCCGTCATGAGGACGCCCTTCCCGGCTGACCCCGCTGCCAGGGCGTCCAGTTGCCCCGTCAATCCTGCCAGGCTGTCCTTGAAGGCGGTGGCGTTTGCATCAAACGTCCCTGCCGCATCCGGTTTGATCTCGCCCAGTTCCGTCGCCACGGCATCGGCGACGGCGGACATGGCGGCGAAGCTGTACCAGACGTGCTCGTTGAACTCGCCGTGGTCATGGTGGTGCTCCCCGCCGGCCGCTTCCGTCTCCGCACCGGCTTCCTCTTCGGGAGCAAGCCCGGAAATCTCTACAGCCTCAATGAACCGGTCACCGGTCAGGCCCGCTTCGTCGGCCAGCGAATGCAGGAACTCGTCGTATCCGCCGCCGTTGCCCACCACGAGGGCAGCCTTGGAAACAGCAAGCTTGTCCTGCGCAGTGACTTCATACGAGTGCGGATCCTGGCTGGTCCTGGAAATGATGGACGTGACGCTTACCGCATCACCGCCGATGGCTTCCACGATGTCCCCGTAAACGTTGGTGGAAGCAACGACCTGGACGGCGTCACTACTGCCTGTTACCGCCGGTTCGGGCGTGCTTGCGCAGGACGAAAGCAACAGAACGAGGGCACTGCCGGTGGCAGCAGCCAAGGCCGGAACAGTAGCACGGGGGAAACGGCGCACGGAATTACCTCAGATCAGGAAGGAAGGGTTGATTACCCATCAGTGTAGTCCTAATTAGGAATGATTCCTATTTAGAATTCCCATGGCGTCCCCGGTCGTTCCCTCTCGACTGCTCCTCCTGGCCCAGCCGCCGGATACCCGTGGCCTGGGTGGCGTCGCGGATTTCGCCCACAAGCTGCTCTATGACGTCTTCCAGGAACAGCACTCCCCTAGTCTGACCGTCAGGGCCGATGACACGGGCGAGGTGCGATCCCGTCCGCTGCATCACGGACATGGCCTTCTCGATTTCGTCATCCAGTGCCAGGTTGGCCAGCGAACGGATCCTGCTTTCGGCGATCGGGGCGTCGTAGCTCTCCTGCGGTATGGACAGTACGTCCTTTACGTGGAGATAACCGGCCAGCATGCCTTCATCATCAAGCATGGGGAAGCGGGAAAAGCCGGTCCGGCTGACCGCCTTTTCGAACTGGACAGGTGTGGTGGTTGATTTCATCATGACCAGGTCCTCCACCGGCACCATAATGCTCCGCGCCGTGTGCTCCGAAAACTCCAGCGCACCGGTAATCAGACCGGCCTCATCGTCCACCAGGCCGTGACGGGTGGATTCCTGAACAATGGACTGCACTTCCTCCAGGGTAAAGGTGGACGTGACCTCGTCCTTGGGCTCGATCTTCATCAGCCGCAGGATGTGGTTAGCGGACCAGTTGAGTACTGAAATAACCGGGTTCACCAGCTTGGCTACAAAAACCAGCGGCGGGGCCAGCAGCAACGCAGACTTGTCCGCAACGGAAACCGAAATGTTCTTCGGCACCATTTCGCCGAACGTCACGTGCAGGAAGGTCACCAGCAGCAGGGCGATGACAAACGCCCCGACGTCAGCGGCTTCCACCGGAATTCCCACCGCGTGCAGCGGTTCTGCAAGAAGATGATGGATCGCCGGTTCGGCCACCTGGAGGATCAACAGGGAGCACACGGTAATCCCCAGTTGGGCGCAGGCCAACATCAGCGAGACATTTTCCATGGCCCGCAGTGTTGTCCGTGCCCGCTTTGATCCGGCGTCAGCCAGGGGTTCGATCTGGCTGCGACGCGCGGACATAATGGCAAACTCTGATGCCACAAAAAAGGCGTTGCCCAACAGCAGGACCACCAGCCAGGCAATTCCGGCCCAATCGCTCATCGTCCGGCCTCCTGCTGGGAACCTTCAGCGCCTGCGTGATCCGGGCCGTCCCCCCGTGCAGGGCTGAAGCAGATCCTGTCGATCCGCCTGCCGTCCATCCGGGTCACCGTCAGGGTTCCGCCGGTCACCTCGACAGTGTCACCCACGGCACCAATCCTGCCCAGCTGGCTCATCACAAAGCCGCCCACAGTTTCATAGGCTGACTCGTCAGGCACAACGAGGCCGGGAATCTGCTCTGACAGTTCGTCAGGACGCAGCAGGCCCGGGAAGTACCAATCCCCCGAGGCGCTTTGGAGGAGCCCGGGCCGGACCTTGTCGTGTTCATCGGCAACTTCGCCCACAATCTCCTCGACGAGGTCCTCCAGGGTTGTAATGCCGGCCGTGCCGCCGTATTCATCAAGAACGACGGCGAGCTGCAGGTTTCCTTCACGCAGTTCCGCCAGGAGGGCATCGAGGTGGATGGTTTCGGGTACACGGAGGACATCGGTCATGATGGCACCGGCCTCCAGCTTGCCGCGGCGCTCGGCCGGGACAGCAATCGCCTTCTTCACGTGGACAACGCCGCGGATGTCGTCAGAGGAATCACCGATGACGGGGAACCGCGAGTAGCCCGTCCGCCGTGCGGCGTCCACGATGTCGGCTACGGGCTGGTCGGCGTCGATGGTTTCCACCCGGATCCGGGGTGTCATAACGTCGGCAGCCGTCCGGGCCGAGAAGCTCAGGGTGCGGGCCACGAAGTTGGCCGTCCCGGGATCAAGGGTCCCCATCTCCGCCGAGCGACGCACCAGGGAGGAGAGCTCCGCAGGGGTGCGAGCGCCCGAGATTTCCTCCTTGGCCTCCAGGCCGAAGAGATGCAGGACCCGGTTGGAGAATCCGTTCAGGACCACGATCGCGGGCCTGAAGATGGCCGTGAAGAGCAGTTGCGGGCGCGCCACAAAGCGGCCTACGGGGAAGGCCAGCGCGATCGCCATGTTCTTGGGCACCAGCTCACCCAGGAGCATGGACAGCAGCGTCGCCAACACCATGGCGATGACCAGGGAAACAGACCCGGCCGCAACGGCCGGGACGCCTGCGGCGTGCAGGAGCGGCTCCAGGAGCCGGCCCACGGACGGTTCCATCACGTAGCCCGTAAGGAGCGTGGTGAGGGTAATGCCCAGCTGGCAGCTGGACAGCTGAGTGGACAAGGATTTGAGGCACTTGAGCAGCGGGATGGCCGCGGTATCGCCCCCATCAATGGCCCGCTGGACGGTGGGCTGGTCAAGGGCGATCAGGGAGAACTCGACGGCCACAAAAAAGCCGGTACCGGCAATCAGGAGCAGGCCGGCGGCAAGCAGAAGCCATTCCATCAGAAACCGCTCCCCATGAAGGAGCGGACAGGACTGGGCTGCTGGATATTCCGGGGGAAACTGCCCGGTGGAGGATGGTCAGCGGAAGCCGACGCTGTTTCCTTGATGTCTGATTCCACGGACCAGTTACTGGCCGGAGAATAATGGGCGCGTGCTCGGGGTTTGCCGGCTCTGCGGGTGACAGCAGCGGAGCGAAATATCCTGCCCCGCTGACAGTCCCCAGGCCGGCACCTAGATTTACTGTCCATAAGGATCCCAGTCTACAGGAGCAGTCCTGCCGCTTTCGCGGGGGGGGGAGTTCTGTATGGGTACTTGTGTCCATCGACGGCGGAGCGTGGCCGGGATAGCTTTGTCTCAACAACCCGGCCGGATGGCTGGGAATCAGGGCAGTACCTACTTGAAGGAGATACATCATGGCTATCTGGGGTGCAGATGTTGCAGAACTCAAGAAGCTCGGAACCAAGCTGAAGGCCGGTTCCGCTGAGATCGAGAAGCAGAAGTCGACGCTGACCAAGGTTCTCGCCGGCACCGACTGGAAGGGCCCGGACGCTGACCGCTTCCGCAACGAGTGGAACGGCCAGCACGTTTCCTCCCTCGCCAAGGTTGCCCAGGCCCTCGAGGACGCCGGCCAGCAGGCCACCAAGAACGCTGCTGAGCAGGAAAAGGCCTCACACTAAGAGCCCTTATAACTGTGGGCCCGGACACAAAGTGTCCGGGCCCACAGTGCGTTTTACGTCATCTCATGATTTGGGTCACCCTTATTGGGGAATACCCGCCGCGCTCACTAGACTGGCAAAGGTCTGGGTTCAGAGGACGCAGAAGCTGGTTCTTTGTAGTGCCGTTGCACAGTGGAAACCAGAGGGAAATCAATCTCATGGAAGAGGCGTATTTCAAGTGCCAGAGCAGCCTAGCCACCGTCTACCAGAGGAATTTGGCGGAAACGAGTGGCTCGTTGACGAACTGTACGAGCAGTACCAAAAGGACAAGAACGCCGTGGACGCCAAGTGGTGGCCGCTGTTCGAATCCTTCGACTCGGGCACTGATTCATCCGCCAACGGGAACGGCGTTCCTGCCGGGCAGCACCCCGCTACGCGTGAACTCCCGGTAGTGCAGAAGCAGGAGGCCGCCCCGGCAACGACGCCGGCCAAGCCTGCAGCAGCTCCTGCCGCCCAGGCGCCTGCGGCTCCGGCTGCCAAGAAGGATCCTGCCGTTGTTGCCCGCGATGGAGCGAGCAAGCCCAAGGCCGGCACCACAACGGCGCCCATCCCCGCGCAGCTTCCGAAGAACACCAACGTCCCTTCGGCCCCGGAGCAGGACGCCGTCTCCGTCCTGAAGGGACCGGCCAAGGCCATCGCCGCCAACATGGTGACCAGCCTTGAAGTTCCCACGGCCACCAGCGTCCGCGCCATCCCGGCCAAACTGCTCATCGACAACCGCGTGGTCATCAACTCCAACCTTGCCCGTGCCCGCGGCGGCAAGGTCTCCTTCACGCACCTGATCGGCTACGCCGTCATCCGGGCGCTCTCCCAGTTCCCCTCCATGAACGTGTACTACGACGAAGTGGACGGCAAGCCTGTCGCTGTCCAGCCGGCACACGTCAACTTCGGCATCGCCATCGACATGCCCAAGCCCGATGGCAGCCGCCTCCTTATGGTGCCGAACATCAAGAAGGCGGAGACCCTCAACTTCTCCGAGTTCTGGCACACCTACGAGGACCTCATCAAGCGCGCCCGCAACGGCAAACTGACTGCTGATGACCACTCCGGCACCACCGTCTCCCTCACCAACCCGGGCGGCATCGGCACGGTTCACTCCGTTCCCCGACTGTCCAAGGGCCAGGCCGCCATCATCGGCGTCGGTGCATTGGACTACCCGGCAGAGTTCCAGGGCGCCAGCGAGAAAATCATCGCCCACAACGCGATCAGCAAAGTTCTCACGCTCACGTCCACGTACGATCACCGTGTCATCCAGGGCGCAGGCAGCGGCGAATTCCTCAAGCTGGTCCACCAACTCCTGCTGGGTGCGCAGAACTTCTACGACGAGATCTTCGAATCGCTGCGCATCCCCTACGAGCCCGTGCGCTGGAGCCCGGACCTTCAGATTGATCCGGCAGACGAAATCAACAAGGTTGCCCGGATCCAGCAGCTGATCCACTCCTACCGTGTGCGCGGCCACCTGATGGCAGACACCAACCCCCTCGAGTACGTCCAGCGCAAGCACCCGGACCTCGATGTGCTCACCTACGGCCTGACGTTGTGGGACCTGGACCGTGAGTGGCCTACAGGCGGCTTCGGCGGCAAGCCCATGTTGAAGTTCCGCGACATCCTCGGCGTGCTTCGGGACGCCTACTGCCGCACCACCGGCATCGAGTACATGCACATCCAGGAACCTGAGGAACGCAAGTGGTTCCAGGACCAGCTGGAGCACCCTTACTCCAAGCCCAGCCGTGAAGAGCAGCTGCGCATCGTCTCCAAGCTGAACGCTGCCGAGGCCTTTGAGACGTTCCTGCAGACCAAGTTCGTGGGCCAGAAGCGCTTCTCGCTCGAAGGCGGCGAATCCCTCATTCCGCTGCTGGACTCGATCATCTCCGACGCCGCAGACGACGGACTCGATGAAGTGGCGATCGGCATGGCCCACCGTGGCCGCCTCAACGTACTGACGAACATCGCCGGCAAGACCTACGCCCAGGTATTCCGGGAATTCGAAGGCACGCAGGATCCCCGCTCCGTCCAGGGCTCCGGTGACGTCAAGTACCACCTGGGCACCGAGGGTACCTTCACCTCGGACCTTGGCAACGAGACCAAGGTCTACCTGGCTGCCAATCCGTCTCACCTCGAAGCCGTCGACTCCGTGCTCGAAGGCATCGTCCGTGCCAAGCAGGACCGGCTGGACCAAGGCGAAGGCTTCCCCGTTCTGCCCATCATGGTGCACGGCGACGCCGCGTTCGCTGGCCAGGGTGTAGTTGCCGAGACCCTCAACCTCTCCCAGCTGCGCGGTTACCGCACGGGTGGAACCATCCACGTTGTGGTCAACAACCAGGTGGGCTTCACCACCGCGCCGTCGTCCTCCCGTTCGTCCACTTACTCCACGGACGTCGCCAAGATGATCCAGGCACCGGTGTTCCACGTGAACGGTGATGATCCTGAAGCAGTGGTCCGTATTGGCCAGCTCGCCTACGAGTTCCGCCAGCGCTTCCACAAGGACGTCGTCATCGACATGGTCTGCTACCGCCGCCGCGGCCACAACGAAGGCGATGACCCTTCGATGACGCAGCCCATGATGTACAACCTGATCGAAGCCAAGCGCTCCGTCCGCAAGCTGTACACCGAATCCCTGATCGGCCGTGGCGACATCACCGAAGAAGAAGCCGAGCAGCTGCTCCGCGACTACCAGGAACGCCTGGAGCGGGTCTTTGCTGAGACCCACGCCGCCCAGACCTCCCCGATCCCGATCATCACGGCGGATTCCGCTGCGGTGTCGGACATCGAACGGCCCATCGCCCAGCGTGCGGATTCCGGAATAAATGCTCCGAAATCCACCGCGATTTCCGCAGAGACCCTTGCCCGCATCGGCCAGGTACACCTGGAAATCCCCGAAGGATTCACCGTCCACGCCAAGCTGAAGCAGCTGCTGGAGAAGCGTGAGCAGATGTCCCGCGACGGCGGCATCGACTGGGGCTTTGGCGAAATCGCCGCCTTCGGATCCTTGATCATGGAAGGCGTTCCCGTCCGCCTCGCAGGCCAGGACTCGCGCCGCGGTACCTTCGTCCAGCGGCACGCGGTGTTCCATGACCGCGCCAACGGCAACGAATGGATGCCGCTGGGTCACCTGAGCGACGACCAGGCAAAGCTCTGGATCTATGACTCCCTGTTGTCCGAATACGCAGCCATGGGCTTCGAGTACGGCTACTCGGTTGAGCGGCCCGATGCCCTGGTGCTGTGGGAAGCCCAGTTCGGTGACTTCGTCAACGGCGCCCAGACCATCATCGATGAGTTCATTTCCTCCGCCGAGCAGAAGTGGGGCCAGCGTTCATCGCTTGTCCTTATGCTGCCGCACGGCTACGAAGGCCAGGGCCCTGACCACTCGTCCGCGCGCATCGAACGCTTCCTGCAGATGTGCGCCGAGGAAAACATGATCGTGGCCAACCCCACCACTGCCGCTTCGCACTTCCACCTGCTGCGCCGCCAGGCATACAGCAGGCCGCGCAAGCCGCTGATCATCTTCACTCCGAAGCAGCTGCTCCGCCTGAAGGCTGCGGCTTCGTCCGTGGAGGACTTCACGCAGGGCAGCTTCCTCCCGGTCATCCCGGACCACGAGGCACCGGCGGGTGACGCCGTCGAGCGTGTCCTGCTGGTCTCGGGCCGCCTGTACTACGACCTCCTGTCCACCCGGCAGAAGACCGAAGACAAGACCACCGCGATTGTCCGGGTTGAGCAGCTGTACCCGCTGCCGTCCGAGGAAATTGCGGCGGAGCTCGCCAAGTACCCGAACGCAGAAGTTGTCTGGGCACAGGACGAACCCGCGAACCAGGGCCCGTGGCCGTTCATCGGCCTGAACCTGCCAAATGAGCTTGACCGGCGGATCCGCCTCATCTCGCGGCCCGCGTCTGCTTCCACGGCAGCAGGATCCATGAAGAGGCATGCGGCTGAGCAGGATGCCCTGCTGAAACAGGCATTCGCGCGAAAGTAATACAGCAACTGCCCGGCCGGACGTCGAAATCCCCGACTCCAGCCGGGCAGTTCTGTTTAATGGGTAGACGCCCATTGCATGCAGGCACAGAAGCAGACCACCGAAGTTAAGAGGCACTTGTGGAAGACAGGAAGCTGCGCATTGCAGCTGTAGGAGATGAACTGCTGGCCGGACTGGGCGATCCCCGGGCGCTCGGCTGGCTTGGCCGTGTCCTGGCCCGCACCCCGCAAGATAACCTGACGCTGGAGAGCTACCCGCTGCCCTGCCCCGAAGAAGGCACCGAGGGACTGGCAGCGCGCTGGCTGGAGGAAGCCAGCAGGCGTTTTGGCGATAACCATGAGAACCGGCTGATCATCGGGCTGTCCGGCCGCGATATCGAGTTCGGCGTCTCGACTGCCCGGAGCCGCCTGAACCTGGCCAACATCCTGGACTCCGCCTCACAGAACCGCATCGAAGTGTTCGTCGTTGGACCGCCGCCCACGTTGGATCCGGTACAGAACCGTAAGCTGGATGACCTCAACACCGCCTTTGCGGATGTCACAACACGCCGGAAGCACCTGTATGTGGACACCTTTTCACCGTTGTTGAACCACGAGCAGTGGCGGCAGGACCTGGCCGCCAACAGCGGCAGCCCCGGCCAGGCCGGTTATGGGCTCATGGCCTGGCTGGTCCTGCACCGCGGATGGTTCCAGTGGCTGGGCCTGGAGGCCACCGAGTAACGTGAAGTAACCGTCACGATTTATCCCACACCGGAGGAAGCATGACTGAGCAGAGCTGGACCGTTTCGGATCCGCAGACCATCGACGTCGACGATGTCAGCAGCCTCAAGCTTGGCGTATTCCGTGGCAGCTTCGACATCAGCCCCGCGCCTGACGGCCGGACGCACATCACGATCAGTGACGTCCAGGGCGAGCCCCTCACGGTTTCTTCCAGCGACGGACACCTGGAGATCCGGCAACAGCCGCACGGCCCCCAGGGATGGCTGCGGAGCCTGATGCAGACCGTCCATACGAACACCGCGAATTCCGCAGTTATCAGCATCCAGCTGCCCGCAACGGCCGACGTCGAGGCAGGTACTGTCAGCGGCACCGGCAACATCACGGGCCTCCAGGCACACGTCAAGCTCAACACTGTCTCCGGGACGCTCAGCACGGCTGCAACCAGCGGAGACCTGCATGTCAACACGGTCAGCGGCGGGGTGACGGTCGTGGACCACGACGGCGTCCTGACCGCCAAGAGCGTGTCGGGTGAGGTTGCGGCCTCGGGCCGTTTCACCCATATCCGGGCCAACACCGTGAGCGGAAACATGACCTTTGACCTCCTCGGATTCACCGAGGACTTTGGCGCCAATTCCGTGTCCGGTGATTTGACGGTCCTGCTCCCGGCCGACGTCGGCGTTGACCTGGTGGCCAACTCCCCCGGTGGCGGATTTGTGATCGATAACCAGTCCTACAGTCCGGCCGGTGGAAAGCTGCAAACCATCGCGGGACCCGATGCCCGCCTGCTGCTGGCCAGGACCAACTCCGTTTCCGGAACGGTCACCTTCGCGCACAAGCCTGCTTCAGAGGCGTAGGCCACGAGGGGTGTCCCGGTTCGCAGCCGGTGCCCTGATGTGGGAGACTTGAGGGCAGCTCTTTTGAGTACCAACATTAAGGAGGCCAGCTATGAGCAAGCGAGCACGCAAGCGTCGTGACCGTAAGCGTGGCGGCGCGAACCACGGGAAGCGCCCCAACACCTAAGCAAGCGCTTGGGATAACGGCTTAAAGCAAGCAGCCCCGGAACCATTCGGTTCCGGGGCTGCTTGCTTTAAGGGGTTCGTCCTGAAGCCGGCGCCTCAGGCTTCAACGGTTCGGATTGCGTGGATCCGGTCCAGGATGGCGTTCTTGAGGTTTTCCGGCGCAGACTCGGTGCAGGACCGCTTCACCAGGTTGCGGATCACGCATTCGAGGTCGTACTGCTCGGCGCACTCCGGGCAGTCGTCCAGGTGCTGCTTGATTTCACCCAGGTCCTCGCGGGTCAGCGCTCCGTCAAGGTATTCGTAGATGCGTTGCATCCGGGTGTCGTCGCAATCGCCCAATCCCTGGCAGTCGCTCATTTCGTGTTCTCCTGTTGTGTCCCTGCGGCCTCATTGCTGGGCCCGCCTGCTGATTTGAAACCGCGTTCCGCGGCGTAGTCGGCAAGCATGTCCCGCAGCATTTTGCGGCCGCGGTGCAACCGGGACATGACGGTGCCGATGGGGGTGTTCATGATGTCCGAAATTTCCTTGTACGCGAAGCCTTCGACGTCCGCGAAGTAGACCGCCAGGCGGAACTCTTCGGGGATCGCCTGCAAGGCGCGCTTAACGTCGGAATCCGGAAGGTGGTCCAGCGCCTCGGCCTCGGCCGAGCGCAGGCCCGTGGATGTGTGCGAACCTGCCCGTGCCAGCTGCCAATCCTCGATGGTGTCTGAGTTGGACTGCAGGGGTTCACGCTGCCGTTTGCGGTACAGGTTGATGTACGTGTTGGTGAGGATCCGGTACAGCCAGGCCTTGAGGTTTGTTCCGGGCTTGTACTGATGGAAAGCCGAGAACGCCTTGGTGTAGGCCTCCTGCACCAGGTCCTCAGCGTCTGCCGGATTCCGCGCCATCCGCATGGCCGCCGAGTAGAGCTGGTCCACGTACTGCATGGCATCCCGCTCAAACCGGACGCGGCGTTCCTCCGTGGACTCGGCCGCAACATCCACGTCCGGACCGGAGTCGGCGTAGGTTTCTACGGCATCCTCAGCGTGTGCCGGGTCTGCTTCGCTGCCGGCATTGCCGCCTGCAGCTTGGTACATGGCCGTCGAGGCCGGATCCAGGGTACTCATTGCGCTCAAGTCTACTGCGACACCGTGGGATGGCCGCAGGCCGTACTCTTGCGCGGAAGCTTCCGGATCAAAGTCCGCAGCCTCGAGCTTCATGGGTCCTGATGCTTCCGTTTCCGCCGGCTTCAACAGCGTCAAAAAGTCCAACTCCGCTCCATGGTCCGGTTCACGGCCGGGATCTGGTTCCCGGCTCCGATGACCACAACCCTGTGCGGCGGGCAAATATTCCCCAAAAGTGCAAGACTAGAAAGGATTCCGCCGCGATCGATGCGGTTCGTTCAGCCAGGAGGAACTTCATGTCCGTAGTCCGTTTTCTCGCCCGGCCAATGCTCGCGTCAAGCTTCGTGGTAGCCGGCATGGATAAGCTCAAGAACGCTGACGACACCGCCCAGCAGCTGTCCCCCATCCTGCGCCGTGCGTCCCAGTCCCTGCCGTTCGCCACCAGCGACAAAACGTTGGCCCGCGTCATCGGCGGCACCCAGGTCGGAGCCGGTGTGCTGTTTGGCCTGGGCAAGTTCTCACGCCTGTCCGCCGGCATCCTGGTCCTGGTCTCAGCGCTCAACACCTATGTGGAGTGGCGCAGCGCGGACATCAGCAACAAGGAGGGACGTGATGCCCGGCGCCGGCAACTGCTCAAGAACGTCTCACTGAGTGGTGGCGTCCTGCTGGCAGCCGTGGATACCGCCGGCAAGCCGAGCCTTGCCTGGCGCGCCGAGCACCTCGCTGCCGATGCGAAGAAGGCGGCGGGCCACTTGAGCTCGGACGTCAGGAAAACCACAGGGAAGCAGTGGCACAAGGCAGACAAGGCCGTCCGCCGCGCAGTTGACCAGGTCGCGGGGGCATAACACCGCATGTCCGGCACTGCCCCAACTTCAGGCACCACCCTCCAGGACCACTGGCCTGCTCCGTACGCCAGCAACCCGGTGAACGCCACGGTCCGTATTCCCGGCTCCAAGTCGCTGACCAACCGCTTCCTGGTCCTGGCGGCCCTCGCTGACGGACCCTCCCGGCTGCGGGCTCCCCTGCACTCACGCGACTCGGCCCTTATGGTCCAGGCCCTGCGCCAGCTCGGCGCCACAGTCACCGAAGTTCCCGGGGACGGCGCCTTCGGGCCTGACCTGGAAATCACGCCCATCAGTTCCTCTGCCCCCGCGGCTGCCTCCACGATCGATTGCGGGCTGGCCGGCACGGTGATGAGGTTTGTTCCGCCGCTTGCCGCCCTGCGGCATGGGTCAACCATGTTCGACGGCGATCCGCACGCCCGTGAGCGTCCCATGGGAACCATCATCGAGGCACTGTCCGCGCTGGGTGTTGCTGTTGCGGCACCCGATGGTGGGACGCCGTCGTCGTTGCCGTTTGTTGTGGAGGGCAACGGCGAGGTCCGCGGCGGTCACCTGGTGATTGACGCGAGCGCGTCGTCGCAGTTCGTCTCGGCCCTGCTGCTGGTGGGAGCGCGCTTTACGGAAGGCCTGCACCTGGAGCACGTGGGGAAGCCGGTGCCCAGCCTGGACCACATCACCATGACTGTGGCTGCCCTGCGCAGCGTGGGCGTCACAGTGGATGATTCCGTGCCCAACCACTGGGTGGTTGCACCCGGCCCCATCCGGGCCTTCGACCAGCGGATCGAACAGGATCTGTCCAACGCCGGGCCGTTCCTGGCGGCCGCACTGGCCACCGGCGGCACGGTCCGGATCCCGGACTGGCCGGAACACACCACGCAGGTGGGCGACATGTGGCGGGGCATCCTCACCGCCATGGGCGCGGAAGTTACCTATAGGGACGGCATCCTCACCGTCACAGGCGGCCCCGAAATCAAGGGCGGCACGTTCGACGAAACCAGTGAACTCGCCCCCACGGTCGCTGCGCTGTGTGCCCTTGCAACCACGCCTTCCCGGCTCAGCGGCATTGCCCACCTCCGTGGCCACGAAACGGACAGGCTGAAGGCGCTGGTCACCGAGATCAACCGGCTGGGCGGCCGGGCCGAGGAAACCAGCGACGGGCTCGTCATTTCCCCGGCACCCCTGCATGCGGGCGTGGTCCAAAGCTACGCGGACCACAGGATGGCCACCGCGGGCGCCATCCTGGGGCTGGCAGTAGAAGGCGTGGAGGTCCAGGACATCGGCACCACCGCCAAGACCATGCCGGACTTCCCGGAACTTTGGGCCGACATGCTGGGACAGTCCTCACGGAGGGCAGAGGACCCCGCGGCCGCACAGACCGCAGGCCAGCGGCCGGGAGGCCCTGCCAGTGCCCCGTAGGACTGATTCCTGGGACGAATCCGACGTCAGGATCCGTCCCAGTAAAAAGGGCTCCCGGCCCCGCACCAAGGACCGGCCCAGCCACGACGACGCCGTAACGGGCAGAATCATCACCGTGGACCGCGGCCGCTACACGGCCGTAGTGGACGAGGCTTCACCTGATGAACGCGTTGTCATTGCGGCCCGGGCCCGCGAACTCCGCCGATCCCCGGTGGTGGCGGGAGACTTCGTCTCCCTGGTCGGAGATGTCTCCGGAGCACCGGACACCCTGGCCCGCCTGGTCCGGATCCAGGACCGGAACACCCTGCTGCGCCGCAGCGCGGACGACACCGATCCGATTGAACGCGCCGTTGTCGCCAACGCCGACCAACTGGTAGTGGTTGTGGCCGCGGCCAACCCCGAACCGCGGACAGGCTTCATCGACCGGGCCCTGGTTGCCGCCTACGACGCCGGCATCGAGCCGCTCCTGCTGGTCACCAAGGCCGACGTCAAGGATCCGGCCGAGCTGCTTTCCAATTACGAACACCTCGACTTCCCGGTGATCATCAGCCGCACGGCAGACAGCGGCGTGTCAGGCATTGATGCCCGGTCCGACGACGGACTCTCGGCCAAGCTGGACAAACAGGCGGTCGCTGAACTGCGGGCACACCTGGATGGCAAGGTCACCGTGATGCTGGGGCATTCCGGCGTCGGAAAATCGACCATGGTCAACGCACTCACCGGTGCGGAACGTGCCACGGGTGGCGTAAACGCAGTGACCGGCCGTGGACGGCATACGTCCTCATCGGCGCTTGCCCTGAAACTCACGGATTCCCCGGCCGGCAGCTGGATCATCGACACCCCCGGCATCAGGTCCTTCGGACTGGCGCACGTGGACCCGGACCGCATCCTGAGGGCCTTTCCGGACCTGGAACCGGGCACCGAAGGTTGCGGCCGCGGCTGCAAGCACAAGGACACCCCTGACTGTGGCCTGGATGCGTATGTTGCAGCGGGCAGCGCGGGGCCTTCAGGACCTGCCAGGCTCGCCTCGCTGCGCCGCCTGTTGGGCGTGGACCCGCGCCTGGAAGGCCAGGAGTCCAAGGAGCTCGGCAGCATCAGCTGAGACCGTTGGCGGCCGATCTCCCGGGTTCCACACCACTTTGGCGGTAGCTTGTAACCATGATCCAACCCTCTTCGAGCTACAACGATGACCTGCGCCTTGCCCACGTACTGGCCGATTCGGTCGATGACCAGACGATGAGCAGGTTCAAGGCCCTGGACCTGAAGGTCGAGACCAAGCCTGACCTGACGCCCGTGACCGACGCGGACAAAGCGGCTGAGGAAGCCATCCGGGGACAGCTTTCCCGCTCCCGTCCGCGCGACGCCGTACTGGGCGAGGAATTCGGCAGCAGCGGTCACGGTTCCCGGCGTTGGATCATCGATCCCATCGACGGCACGAAGAACTTTGTCCGGGGTGTTCCCGTGTGGGCCACGCTGATTGCCCTCGTTGATGAAGGCGAACCGGTGGTTGGCGTCGTCAGCGCCCCGGCGCTGGGCAAGCGCTGGTGGGCCGCCAAGGGCGCCGGGGCCTACATGGGCCGGTCCCTGGCTGCTGCCACCAGGCTCAGGGTTTCCAACGTGTCCGCGTTGTCAGATGCTTCACTTTCCTATTCCAGCCTGGGCGGCTGGAAGGAACGCGGCAACCTCAATGAGTTCCTTGCACTGACGGAGGACGTCTGGCGCACGCGCGCCTTCGGGGATTTCTGGTCCTACTGCATGGTGGCTGAAGGTGCCGTCGACATTGCCTGTGAACCCGAACTCAACCTGTACGACATGGCCGCCCTGGTGCCCATCGTGGTTGAGGCCGGAGGCAGGTTTACGTCCCTGGAAGGCGAGGACGGTCCGTTTGGCGGCAATGCCCTGGCGACGAACTCGATCCTCCACTCCGAAGTACTCAAGCGGCTCAACCCGGACGTCGACGATCTCCTCTGAGACCGCGTAGCTTTCCGTAACAAATGCAGTAATAAAGCAGTTCGCGGCCGGTCGGGGTTTTTACCCGGCCGGCCATTGTTCTAGTCTTCTAACAGGTCACGAGTGCCAGCGCTAAACCCCGGTTTGCTGGCCGGCAACCCTCCATTCGCGGTGGGGTGCCCCGGGTGACGACCAGGCCGGTCCGGAGTGGATGCGGCAAGCGCGGATTCCCTGCAATGGGCGTCCTGTATTTGTGAGGTCCCATGACTGCTGTCACTTTTTCTCCCCTGAGCAACTCCCTGGCCGCCCGTCCGTTGGCTGCGGTCACTGGCGCCGAGATCCAGGCCCCGCTCATCTCCGGCGGGCATGTGCGCTACGCCAACCTTGATTACGGGGCTTCGGCACCGGCCCTCTCGGTGGTCTCCGCCTACCTGAACGAGATCCTGCCGTACTACGCCAGCGTCCACCGCGGAGCCGGGTATGCCTCCCAGATCAGCACGTCGGTGTATGAGAACGCCCGTAACATCGTCAGGGACTTCGTGGGCGGACGCCCCGACGATTCAGTGATCTTCACCCGTAACACCACCGATTCCCTGAACCTGCTGGCCGGCTGCCTCCCCGTTGTGGACGGACGCCACGCGGGCGAAGTCCTGTACCTGGACATCGAGCACCACGCCAACCTCCTTCCCTGGCAGGGCGTGCCGCACCGCAGTGTGGTGGCTGAGCAAACGATCGCCGGCACTGTTGAGGTGCTCCGCAGGGAACTGGCACAGGGCGATGTCAGCCTGCTGGCTGTCACCGGCGCATCGAACGTTACCGGCGAGATCCTGCCCATCGACGACCTTGCGGCCCTGGCCCACGAACATGGCGCCCGGATTGTTGTGGATGCTGCGCAACTGGCACCGCACCGCCGCATCAACATAGCCGCGTCCGACGTCGACTACCTCGCCTTCTCCGGCCACAAGCTCTACGCCCCGTTCGGCGCCGGCGTCCTGGTCGGACGCCCGGACTGGCTCGACGCCGGCACACCGCACCTCGCGGGCGGCGGTGCCGTCAGGGAAGCCCGGATTGATGGAGTCAGCTGGACCACCGGCCCCGCGCGCCATGAAGGCGGCTCCCCCAACGTCCTGGGTGCAGCCACGCTCGCCCGGGCCACCCAGGTGCTGGCCGCCATCGATGCCACGCTGGTGAGCGGACACGAGGCAGCCATCAGGGAACACCTGGTGGAAGGGCTCACTGCCATCGACGGCGTCACCGTGCACCACATCTTCGAGGACTCCACCGACACCGTTGGCGTGGTGAACTTCTCCGTGGAGGGCTATGACGCCGGCCTGGTGGCGGCCTACCTTTCCGCTGAACACGGAGTGGGACTGCGCGATGGCCGGTTCTGCGCCCATCCCCTGCTTAAGCGGCTGGGCCTGCCGTCCGGCTCACTCCGGGCCAGCTTCGGCCTTGGTTCCCGGCTTGAGGATGCTGAACGCCTGCTGGCCGGCATCGACGCACTCCGCCGGACCGGGCTGGGCTGGGACTATGTGGTGGATTCCGGCCGTTGGGTGCCGGCCAATGACACCCGCATCTACCCGCACTGGGCGCCCAACACCCCTGGAACAGCTGGCGCAGCGCCCTGCTCCGTGGACTGACCTGCGGTAAATTCGTTAGGACAGGTTTTACGCGGGAACAATAGGAGGCGGCCGGTGGCACGCGGCGGACCCAAGCTGGAGCACGGCCGGCGCCGGGAAATGAGCCGCAGTTTCCAGGACGGCGGCGAGCACTACCACCGCGTCAGACCCGGCTACCCGGCCGCGGCCGTTGACTGGCTTCTTCCGGCCGGGGCCCATGACGTTGCCGATCTTGGAGCGGGCACGGGTAAGTTCACAGCCCTCCTGCTGGAGCGCGGCCTGCAGGTCACCGCAGTAGACCCGTCAGCGGACATGCTCGCCCAGTTGCACCTGTCCTGCCCGGCCGCAACGGCCTGCCTTGGCTCTGCCGAGGTGACCGGACTGCCCGACTCCGCGTTCGACGTCGTCAGTGCCGCCCAGGCATGGCACTGGGTGGATCCGGTGGCCGCCAGCAGCGAGGCAGCCCGGATCCTGCGGCCCGGCGGAACGCTGGCGCTGATCTGGAACCAGCTGGACACCACTGTCCCGTGGGTTCACCGGTTATCGCGCATTATGCACGCCGGAGATGTTCTCAAGCCGGACTTCCGGCCGGCTGTAGGCCCCGAATTCCGGAAACTTGAAGGACGGCAGTTCCGCTGGGAGGATGCCGTGACGACCCATGACATCGTGGAACTCACCAAGTCACGCAGTTACTACCTGTCCGCACAAGAGCAGACACGCACCAAGGTCCTGGCCAACCTGGAATGGTACCTGCATGAACACCTGGGCCACGGGGACACCGAACAACTTGGTCTCCCCTACGTCACCCAGGCCTGGCTGGCCACGAGGCCCTGATGCAGGCCCCTGGAAGAGTAGGCTTGATCCCGTGAAGAGCACCGCGCCGTCATCGTCCATCGAGGACTACGTCAAGGTTATCTATTCGTTTACCGAATGGCAGGACAAGCCCATCACGTCCTCGCAGCTGGCCCAGCGCCTGGGCGTGGCCAACTCATCCGTCTCGGAAATGGTCCGGAAGCTGAAGGACCAGGGCCTGGTGGACCATCAGCCGTACGGCGCCATCACGCTCACTCCCGAAGGTCTCCGGCTCGCATTGTCCATGGTGCGCCGTCACCGGTTGATCGAGACCTACCTCGTGCGCGAACTCGGCTACAGCTGGGATGAGGTCCATGACGAGGCCGAACTCCTGGAACATGCCGTGTCCGACACCTTCATCGAGCGGATGGCGGCAAAACTGGGCAACCCGGATCGGGACCCGCATGGCGATCCCATCCCGGGAGCGGACGGCCTGGTCAGAATGCCCAAGGCGTACCTGATGAACGAACTCGACGCCGGCCACACCGGCCGGATTACCCGCATCAGTGACGACAATCCCGAGCTGCTCCGCTATTTGGCGGCCGAACACATTGACCTTGATTCGGACGTCGAGGTCGTGGGGCGCAAGCCGTTCGGTGGTGCGCTGATGGTCCGGATAGGCAACGGCACCGGCCAGCGCGAATTCGACCTCGCCGAAGAGGTGGCCTCCGCCTTGTGGGTCTACAGCGACGCACCCCACCAGGGTTGCCTGGTGGGGACCTCCGGGTGACACCTGGCCGCTGGCCTTCCTGGCGGGCATGGCTCGCCGTGGCCATAGGCGGAATCTGCGGTACGGAGCTTCGCTACGGCCTGGGGCTGATGTTTCCCGAACACTCCGGCGCGATCCCCTGGACCACCCTCGGCATCAATGTTGTGGGCAGCTTCGTCCTGGCCTTCCTGACCACCGTATGGATGGCCCGGCCGGGCACCGCTTTCTGGCTGCGGGCGGGACTGGGTCCAGGACTCCTTGGTTCCTTCACCACCTTCTCTGCGGTGGCCTACTCGTTGGACTCCCTGGCGCGCAGTGGAGCCTACCTTCCGTTTGTTGGGTATCTTGCGTTGTCCCTTGTCTTGGGCCTCGGGGCTGCTGCTGCCGGCTGGCGGGCCGGTCACGCCATGCCCGGCGGCAGCACCCTGCAGAGCCGGGGCACACCGTGACCGCCGCACTCCTGGTAGGTGCCTTCGGCATGCTGGGCGCGCTGCTGCGCTTCGGCGTCGATACCTGGTTTGCCCACCACACGCCCGGCCCCGTTCCAGTCCCCCGCAACCTGCCGCAGGGCCGGTCCACCACCGTCCACCGGCACTGGCCTTGGGCCACTCTGCTCGTGAACGTTGCAGGCTGTGCCATGATCGGGATGGCGCTCGGCGCCACTGCAGGCATCCCGCCCGGACAATGGCAGACCGGGCTGGCGGCGGGACTGGCCGGCGGACTGACAACGTTCAGTTCCTGGACCACCGCCACCGTCAGGCTGTTCAGTGAGGCCAGGTATGCCGCTGCGGCAATGAATGTTGTGGCAAACCTGGTCCTTGGACTGTCCGCCGCAGCAGCCGGTATGGCACTGGTGGGTTAAAACCTGCCTAATCCTGGCCCATCCGGACGCATATGGCCGGCAGGCAGGGCGGACTCCCGTATGGTTGATGGTGATGATCAGCAGACGTGACGCGGCAATTGCCCTCGATATCCCCCTTGAAATGGCGCAGCGCCACGGCGTTCCGTCGCGGGTGAGCCGCGAGGAACTGGATGAACTATTCAATAATCCACCGGCCTGGCTGGTCCAGTCACGCGCCAACCGGACGGGCAAGCGGCCGGTGTGGGTCCATTTGACGTGCACTGTCTGCGGATACGCTGAAGCTGCGCGTCCCAAGAAGTGGTGGCCGGAGTTCACCTACGTCATCTGCGAACACCACTCACCGCGGGACCTTCCTGCCCTGCAGCCCGGTTTTGTGCGGAGTGAATTCGACGGCGTGGGTAGCCGCTTTGTAGGTATCGTCGACGTCGAAGTGCCAGCCTAGCCCTTACAGGGCGTCCCCGGTGGGCCCGCGGTCCTCCACTTCACCACGCCAGGCGCCTGTTTCGGTGCCACGGGACTCGATGAATTCCTTGAACTTCCGCATGTCCGCTTTGACCTGCATTTCATCGATGTTCAGGGCCGCGCCTGCCTTTTCGGCGAACGTTTCCGGGGCCCATTCGAAATGGACCTTGACCTCGGTGTGCTGTGCGTCCAGCGGCTTGAACCGTACGATGCCGGCATGGGATCTGCCGTCAACACTGCGCCACGCGATCCTGTCATCGGGTTCCTGGTCAACGATTTCGGTATCGAACTCCCGCTCAACTCCTGCGATTTTTGCTTTCCAGTGGTTGGTGGTGTCCGTTAGCTGGGTGACTGATTCGACGCCGGACATAAACTCCGGGAACGATTCGAACTGGGTCCACTGGTTGTAGGCCGTACGAACCGGACAGCGACTTCGACTGTCTCTTCAACGGTTTGCATTTGCTTCTCCCTGTCATTGAGTTCCCCCGAAAAACACTAAGCCTACTTGCTATGAGTGTCCAGAGCCTGCCACTGGCAGGCAGACCCTGAAAGGCCTTAGAGACAAAGAAAGCCCCTGGATCACTGGGATCCAGGGGCTGCCTGTGGAGATGGGGGGAATTGAACCCCCGTCCGATGTCGTGTTGTCAGGGCTTCTCCGGGCGCAGTTTGCGTCGGATTTTCTCGGCCCCAGCCATGCTGCAAACAGCTGGCTGATCCGGGCCCA